>JBPYDT010000051.1:0-16913 GCA_051986275.1 Acidimicrobiia bacterium | reverse complement strand
GGTCGAGCACCTTGGCCGTCGCCACTCCGGGCGCGCGCAAGCCGGTGAAGTCGCCGACGAGCGCCTCAGCGTGCGCCGTGACGTCGGCGAAGTCCTCGCGCAGCGATTCGGCGAGGTAGGAGTCGGTGAGCGGGTCACGTCCGGCGACCCGTCGCGCGACCCGTGACGCGAGCGCCCAGTCGACGGGGTCCGGCCCCGCCCGGCCTGGCGCGATCGGCGCGACGCTCGTCACTCCTCGACCTTGCGGCCCCGGTATTTCGGGAAGAGGACCTTCTTCAGGTAGCCACCGGACAAGGCAAGGATGAGGCCCACACCACTCACCGCGAGGATCGGCGCGGCCCAGTAGAACCACGGGTAGTTCTGGTTGGCGAGGACGGGCATCGCCGCCATCATATGGTCGGCGTCAGCGTTCCTCGTCCGCGGCGAGACCGAGCTGCTCGGCCACCCGACGCTTCAGATCCTCCGGCACCCGGTCGCGGCAGCGGGACGCGATCACTTGGCGAAGTTCCATCTCGAAGTCGAAGCCGTGCGCGCACGGCGGGCAGTGGTCGAGATGACGAGTGATGACCCAGCGGCGCCAGACGGTGAGCTCCCCGTCCAGGTAGTGGTACATCCGGTGCGACGCTGATTCGCAGTCCATGTACGGGTCCTTGATCCCCCTCGATGAACCCGGACCAGGCTAGGGCCCGGCGGCGGTCGCCGGCTCCGGCAGCAGCCCTCGTTGCTCTGCGAACTGCCACAACCGCGACTGGAGCTGCTTTCTTCCACGATGCAGCCGGCTCATCACCGTCCCGATCGGCACCCCCATGATCTCGGCGATCTCCTTGTAGGAGAAGCCTTCGACGTCGGCGAGCAGCACGGCCATGCGGAACTGCTCGGGCAACGACTCGAGCGCCTCCTTCACCACGGCCTCGGGCATCGCTTCCAGCACCTCCGTCTCGGGGGTGCGGTCCGCGGCCGCGGCCTCGAGCCCGCCAAGGCGGCGATACAGCGAGAAGTCCTCGGTGTCGTCGAGGTCCGTCTCCTCCGGGCGGCGCTTGCGCGCCCGGTACGTGTTGATGAACGTGTTCGTCAGGATCTTGTAGAGCCACGCTTTGAGGTTCGTCCCGTCCTTGAACCCCGAGAAGCCGCGGTAGGCGCGCAGGTAGGTCTCCTGGACGAGGTCCTCGGCGTCCGCCGGGTTCCGGGTCATGCGCAGCGCGGCCGAGTAGAGCGCGTCCATGTACGGCATCGCGAGCTCAGAAAACCGGGCCTGGTCGGCCATGGGCGGAGCATACGCCCGGGGTGTCGAAATCCTCCTGCCGAATCCGGCGCCGACGCAGCCAAGCCGCGCCGGTGAGCTCGCGTCGCCACCCCCGAGACGACCCGGCTTAAGGTCAGGCGGGCCGGGGGCCGAAACCAGGACGACTGGATGTGAGGACCAGCCGCATGCGCTCTCGATCACTCGGTCTCGTCGTACTCGCTGGCCTCGTCGGGGTGCTGGCGGCCTGCCAGCCGCTCCCGCCACCGCCGCCTCCACCGCCTCCTCCTCCTCCGCCGCCGCCCGGCCTGATGACCCTCGGGTGGCACGACGCGGGCATCGACGGGCCCGTCGTCGCCGACACCACGAACAACGCGCTCTGGGCGATGAACAAGGGGGCGAACGAGCTCGACGAAGTTGACCCGTCGGCAGGAGCGATCAAGGCCCACTACCCGGTCCCGCTCGATGGCCAGGAGCACTTCCCGACTCCCGAGGTGAGCGCCGACGGGAAATGGGTGGTGATCGAGAGCGGAACGAAGGTTGTCGCCGTTCAGCCAGGAGTGACCCCGAGCGGCTCCATCGCCTGGACGTCGAACACGTCGGGCACCGCCTTCGCGCTCGACGGGATCGTCCAGTCGCGACCGCTCATCGTCAACAACATGGTCGTCGTCGGCACCGAGAACAACTCGCTGTACGGCTTCACGTTGACCACCGGGAACAAGGTGTGGGGTCCGGTCCACATCGGGCCGCCCGAGACACAGAGCCATGTCGACTCGTTCACCAATCTCAGCGGGTGCGGGGACATCTTCCCGCTCGGTATCACGAGCAACCTGGCGCTCGGTTCGGACGGCGTCTACGCGGTCGGTGAGGTGCAGACGGGCACGGCCGCCAACGCCGACCCGCCCGAGCACGAGCTCGTCGCCGTCGATCCGAGCAGCGGAACCGAGACGCTGACGCCAAAGGACATCGACCCGACCGCCATGACCACGCAGGACCAGCCGGCGGCCGAACAGCAGCGCGCCGGGCTCCTCGCGGCGAACGGCAACATCTACATCGGCTTCGGCGGGCTGTCCGGCGACTGCGGGACCTACAGCGGCTATCTCGTCGCTGCGAGCCAGGCCGACGGCAGCATCGTCGGCAGCTTCCAGGACGCCACGGCGGCGGAGGGCAGCAACGCGGGCGCGATCTGGGGCACCGGCAGCCCCGCGGTCGATGCCTCAGGCACCGTCTACGCGTCGACGGGCAACTCGACGAACAACCCGCCTCTCGGTGTCACCGACTACAGCGATGGGGTGTTCAAGCTCACCTCGTCCGCGCTCAGCGGGGGAACGAACATCACGGTGCCGTCCGACTACTTCCAGCCGGCGGAATGGCGCAGCGACAACGATGCCGACGCGGACCTCGGGTCCGCCGCGCCCACCCTCCTGCCGAACGGTACGCAGCTGTTCATCATCGGCAAGCAGCACAACGCGTTCCTGCTCAACGCAAGCTCGCTCGGCGGCATCGACCACGAGACGCCGGCCGATCGGCTCAACGGCGCGTGCAGCGGCGAGTCGTTCGGGCAGAACGCCGCGCTGGGCAACTCGGCGTACTTCAACTGCTCGAGCTCGGGCCTGGTGCAGGTTGTGATCTCGTAGATCAGCGCCAGCGCGGGTCGCGGCCGGCGAACGCCAGCAGTCGCGCCTCGTCGGTGTCGTCGGCCGACGTGCGTTCCGCGGCGTACGCGCGCCCCGCGCCGCGCATCGCCGGCTGGACGAACCATCGCTCGGTCTCGAGCGCGAAGGCAGCCAGCTCGGACGCGATCGTCGAGTCCTGGTGTGTCGCCTCGGCGAGGTCCCAGCCGTGGAGCAATAGATCGGCCTGATGGATTCGCAGCGCCTCGCTGCCGGACCGCTCGCCCATCGGCAGCGTGTAGGTGCGCTCGAGCGCGCCCGGCGCACCCCACGCGTCGAGGCCGGCACGCGCCGCCTGGTCGTACGACGCGAACGGGTCGTCACCGACCAGGTCGGTCAGGCTCTTCATGAGGTCGGCGACGGGCTCGCCCGCGGCGAGCGCCTTGAAGTACCAGATCGCCGCGACGAGGTGGGCAAGGAGCGCGCGCACGTCCCACTCCGCGCACGGCGTCGGCAGGCCGAAGTCCTCAGCGCGGACGCCCGCCACCCGCTGCCCAGTCCACACCACGGTCTGCTGGTAGGCCGCTATCGGATCCATCGCGGTCCTCGGGGTGGGGTCGCCCGCAATGTATGCCTCGCGCCCACGGTCGGCGAGGGACCGCCGACTGCTACATGCGCAGGGTCGCGCGCACGCCCTTGCGGTACGCCGAGGGGAAGAAGGTCCGAGCGACGGGAGCGACCCGCGCCACGTGGGTGGCGTCGAGCTCGAGTCGCCGGCGGGCCAGGCCAGCGACGACGAGGCGCGCCACCTGCTCCGGCGTCCGGCGCACGAACTTCGGAGGTTGGTGCGGATCGGGACGGCCGTCGGGCTCGGTCATCTCGGTCGGCACCCAGCCCGGATACAGCACGTGGAGCCAGACGTCGTCGCCCTCGGTCTCGAACGAGAGGGCCTCCGTGAACGCGCTGACCGCGGCCTTCGACGCCGAGTAGCCCGGCTCGCCGGGCGTCGGGGCGCGCCCGCTGTCGGATGACACATTGACGACAGCGCCGCTTCGCCGGGCCCGCATCCCGGGCAGCACAGCGAGCGTGCCCGCCACCACCGAGAAGTAGTTGGCGTCCATGAGCGCCCGGTACGGCTCGACGCCCTCACCGTCGGGCTCGGAGATCGCCGCGTTGTTCACGAGGATGTCGATGCGGCCGTGGTCCCGCTCGATGTCGGCGAGCACCCGCGCGAACCGGTCTGTGTCGCTCACGTCGCACACCACGTAACCGGACGCAGGTGTCGCGCGGCGCAGCTCCTCGGCGAGCTCGGCCAGGCGCGCCTCGCGTCGCGCGAGCCCCACGACGGTCGCGCCCGACGCTGCGAGCTCCTGGGCGATGGCGCGTCCGATCCCAGACGACGCGCCGGTCACGACAGCTACCGAACCGGCCACGGTCACCATGACGGCTCCTTACACCCCGCGCGACGGGCCGGGTCAGTTGAGGGAGGCGACGTCCGGTTGCGAGGGAGTGAACGTCGCCGCGGCGCGCCCGCCGATCGTCGTCCGGTCGGCGGCAACCGGCACCGGGTGCGCCGGGGCGGGCTCGCTGATGGTTCGGCGATCGTGCCGGCGGGCGCACAGCGGGCAACGGGGCCGGCTGCCGTAGCGCACCAGCACGAGGATCGCGCCGAGGCCCAGAGTGATCGCGATCCACTCCAGCGCTGCGGGGCCCACCGGGACCCAGTATGCGCCGTGGGACAGGGACAGGCCAGGACTCGCGATGCATCCCCGATGCCGACCCGGCCGACGTGCTAGGAAGCCTGAGCGTTTGAGTTGCTTGCTTTCGCCTGCGGGGAGGAGACCTCATGACGCAGGGTGGGACAGCCGGCACAAAGCCGGTCGGCAAGGTCCGTCAGCCGCTTACGGTGGTCCTGCTGACGATCGTGACGCTGGGGATCTACGGCCTGTACTGGTACTACGTGATGTACCAGGACATGAAGGACTACCGCGGTGAGGGCCTCGGGGGCATCCTGGGTCTCCTCCTGGCGTTCTTCTGCAGCATCATCAACATCTTCTTGATGCCGAACGAGGTGTCGCACCTCCAGGAAGACGCTGGTCAGCCACAGACGATCTCGGCCTTGGCTGGCTTCTGGTGGTTCATCCCCATCGCCGGCGGCATCATCTGGATCTACAAGATTCAGAACCGCGTGAACCAGGTCTGGGAAGCCGGCACGTAGTTCGTGCCGCCCCGACGCGGGGCGTCAGCCGACTCTCGGAAACAACGTGCGGCGGCCAGTCCTGCGTCGACGCGCGCGCTTCGGCGTGCGTCGCGGAGGGCGATGTCTTTCATTCGTGACCCGGCACCGCGCGGCCCCGCCGTCGAGCCGCCTGGCGCCGGCGAACGTGACGGCGGTCACGCGACGTTCGTTCACACATTCGTCGTTTCCTCGTGACGCGCCCGTGGCGTGCCCGACACGTGTCGTGCCGACACTCGAGCGCAGGAGGTGCAGCATGGACGACGACACGCCGCTTAGCTGGTGCGTCACGCGACACGTCGCGTTGGCGCCCCCTGTTGCCGCCGGCACGCTCACGCAACTCGTCGACGCGCGTCGGGGTCCGGCACCCGACGACGCGGCCCGGCTCGACGGCGGGCTCGTGGTCACACCGTCGCACTCGGCCGGCGTCGTGCGGACGTTCCCCGGCCGCCTGTCGGTCGCCCGATGGAGGCGGCCGCTGAGCGTCGAGCTCGAGCTCGGGCCGTGGTCGCGGACTGCGGCCGAACTGCAGCTCCGGCCGCGGCGGCCGCCCGCGTTCGGGCTGGCTGACGCGTACTGGCACGCGAGCACCCGGGCGCTCGAGACACTGCGCGCCAACCTGTTGGCGCACGCGCCGGCGGGCCCGGCCCGCCTGCAGGGCGTCTGGTAACTGCGCGCGGCCGGGGTGTGCTGGACTGTCGCCGCCCCGACCGACGGCGCGTGACGCGCGGTCGGCCCGCGAGAGAGCGAGCGGCGTGGAGGCATGGGAGGTGGAGGCCCGGGCGGCCATCCAGCACACGTTCGCGTCGTACGTCCGATTCGCTGACACGGGTCGCTCGGCCGACCTCGCCGCACTGTTCACCGAGGACGGCGTCCTGCGAACGGACGCGGGCGAGGCGACCGGCCACGCGGCGATCACCGCGTTCCTCGAGGACGCGAAGCGGTCCCTCGCCTCGGACCCGCGCGGCGCGGGACGGATCCGCCACCACGTCTCGTCGGTGTACGTGGCGTTCCCGACACCCGACGAGGCGCGCGCCAGCTCCTACTTCCGCGCCGTCACGGCCGCCGGCCCGGACCACTGGGGCCGCTACCGCGACCGCCTCGCCCGCGTCGGCAACGAGTGGCGCTTCACCGAGCGCGCCGCTGCGGTCGAGGGCCACGCGCCCGGGTCGTGGGCCGAGGCCAGCGCCGGCGAGTAGGTCAGGCGTCGACGAGCTCGAGCGCCTCGACGTCCTCGAGTTCGACGGGCGGCCCGATGCGCGGGATCAGCAGCGAGATCGCCGCGCCCGCCCCCACCACCCCCGCGGCGAACAGGAGCGATGGCCGCGTCGCGCTGGACACCGCGCTCGCCACGATCCGCTCGAGGATCGCCGCCTCGTGCGGGGTTGCGAGCCGCGGCGGCGCGAAGTTGGGCCCGAGCGAGCGCAGCCGCGCTGCCGCCTGCACCTGCACGGCGCGGGACAGTCCGGCAGCGGCGTGCACCGCGGGCACGGCGCGCCGGATCGTCTCGCTCGCCACAATGGAGCCGATGACCGCGACGCCCAGCGCGGCGCCGATCTGGCGCACGGTCGTGTTCGCGCCGCTCGCCGCGCCCGCCTCCTCGGGCTCGATGGCCGACAGCACGACGTTGGTGAGCTGGGAGCTCGCGAACCCGATCCCGAACCCGTAGAGGGCGAAACCCGGGAGCAGCTGCAAGAAGCTGAGGTGCGGGGACACGACGAAGGCCACGGCGACCAGCCCGATCGTCTCCAGCACGAGGCCACTCCGAGCCACCGCGGTCGTGCCGACCCGGCGCGTGAGCCGCCCACCGAGCTGCGCGCCGACCACGATGAAGAGCCCGGTCGGCAGCACCCAGAGGCCGTTCGTCTCGGCGGAGAGGTGCCGGCCCTCCTGCAGGAAGACGGGCAGGACGAACAGCAGCCCGAGCTGGCCCATGGCCAGCAGCATCGTGGTGAGGAGCCCGTAGCGGAACGTGAGAATGCGCAGCTGCCCGAACGCGAACAGCGGGCCGCGGTCCTCGCGCTCCTTGCGCCGCTCGAGGCGGTAGAAGGCGGTGAGGATGACCGCGGCGGCGACGAAGATCAGCGGGATGATCGAGAGCGAAAGCGAGCTCGGCCAGAGCCGCGCTCCCACGACCGAGAAGTCCTTCACCGGACGGAACCATCCGTAGGTCGCGCCCTCGCTCAGGGCAAATACCAGCAGGAACATGCCCGCCGCCACCAGCGCCGCACCGGTCATGTCGAGGCGCGGCCGCCGCTCGGTCGCGCGCTCGGTCCGCCGCATGAACACCAGCGCGCCCAGGATCGCAACCGGTGCGACGATCACGTTGATGCGAAACGCCCACCGCCAGGAGTACTCGGTCGTGAGGAACCCGCCGACGAGCGGGCCGAACGCCGCCGCGGCGCCCGCGGTGGTGCCCCAGCCGGCGAACGCGAGGCCGCGCTCGGCGCCCTGAAACGTGTTCGAGATGATCGCGAGCGTCGCCGGGAGCATGAGCGACGCGCCGATCCCCTCGATGATCGCCTCGCCGAGGATGAGCGACGACACGTTCCACGACAACGAGGCCAGCAGTGAGCCGGCCCCGAACAGCGCCGCGCCGATGATGAAGATCCGGCGGTGCCCGTAGAGGTCGCCGAGCCGCCCGCCAATGATCAGCAGGCTGGCGAACGTGAGCGCGTACCCGGTGACGACCCACTGGACGCTCGGCAGCGTCGTGTGGAAGTCCCGCAGGATCGTCGGGATCGCGACGTTCAGCACCGAGTTGTCGAGCACGACGATGAACGCCGAGCTGAGGACGATGCCGAGCGTCACCCACCGGCGCGGGTCCGGCTCGTCGCGTCGGGGGTCAGGATCCGTGGGTCTGCTCCGTCGTGCACGTCCGCGCGCGGCGGCACGGCGGACGCCCCATCTTCACCGATCGCTGCGCGGCAGAGCGGATCGCCGGGCTCACGCCGCTACGCTCACGCGCTCGTGCCCCATGTCGTGACGATCTCCGCGACCTACGGTGCCGGGGGCACCACGATCGGGCGCGCGGTCGCCGACGAGCTCCACCTGCCCTTCCTTGAGCGCGTGGTCACCCCGTACCTCGCGCGTCAGACGACGCCCGCCGGCCCCGAGTCGCTCGCCGAGGACGAGCGCCACGAGCGGCTCTTCCAGCGCATCATCGAAGCGCTCGCCGGACTGCCGCTCGCGCTCGGCGGCGCCGCCCCGACACCCGTCGAGGACGTGAGCACCGAGGAGCGCGTGCGCGCCGACGTCGAGGCCAGCATCCGGAACGTGGCGACCACGACCGGCGGTGTGGTCCTCGGGCGCGCGGGCATGGCGGTGCTCGCCGACCGGCCGGACGCCTTCCACGTCCGACTCGACGGACCGAAGCCGGGTCGGATCCGCGCCGCGATGGCGCGCGAGCGGATCGATGAGGCCGAGGCGACGCGGCGCCTCCGTGAGACCGACAAAGCCCGCGCCCTGTACGTCCGACGGTTCTACGACCGCGACTCCCGCGACTGCACCCTGTATCACCTCGTGCTCGACAGCACGGCACTGCCCCTCGACGTGTGCGCCGACCTGATCGTCCGGGGCGCGACGGCCGTGTGGGAAGCCACCCCAACCTGAGGGGCCTTCAGCAGCGCCGTCCCCGGCCGGGCCACCGGACGCTGTCACCACCGAGGGTGGCCGGTTGACCCCTGGTCGTGACGACCCGGGCGCCGACACACCACTGTGCGCGGTCGACGGCACCCCGCCCTTGACACCCGCCCGAGCACCTCGCCATGATCATTGTCCACACTGGCCACACTGGCATCAGAGGTCGTTGACCACGACCCGACCCGAGGAGGCGCCGTGGCACGCCCCGCACCCGACGGCGCCGAGCGCCGTCTCGAAGAGATCGACGCCGACGGCCTCCTGCAGATCGAGATCCCGGTCGGCCGGCGCGGCTACGACACCAAGACGGTTGACGGGCTGCTCGAGCGCGCCGCGATGACGATCGCCCGGCTCGAGGCCCTCGACGAGCCAGCGATGGAGGAACGCCGACGCACCGCGGCCGAACTGCTGCACCGCACCCTGCTCTTGGGACAGGCGAGCGCCGACCACCACCTGTCCGAGGCCGAGTCCTCGGCCGCGTCCCTCGTCGCCGACGCGCAGGCCCGAGCGAGTCGCATGGTCGCCGAGGCTGAGCACGCCGCGGAGACCCTGATGGATGCCCGGTCGGCGCAGGCGCGGGCCGCGATCGCTGGGCTGCTCGAGCGGCGCCAGCTGCTCGAGGACGAGCTCGACGGGTTGGAGCGCTACGCCTGGGAGGTCCGCGGGCGGCTCCGAGAAGTCTTCACGCGGGAGTCGACGGCACTCGAGCGCGCGCTCAGCGACGCGACCCGCGATCGGCCCTTGCTGCGCGAGATCGACCTGACCGACCCGATGCTCGACCGGTCGAGTGGGGACGAGGACACGCCGTCGTCAATGGAGGACACGCTGGCGTGGCCGTCGCGCGACCAGGCTGAACCGGTCGCCGCGGTGATCACGACCAACCCGGAGGCGCAGCGCCTAGGCGTGCCAGTCGGTCTTGACGAATGGGCCGGCCAGGTGCCCGCCGTCGGCGACGAACTCTGAGCCCGTCGAGTACGAGCTGGCGTCGCTCGCGAGGAAGAGCACGAGCTCGGCGATCTCGGACGGCTGGGCGAGCCGACCGAGGGGCATCGCGGCCGCCATCGTGGGGCGCACGTCGAAGCCGTGCCAAGCCTCGGGGTCGAGCATCGCCGTGTCGACCGGGCCCGGATGGACCGAGTTGACGCGGATCCCCTGACGGGCGAGCTCGAGCGCGGCGACCTTCGTCAGGCCCCGCACGGCGAACTTGCTGGACACGTACGGCCCGAGGCCCCAGGTCCCCTCGATCCCGCCGGCCGACGAGATGACCACGATCGAGCCCCCGCCATCCTCGACCATCGGGTCGATGACGGCGCGAATGCCGAGGAACGTCCCGACCTGGTTCACCGTGATGACCCGGACGTACTCCTCGAGCGTCGTGGCGCTGATCGGCGTCGGCGGCGGCGAGATCCCCGCGTTGCTCACCAGCACGTTGAGCCCACCAAACTCCGCGACGGTCAGCGCGACGGCCGCCGCCCAGTCCTCCTCGCTCGTCACGTCGAGGGCCGCGAACCGCGCCGCGTCGCCGAGCTCGTCGGCGAGCGCCTTGCCGGGCTCGTGCAGCACGTCGCCGATCACGACCCGCGCGCCCTCCTCCACGAAGAGCCGCGCCTCGGCGGCGCCCTGTCCGCGTGCCGCGCCCGAGATGAGGACGATCTTGTCGTCGAGGCGGCTCATCGCGGGCCTCGGCGCGCGCTACTTGGCGCGGACAGCCCGGTCCCCGTCGTGGAAGGCGTCGCCCGCGTAGCCCGCGAGACCTTGGAGCAGGTTGCTCAGCTCCAGCGGCAGCACGAACTTGGTGCTCGGGGATTGGCCGAGCGCCTTCAGCGCTTCGAGGTACTGGAGGCCCATCGTCTTGGCGTCGACGCCCTTCGCCACGTCGTAGATGTTGTTCAGGGCGAGCGCGAAGCCCTGGGCGCGCAGCGCCGCGGCCTGCTGGTCGCCCTCGGCCTGGAGGATGTTCGCCTGCTTCTGGCCCTCGGCCTGGAGGATGTTCGACTGCTTGTCGCCCTCGGCCCGCAGCACGGCCGCGGCCTTGTCGCCCTCGGCCTCGGTGACCACGGCGCGTCGGGTCCGCTCGGCCGACATCTGGCGGGTCATCGCCTCCTGCACCGCGGGGGGCGGCGTGATCTCGCGGATCTCGACGTTGGTGACCTTGACGCCCCAGCGCTCGGTCGTCTCGTCGAGCTTGGCGCGCAGCAGCTGGTTGATCTCGTCTCGCTTGGCGAGCATGTCGTCAAGGCTGATGTCGCCGACCACCGAGCGCAGCGTCGTCGCGGCGATGTTCTGGGCGGCGCCCGAGAAGTCGGCGACCTGCACGACGCTCGCCTCGACGTCGACCACCTTGAAGAACGTGATGAAGTCGATGGAGATCGGCGCGTTGTCCTTCGTGATCGCGGTCTGGCGGGGGATCTCGAGGTAGAACTCGCGGAGGTCGACCCTGATGATCCGGTCGGCGATCGGCAGCACACCGACCACCCCGGGGCCCTTCACGCCGGTCATCCGCCCGAGGCGGAACACAACCAGCCTCGTGTACTCCGTCACGACCCGGAACGGCAGCACCGCCGTCTGGGTCCTCGTGGTCCTAGGCATTCGCCTTCCCTTCTGTCGGCGAGCCGCTGTCGGACCCGCCGCTCGAACGTTCGACCGGTGCGACGTGCAGCGTGAGGCCCCGCACGTCCCACACCATCACCTTGGCGCCGACCGGCGCCGGTCCCGCCCCGTTGTCGAGCGTTGCCGCCCACACCTCACCACGGACCCTGACGTACCCCGAGGGGTCGAGCGGTTGCGTCACGACCCCCTCCTCCCCGATCAACGTGTTGGTGCCCGTGACCACGGGCGCGATCCGGGCCTTCAGCGCGGCTCGCGCGACCACCACGAAGAACACACCGAGCGCCACCGCGATCGCGATCAGCAGCGGCCGCGAGACCCGGGCGTCTGGCACCGACGGGTCGTAGAGGAAGAGCCCGCCGAGCACGAGTGACACGACGCCGGCCACCGCGGCGACGGCGTGTCCGCCCGCCTTCAGTTCGATGATGAAGAAAACGAACGCCACGACGAGCAGGATCACCCCGCCGGCGTTCACCGGCAGGCGGCCCAGCAGGATCAGGGAGATCACGAAGGCGATGAGGCCCAGTGCCCCGGGCAGGTGCAGCCCCGGGTGGACGAACTCGAAGATGAGCCCGCCGAGGCCGACGACGAACAGCACGAAGGCCAAGGTCGGGCTCGCCGACAGCTGGTGGACCGCCCGCGCCGCGTGCATCGCACCCGGCGCGTGGGACGCGTCGGCGAGCGCCGGGGCTGCGCCGAGCAGCGTCGCGCCGCTCACCACGAGCGCTCCGACGAGTGCAGCGCGCAGACCGGCCCTCGCGGCACCCACGCGCGGGGGACGCTGCCCGAGCTCAACCTCGCCTGGGATCCTCACTGCAGCGTGCACGGGGGCCTCCGCCACTCGCCTCCACCCTACGTCCGCCCCGCGCCGGACGCGCCAACGCCGGAGGGGATCCGCGCCCGGGGGCGGCCCGGCGAGCGCCGCGGCGTCGGCGCGCTCGGCGTCCTGCAGAAGCGGCGCGTGATCCACGGCGGGTTGCCGTCGATGGTGACCGAGGCTCCTCGACCACCGCGACCCAAGCGAGCGGACTGACGTGCCACCCCTTCGGGAGCCGATGAGCGACCCAAGCCGGTCGGAGCGACCGCCGCCCTTCACCGTGCAGATCACGACGCCTGGCTGGTGGAGGCCCAGATCCAGTAGCGGGAGAAGAAGAGGATCGGCCAGAAAGGAGGACGAAACCCGGGTTCGGACGCGTCTGGCGCCAGCAGACCTCCCGCAGCTCCTCCCCGGGCTCGAGCAACGGCTCCACGCGCTTCGTCCGCTTGTCCTGCAGCGCCCGTACCCCACCTTCATGTCGACGCGTCCGCCGGTGACGGCCGAACCTAGGGACCGCGCCCCGCTCGCTGCCGTGGCCGGTCAGAGTTGGGGCTCGCCGAGGGGGGATAGCGACACGATGGTGACGACCGCGCTGCCCGCGCCGTGGCGCGCCAGCGCGTGGCCCTGGGGCTGGATCGGGCTCGGGGGGTGCGCGGCGGGGCTGCTGCTCGGCGTCCTCGGCGCGGCCACGGCCGGGCTCGTCCTCGCGCTCGTCGTCCTCGGGTGCGCGCTGCCGATCAGCGTGTCGGTCCCGAGTCGGCTTGCGCTGGCCGTGCCCGTGTGGGCCAGCCTCAATGTCACGGTCCTCCCGGCGCTGCAGGTCGTCGGCGTCCGGCCGAGCCCGGTGGTCGCGGCGGGCGGGTTCGCGCTCGTGGCCGTCGCGGTCCGGGTGCGCACGACCGCCGTGGACGAGCGGGGGCCGTGGCGACCCGACGGTGCGTGCCTCGCCGCCGGGCTGGTCGTGCTCGCTGGTCTGCTCACCACCTGGGTGGGCCGCGGCCTGACGACGGCGATGACCTTCTTCATGGGCGCGCCCGACAACGCGACCCACTTCTATCTGGTCCGCCTCGTCGCCGGTGAGCGGGGGGTCCTCTATTGGGCGAGCACGCACACGACAGGCGGCGAGTCGGGTCTCAACCCGTACCCGCAGGGCTTCCACCTCAACACCGCGCTCGCGGGCCAGGCGGTCTTCGGGCACCCCACGACCCCGGCGCGGCTCTTCGACACGTTCGCGCTCGGCTCGTTCGCCAGCGCGGCGCTGCTCGTCGCGCTCGGCGGGCTCTGCGCCGCGGCCGTCGCGCGGCGCTGCGGCGCCGGCGGGGTGGCGCAGGGGATGGCGGGCCTCGCCGCGGCCGCGGCGATCGCCCTCGGCCCGCTCGGGCTCATGCTCACGCTCGGCTTTCAGGGCCAGATCGCCGGCTACGCGCTGCTCTTCGCGGTCGTGCTCGTGAGCCTGTCGGCGCCCCCGACCACCCCGGGCGGCATGACCGTCCGGCTCGTCGTCCTCGGCCTGCTGATCGCCGGCCTGTCGAACACGTACTACGCGATCCTCCCGGTCGCCGCGCCGCTGGTCGTCGTCGAGCTCGTCCGCCTCCGCTGCGCCTGGCCGGGATGGCGCGTCGTCGTGCCGACGGTGGTGCTTCTCGGCGCCGCGACGCTGCTCCCGGTCGCCGCCGGCCTCGAAGGCGGGTCGTTCAGCCACCTGGGCGACCAGGGGCTCGTGCCGCCGCTCTCGCGCCTGGCTCTGGTCGGGATGGGACTCGTCGCGGTGGCCGGCCTCGCCGTCCCGGCGGTCCGACGCGCCGCTCGTACGAGCGCGGTGACGTTCGTGCTGACGGCGCTCGCCGCCCTCGACTTGGAGCTCGCGATCCTCGCCTACCAGGACGCGACGCTCGGGACGACCCGCTACTACTACGAGAAGGCCGTCTACACGACGTTCCTCCTCGCGGTGGTCGCCGCCGCCGCCTCCGGCGCGGTGCTGCTCGAGCGGCTCGTGCGGTCCCGTCAGCCAGCGGAGTGGGTCGTCGCGGCGACCCTGGTCGTGGTGGCGGGGCTCGTCGTGGCGGGCGCGACCGGGGCGCTGACCGCGCCGAACAGTCGCCCGCTCGTGCAATGGCTCAACGGGCAGAGCCGGCTCCCCGCCTCACCCGCCGTCCTGGACGCGGCCTTCACGCGGCGCGCCCCGCCCGACGGGACCTCCTTCTTCGTCTGGGACCCGGGTGACCGCAGCCCGGCTGGGACGCGCTTCTTCGAGACCCGCTGGGTGAACGCCACGTCGGGGCGCATCGACCTGACGAGCCACCATTTCGAGCTCACGTGGTTCACGTCGGGCCAGCGCGACGCCGCGCTGGCGCGGTTCGTGGCCCGCACGCACCGGCGGCTCGTGCTGATCGTCCCACGCCTCGGGGTGTGCACCCGGGCGCAGGCGGCGCTGCGCCCCGACCTGCGCCCCCTCGTGACCTGTCGCGCGTCGGGCTAGCCGTTGGCGGCCGTGGCCGCGGGCGGCACCGGCTACGGGTCGGGCGTCCCGGTGAGGGTCGTCTTGGGGTGGGGGGAGAGGACGACCGGGGCCCGGGGCGCCTGGTTGAAGTCGAAGTCGTTGGTCAGGTTGCCGAGGATGCGCTGCTCCTCCCGGACGTCGGGCCTCGGGTCGGGCCGGCCGTCCGAGGCCGGGTCGAGACGCTGACCGCTGAGGAAGTCGTCCTCGATGAACTTGTCGTAGGCGTCGAAGCTGAGCGTCTGGTGATCGACGTAGCCCCGCTTGGCGTACGGGCTGATCACGAGGCCCGGCACCCGCAGCCCGTAGCCGTTCTGGTCCACCTGGGGCGGGACGACGTGGTCGTAGAACCCACCCCAGTCGTCCCAGGCGAGGAAGATCGCCGTCGACTTCCAGTCCGGGCCGTGCATCACCGCGTTGATGACGCTCGTCACGTAGGTCTGGCCGAAGCTGACCGGCGCCGGCGGGTGCTCGCTCACCTCGCCCGAAGGCACCACCCAGGACACGGCGGGCAGGGTCCCGCTCTTCGCCGCGGCGTAGAAGCGGTCGACCGACTGGACGTTGCCGAGCTGCCCGTCCGCCTTCACCGTGTCGAAGAAGGGGAGCGGGTTCCAGATCCCGTAGGTGTTCGAGCCTTGCTGGACGGGCGCGCACGACACGGCCGCGTCGTTCTCGCAGTCGGGCTCGGTGCCGCTCACGACGTAGTAGCCCCAGCTGACGTGCGCCTTGTAGAGGAGGTACGTCAGGTCGGTCCAGGCGAAGATCGGCTGGTCGCTGGTCGCGCCGTTGTACGTCGCGGGCACCGCCGGCGGCGTGCCGGGGTTCTGCAGCGCGTTCACGCAGCTCGACGGGTTGTCGTGCTGCGTGCAGGCCGCCGACCACTCGGACACGAGGAACAGGTGCGCCGGCAGGCTCCACGACGCGTTCGGCTCGAACATGTGGTCCTGGAGCACGAAGTCCTTCGCGTACGTCCAGTAGTTCGGGATGTCGCTCTGCGTGTGGTACCCCATGACATCCGGCACGGTGGAGTTCGTGCACGCGGGGTTTGCCGAGTCGAGGCAGCCCCGGCGGCCGGACTCGGCCTGGCCGATGAAGCCGTCCATCCGGCCGCCGTTGACGTCGGCGGTGGCGTTGTCCTGGGAGTGGGGACCGCCGCCGTTCACGTCGGCGTGGTTCACGTAGGGCTTCACGCACCTTCCGCTGGCGGGGTCGGTCGCGCACACCGTGGGCTGGCCGTGCTGCATCGGGATGCCGTCGGCGCCGGGGTAGGTCCCGAAGTACGTGTCGAACGACCGGTTCTCCTGCTGGAGGACGATCACGTGCTGGATCTTGTGGACGCCCGGCGGCACGACGTAGGTGCCCGTCGGACCGCCGGTCACGCGCGCCCCGTGGGGTTGCGCGGACGCCGAGGCGGCGGGCGCGGCGGCGGCCACGAGCGCGAGGCCGAAGAGGAGGGCGAGTCCAAGGACCGGACGGCTCGGCGGTCGGGGACGCGTGCGGCGCAAGGTCATGCGGTGGGACCTCAGGTGTGCGGGTGGGCAGGTTGCGTTCTCGCGGCGTCAGGCCGACACCTCGCCAACGCGGGACGCTCCGCCCCTCCGTCGCGCCGACCGCTCCACCGCCCGGAGCGGGAGGCGGCGCGGGGACGCCTCACCCCGAGCATGGCAGACGGAATGGTCGGCCCGTCGTCGGACGGCGCATGGGATCCTCGCCAACTCGTGTTCGGACCTCGGCGGTCAGGAACGGACCCGCGTCCAGGACACGACACGCTGCGCTGACGCGACGCGTTCGACGAGCTTGGTTCCGGAGCACCGGTACGTGCGGGTCCCGCCCTCGAAGGGCGTCGTGCTCCCGGTGGTCGAGGGCTGATCGCCGAGCGTGACCTGCGCCACGGCCGGGACGAGGACCGTTGTGGTCTCGACGCCCCGGCGACTCGCCACGTGGTCGGTCTCGACGCCACTGAACTGGACCGACACGAGACCGGTGCTCCCCACGCCGAGGAGCGGGCCAGCCCGTCGGAAGTCCACGGTCACCGAGCCGTCGGCCTTGATGGTGCGCAGGATCGCCGCGCCACCGCTCAACGCGATCGGCACGCCCCGCCCGCGCAGCTCGTCCGTCCACTCGGTGGTGCGCCACATCCCGACGAGGCAGCGGTCGAGCGTCGCCGGCTTCGCGGCGACCGGCGCCGCGAGGAGCCCGAAGCCCGCCGTCGCGATCGCGCTCGCCGCCGCGGCCCGTCGGACGACACCACGACGGCGCGTGCC
>JBPYDT010000050.1:0-14102 GCA_051986275.1 Acidimicrobiia bacterium | reverse complement strand
CGGCCGAACCCGTTGATTCCTACGTTCATCGTGAACCCCCTCGGTTCAACTCGACTCCAGCAGATTCGCCAACGCAGGCGCCAATTTGACCGGGTCATGCGCCAGTCCGGACGGCCGGGCGAGCTGCCCGCACACGAGGCGGACGCCCCACGCGGAGACGAGCGCCTCGTCGACGGCCAGCGCGCCGTGCTCCTCGGCGAGGAACACGTCGACGCGTGTGCCGTGGTCGAGCACGGCACGGAGGTGGTCGGCGCCGTCGAGGCCGGTGGTCTCGGGCGGCTGCGGATGCAGGTTGCACACCTGGACGACCTGCGCGCGCGTCTGCGCGACGGCGTCGCGGATCCCGGCGACGCAGAGCACGGGCAGGAGGCTGGTGTAGAGCGACCCGGGCGCGAGCACGACCTGGTCGGCGGCGGCGATCGCCGCGACCGCGTCGGGGTGGGCCGGCGCGTCGTCCGGGACAAGCTCGACGCCCCGGATGCGACCGGCGACGTTCATGACGGCGACCTGCCCCTCGACCGACTCGCCGTCGACGTCCGCCTTCAGCACGACCGGCTCGGCCGTCGCGGGGCGCACCCGGCCGACCGCGCGGAGAAGTCGCGCCGCGGCGTCGATCGCCGCGACCGGGTCGCCGAGCGTCTCGTCGAGACCCACGAGGACGAGGTTGCCGAGCGGGTGCCCCTCGAGCTCGCCGGCGCTGAAGCGGTGCTCGAAGGCGGGCGCCCACAGCTCGTCGTCGGCGAGGGCCACGAGGCAGTTGCGCAGGTCGCCGGGCGGGAGGACGTTGAGGTCGCGGCGTAGCCGGCCGGACGAGCCGCCGTCGTCGGCTACGCTCACCACGGCGAGCAGGTCACCGGCGTAGCGGCGGGCGGCGCGCAGCACGCACGCCAGCCCGTGGCCTCCGCCCAGCGCGACGACCGACGGCTCACCCACGCTCGAGGTCCCGGTGGTGCACCGTCGCCGGGAACCCGAGCCCGGCGAGGATCTTCGCCAGCTCGGCGGCGACGACCACGCTGCGGTGCCGGCCGCCGGTGCACCCGACCGCGATGGAGAGGTACGACTTGCCCTCGCGCACGTACGCGGGGAGCACGAGCGCGAACAGGTCGCGCAGCCGGTCGAGGAACGCCTGGGACTCGGGCTGGTCGAGGACGTAGCGGCGCACCGCCTCGTCGGTGCCGGGGAGGGGCCGGAGGTCCTCGACCCAGTGCGGGTTCGGCAGGAACCGGCAGTCGAAGATCAGGTCGACGTCGAGCGGGATCCCGAACTTGTACCCGAACGAGAGGAGGTTCGTCTGCAGCGCGGCGTCGGGCGCGGGCGCGTCGCCGAAGAGCTCCCGCAGCCGGTCGCGCAGCTCGTGGACGTTGAGGTCGGTCGTGTCGACGACCACGTCGGCCTCGCCCTTGAGCCCTTCGAGCAGCACCCGCTCCCGCGTGATCCCGTCCGACACCCGGCCCGTCGGCGCGAGCGGATGGGGCCGACGGGACGCCTCGAAGCGGCGGACGAGCACGGCGTCGCTCGCGTCGAGGAACAGCATGCGGGTCCGGGCGCCCGTGGCGCGCAGCGCGGCGAGGGCGGCGACGAGCTCGTCCATGAACTCGCCCGACCGCACGTCGACGACGAGCGCGTAGCGAGACGGTCGCTCGCGGTCGCGGGCGAGCTCGGCGACCTTCGGGATGAGCGCGGGCGGCAGGTTGTCGATGACGAAGCAGCCGAGGTCCTCGAGCACGTCGGCCGCCGAGGAGCGGCCGGCCCCGGACAGCCCGGTGATGATCGTGACGTCGAGCGGGGCCGTCATCGGGGCTCGTGCAGCTGGCGGTACACGGCGTGACCCACCGGGTCGGGCAGCCACGACAGCGCGACGAGGTCGTCCTCGGTGAGCTCGCGGAGCCGCTTCACCGACCCGAACTCTTTCAGGAGCCGCGACCGTCGCGTGGGACCCAGCCCGGGGACATCGTCGAGCACCGAGCGCGTCGTGTGGCGTGCCCGCAGCTGGCGGTGGTAGGTGATGGCGAAGCGGTGCGCCTCGTCCCGGGCGGTCTGGAGGAGGTAGAGCGCCTCGGAGTCGCGCGGGATGCGCACGGGCTCGTCACGACCGGGGCGGTACACCTCCTCGAAGCGCTTGGCGAGCGCGGCGACGGAGATCTCCTCGAGGCCGAGCTCCTCGAGCACGCGCACGGCGACGCCGAGCTGGCCCTTGCCGCCGTCGACGAGCAGCAGGTTCGGCGGGTACGCGAAGCGGCGCCCGGCGCGCGCCCCCTGGTCGCGCTCGTCGAGGTAGCGGCGGAACCGGCGCGTGAGCACCTCCTCCATCGCGGCGAAGTCGTCCTGGCCCGCCTGGTGGCGCACTTGGAACCGCCGGTAGTCGGAGCGCTTGGCGAGCCCGTCCTCGAGCACGACCATCGAGCCGACGATGTCGCGCCCCTGCAGGTTCGAGATGTCGAAGCACTCGATCCGCAGCGGCGCCTCGGGCAGGGCGAGCGCATCCTGCAGCGCGGTGAGCGCCCGGGCCCGCGCGTTGTGGTCCGACGCGCGGCGCAGCTTGTGCTGGGCGAACGCCTCCTGGGCGTTCGCCGTCACCGTCGAGAGCAGCTCCCGCTTGGCGCCGCGCTGCGGGACGCGGATCTGGACGCGCCCGCCGCGGACGTGGCTCAGCACCTCGGCGCTGAGCGTCGGGTCCTCGGGCAGGGAGGGGACGAGGACCTCGCGGGGGACGTCGTCCGGCCCGCCGCCCGCGTAGAGCTGCTCGAGCAGCCGGGCCACGAGCGCGGGCCGGTCGAGGTCCTCCACCTTGTCGACGACGAGGCCCTTGCGCCCGACGACCCGCCCGCGCCGGACGTAGAACACCTGCACCGACGCCTCGAGCGCGTCCTCGGCGATGCCGAGCACGTCGAGGTTCTCCTCGCTCGACGCGACCATCTGCTGGCGCTCGATCGCCTTGCGCACCGACGCGAGCTGGTCGCGCAGGCGGGCCGCCCGCTCGAACTCGAGTGACTCCGCGGCCTCGTGCATGGCCTTCTCGAGGCGGTCGAGGACCGGCGCGGTCTCACCGTCGAGGAACGCGATGAGGTCGGCGGTCAGCTGCGCGTAGGCCGCCTCGTCGATCGCGCCGACGCACGGCGCGGCGCACTTCTCGATGTGGGCGTAGAGGCAGGGTCGCCCGAGCCGGTGGTGGCGGTCGAACTTGGGTCGGGTGCAGGTCCGGATGGGAAACGTCCGGAGCAGCAGGTCGAGGGTCTCGCGGATGGCGTAGGCGTGCGCGTACGGACCGAAGTACCGCACGCCCTTGCGCTTGGCGCCCCGGAGCACCATCGCCCGGGGCCACTCCTCGTCGAGCGTCACCGCGAGGTACGGGTAGGACTTGTCGTCCTTGTAGCGGATGTTGAACCGCGGCCGGTGCGTCTTGATGAGGTTGTACTCGAGGAACACCGCCTCGACCTCGTTGCGGACCGCGATCCACTCGACGGTGTCCGCCGTCATGACCAGCTGGCGGGTGCGGGGCAGGAGCGTGTCCGGGTCGGCGAAGTAGCTGGCCAGCCGGCTGCGGAGGCTCTTCGCCTTGCCCACGTAGAGGACGCGGCCCTCCCGGTCCTTGAACTGGTAGGAGCCGGGGCTGTCGGGGATCGTGCCGGGCTCGGGCCGCTTGACCACGACCCCATTGTGGCGGCCGCCGGGGCTTACGCCGCCGCTTCCACCAGCTCGGGGGGCGCCTCGACCACGGCCGGGCGGCGGGCCTGGCGGCCTAGCCGGGCGAAGCAGACGCCGACGAGCACCACGAGGAGCAGGTTGCGCAGGAGCACGATGAGCTGCGGGAGGACCTCGTTCGTCTTCACGAGCTCCATCACGAGGTTCAGGTCGAGGACGCTCAGCGCCACGATCGCCAGGACCAGGCCGCCGACGAGCCTGTCGCCCCGCGCCGCGGCGATCGCGGCGAACGGGACGATCCAGATCATGAACTGGGGGGACAGCAGCGGCGAGAAGAGGAGGAACGCGCCGATCGCCGCGATCGCCGCGGTGCCGTCGAGCACCGCCGTGCCGTGCGGCTGGTGGCGGCGGGCCAGCAGCCACGCCGCGGCGACGGTCGCGAGCAGGAGCACGTTCAGCAGCCCGTACGCCCAGTGCGGGACCGTGCCGAAGCGCCACGCCCCCTCGTTCAGGCGCACCGGGTCGCTGCTGAAGGGGCGCGCCACCGCGCCTACGAGGCTCTCGACCTCCCACCCGGCCGAGTGGCGCATCGACAGGACCTGGTTGATGCCCGCGGTGCCCACCCAGCCGAGCCAGGCGGCCACGCCGGCCGCGCCGACGGCGCAGAACGAGGCGACGGCCCGCCAGGACCGCCGGATCAGCAGCGCGGGCGCGAGCAGCACGGGCCAGACCTTGGCGAAGCAGGCGAGCGCGAGCGCGGCGCCGCCGAGCGCCGGTCGTCGCCGCCGCACGAGCGCGATTCCCCCGACCGCCAGCAGCACCGACAGGAGGTCCAGCCGGAGGTAGAGGAAGGGATAGAAGAGGAAGGGCGCGCCGAGGATCAGGTAGGCGACGGCCGACCGCTTGCCCCAGCCCCACCAGAGCAGCAGCGCCACCCCGAGGTCCATGAGGAGCTGGGACCACATCGTCGCCGCGGTCGCGTCGGCGAAGCTGCCGCTGTCGAGCACCTTGATCGCGCCGAGCATCACCGGCGGGTACTCGACCTCGAACGATTTGTACGGCGTGCCCGGGTGCGTCGCGATCGCGTGGAAGCGCCGGACGTCGCCCGTCAGGACCTTGCGCGGCCCTTGCACCGCGGCCTGGTCGAGCGTGATCGGGACGACCGCGATGCGCCCGGCGACGAGCACGAGCACGAGCAGCCACCACGCACGTGACGAGGAACGGGGTCTGGGCGCGGTGGTGTCTGGTTGCATGCCTCGGCCGGCCCCGGACCCAGGCGTCTGGGGACGCACTATGCTCGCGCGCAGGCCGGCCTGGCACTCCGCGCCAAGGTTCGGCTCCGGGGCCGACATCCCCGCGGTGGGCGACCAGGCTGTCCCCGCCGGCCTGACCGGAGCCGCAGAACCCTCGTTTGGGCTCGCCCGCACGAGGGGAGGGATCACAACATGCTGCGACTGCAGGCCCCGCTGCCGGACCGCTATACCCAAGCGTCGCCCGACGAGCTCGATGCGTGGATCGGCGCCGCGAAGGAGCGACTGGGCTCCCGCCTCCTCATCCTCGGCCACCACTACCAGCGGCCTGAGGTGATCCGCTGGGCGGACGCGACGGGCGACTCGTTCAAGCTGGCGCAGTTCGCCGCGGCGAACGCCGACGCCACCGACATCGTGTTCTGCGGCGTCCACTTCATGGCCGAGTCGGCCGACATCCTCACGGGCGATCACCAGCGGGTCGTGCTCCCGGACCTGAACGCCGGGTGCTCGATGGCCGACATGGCCGACCTCGACCAGGTCCTCGAGGCGTGGGACGAGCTGGCGGCCGTCATCGACATCGACGCGCTCGTGCCCATCACCTACATGAACTCGTCGGCCGCCCTGAAGGCCTTCGTGGGCGAGCACGCCGGAGCGGTGTGCACCTCCTCGAACGCCCGCACCGTGCTCGAGTGGGCGCTCGGCCGGGGCGACAAGGTGCTGTTCTTCCCTGACCAGCACCTCGGCCGCAACACGGCCTTCGACCTCGGGTACGACGCGCCGCACATGCGCGTCTGGGATCCCCGCGAGGACCTCGGCGGGCTCACCGAGCCCGACGTGAAGGAGGCCACGTTCCTGCTCTGGAAGGGCCACTGCACAGTCCACCAGCGGTTCCGCCCCGAGCACGTCGCCGCCTTCCGCGCCGAGCACCCCGACGGCGAGGTGCTCGTGCACCCCGAGTGCAGCCACGACGTGGTCGTCGAGGCGGACCGGGTCGGCTCGACCGAGCGGATCCTCGAGTGGGTCCACGCCGCGCCCCCCGGCGCGGTGCTCGGGGTCGCGACCGAGATCCACATGGTGCAGCGCCTGGCCGCCGAGCATCCCGACAAGACGGTCGTGTCGCTCGACCCGCTCGTCTGCCCCTGCTCGACGATGTTCCGCATCGACGGCCCGCACCTCGCGTGGTGCCTCGAGGCCCTCGCCGACGGGGAGCTGGTGAACCAGATCACGGTCGACCCCGAGACGACCCGGTGGGCGCGCGTCGCGCTCGAGCGGATGCTCGACCTGTCGGCGCCGGGTCAGACGACGGCCGTCGACTGACCGGCGACCCGCGTCCCTGGTCGCCGCGCGCCTGACCGGCGCGCGGCGCGCGGCTCACCGACGAGCGCCCGCCACCCGCTCGCCGCGAGGCGCGGCTCGCGCACCGTGAGCTTCAGCCACTGCAGCGCCGCGGCACCGAGCGCGGCGCGCCACGCGGCGCGTGCCCACCACCGGGCGGCGAAGCGCATCGTGCCGCCCCACCACGCCAGCTCGCGCGCGGTCCACCGATCCGACGACGCGCCGCCGTCGTGCACCGCGAACCGGTCGGGGAGGGCGACGAGGCGCCAACCGGCGGCCCGCCAGCGACGGCACAGGTCGAGATCCTCCCCGTAGAGGAAGTACTGCTCGTCGAACCCGCCGACGTCGGAGAACGCGGCGCGCCGCACGAGCAGCGCGGTGGCGGCCAGCGACGTCACCCCGGTCGGCGCGTCCGGCACCCGGTCCACGTGGTCCGAGGTCGGGGCAAGCCGGGCCACGACGCGACGCACCGGCCCGAAGCCGAGCAGTCGCCGCGCGCCGAGCGCCCGGCCGACCAGGTGCAGCGGTCCGAGCTCGCGGCCGGCGCTGCGCTGAGGCGTGCCGGAGGCCCGGTCGACGATCACCCCCTGGGCCGCGGCGACGGACGGGTCGCGTTCGAGCAGCGCGAGGCCCGCGGCGACGCCGTCCGACTGGGGCTCGGCGTCGGGGTTGAGCAGCAGGACGTACGGGGCCGACGTGGCGCGCACGCCCCGGTTCTGCCCCGCGCCGAAGCCGGGGTTCGACGGGTCCTCGAGCGCCTCGACGCCGGCCGCCCGCGCCACGTCGGCGCTGCCGTCGCGCCCGTGATCCACCACCACGACCTGCCCGACGCCGCGGAGTCGTCGCACCCCGGCGAGGCAAGCGGGGAGGTCGTCGCGGCTGTCATACGCGACGATCACGACATCGACGCGCGCCGTCATGCCGTGGCCACCCGATGACGCCACCAGTGCCGGGCGAACGCCGCGGCGTGCGCCAGGCCCCGGCGGGTGAGCAGGCGCCGCGACGACCGGCGCGCCGGGTGGTCGCAGGTGTCCCCGGCGACCTGGACGACCCGCCAGCCGGCGCGCTGCAGGCGGAGGCAGAAGTCGACGTCCTCGGGCCCGAAGCGGGCCGAGTCGTCGATGCCGCCGACCGCCTCGTACGCGTCGCGGCGGAACACCTGGCACGCCCCGATGGCGAACTCGACGTCCCACGACGCGCCGCTCCCCTGTCCCGACGTCGGCGCATACCGGTCGGTCTGGTTCAGGACGCGGCGCAGCTTGCGCCAGGGGTTCGGCGCGCGGCCCGCGCTCATGTCTGGCCGCTGGCCGGTGAACACCGGCGCGGTGAGCGCGACCGTGTCGTCACCCGCGACCGGGGCGACCAGGCGGGCCAGCGCGTCGGCGCGCAGGCAGGCGTCGCTGTCGAGCACGCACACCCACGGCGCGTGGCCTCGCGCGATGCCGAGGTTCCGCCCGCCGCCGACCCCGAGGTTGGTCGGGCTGCGCACCAGCTGCACGTGCGGCCGAGAGCCGACCGTTGCCGCGGGCGTCGACCCGTTGTCGACCACCGTCACCGTCGCGTCGACGCCCTCTTGGGACGCGGCCGACGCTACGGCGCGGTCGAGCACGGCGCCGTCGTTCCACGTCAGGATGACGACGTCGACGGCCGGCCGGCCGCTCACGCCGGGGCTCCCCGACGCGCGGCCGCCGTGGATGAGACGAGGACGCGGAGGCGGGTGACGTCGGCGCGCCGCACCGCGCCCGTCGCGACGAGCACGACGGCGTAGACCAGGGCGGCCGCGGTGCCCGCCGGGACGAGCCCGGCCGAAGCGAGGCGCGCCGCGACGACGGCACTGAGCAGGCCGGCCACCAGCACCCGCAGCGAGGGTCGAGGGGTGCGCAAGCCCGACGCGCGCTCGAGGAACCAGCCGAAGGCGAGCACCATGACGACGGTGCCCGCCACGGTCGCGGCCGCGGCGCCGACCGCGCCGAACGCGGGGACGAGCAGAACGTCGAGCCCGACCATCACGGCCATCGCGCCGGCGGCGACGGGCACGGCGCGCCACACGCGCTCCCCGGCCAGGATCGCCGCCGTCTGCAGGCCGGCGAGGAACGCGAGCCACAGCTGTCCGCCGGTGATCGCCATCGGGACGGCCGCGCCGGCATAGCGGGACCCAAAGGCGGCGACGGTGAGCGGCTCGTGCAGCCCGACGACGAGCGCCGACACGAGGACCCCCAGCACGGTGAGGAATCGGGCGGCCTCGTTCAGCGCGCGCTGCGCGCCATCGCGGTCGCCCTGCCCGAGGCGACGGCTGAGGATGAAGAGCGCGGGCGACGCCACCACAGTCCCGACGTACGCGAGGGCCTCCAGGGCGCGGACCGCGAGGTCGTAGCGGGCGGTCGCGGCGGCGCTGCCGACGATCGAGAGCAGCACGACGTCGAAGCGCAGCTCGAGCGCGGCGATGCCGCCGAGCAGCCCGAACGGCAGCGCGTCACGCAGCAGCGACCAGGACGCCGGGCCGTCCGCGCGGAGGTGGACCGACCAGATCCCCGAACGCTTCGCGACGAGCGTGGCGACGAGCAGCGTGACCATCGGTGCGGCCGGCAGCGCGATCACCGCACCCCGGACGCCGGCGAGCAGCACGCCCACGATCCCGCCGACCGCGAGCACGGCCAGCTGGAGGAAGGTGAGCACGGCGCGTCGCGCGATGAGCCCGCGACCGTCGAACGCGCCGAGGAGAGAGGTCACGCACGCACTCGCCGGGAGGGCGAGCGCGGCGATGAGCACGTCGGTGCGGGTGGCGCTCGGGTAGCCCGCGGCCAGTCCGACCGCGCCGACGACGAGCATCGACGCCACCCCGAGCGCCAGGCAGGCGGGCAGCGTCGCGGTGAGCAGCGCGTCGGCCGAGACGGCGTCGCGGCTCACTCGCCGCACGATGACCATCGTGGTGCCGAAGTCCGCGAGGAACCCGCCCAGGACGACGTAGGCCGCCGCCGTCGAGTAGCGGCCGAACTCGGAGGGGACGAGCGCGCGGGTCGCGACGAGCACGAACGCGACCGCCAGGAGCCGTCCGCCGGTCTGCAGGACCGTCAGCGCGAGCGAGCCGCGGGTCGCGGCGCGGGCGTCCGACGACGTCCGCACCGACGGGAGGGTCGCGGTCACCTCAGCGTCCGTCGCGTCCGACGACGGACCGCACGGTCCGCCCGACGATGCGCACGTCCAGGGAGAGGCTCTGGCGGCGCAGGTAATAGAACTCGTACTGGAGCTTCTCGAGCGCCTCGACGTCCGTGCCCGCGTACTGGTACTTCACCTGCGCCCAGCCCGTCAGGCCGGGGCGCACGAGGTGGCGGAGCCGGTAGAACGGCAGCTTCGCCGACAGCTCGGCGACGAGGTGGGGCTGCTCGGGGCGTGGCCCCACCACCGAGAGCTCGCCGCGCAGGATGTTCAGCACCTGGGGCAGCTCGTCGAGGTGGGTGCGGCGCAGGACCCGCCCGAACGCGGTCACGCGAGGGTCGCGCGCCACGGTCGGCGCGCCGTTCGACGAGCGCATGGTGCGGAACTTCAGGATCGAGAACTCGGTCCCGTCCCGCCCCACCCGCGGCTGGCGGAACAGGAGCGGGCCGCGGTTCCCGAGCAGGTTCAGCACGGCGACCACCGGCACGGACACCACGAGCGCGGCGGCGCCTGCGGCGCCTAGCGCGACGTCGAAGAGGCGCTTCACTCGGGCGTAACCGGGAGCGTGGAGCTCCCCGACGTCGAAGAGCAGCGAGACGCGCTCGAGCTCGGCCACGGGGAGCTTGCCGAGCCACTGCTCGTAGAAGAGCGAGAGGGTGCGCACCCGTATGCCCGTCTCGTGGAGCCGCGCCGCCTGCAGCACGACGTCCTCGTCGCTCTGCGCGCCGCGGCTCAGCACGAGGACGGTGGCGTGGGCCGCCTCGACGAGCTCGACGAGCGGCAGGCGGGGCGGGTCGACCAGCGCGACGTCGACCGGCGCGACGGCGGCGGCGACGACCGCGTGCCGCTCGGGCGCGCGGTCGAGCTCAGCGCCCAGCGTGTCGGCCTCGTCGACGTCGCCGACGAGGACGATGCGGTCGCGGTCCTCGGCCCGCGACCGCGCGTCGCCCGCCACCCGGGTGCAGAGCACGTACCAGGGCACGAGCACGAGTGCCGCGCCGAACACGACGGCCCGGGGCAGGAGCGCGTCCCCGACGAAGAGCTGGATCACCGAGATCGACGCGGTCGCGACGGCGGTGGCCCCGACGGCGGCGAGCAGCGCGCTTCGCCGCGTGCGCGGCACGTCCGGGATGCCGAACCCGTACGCGGCGATAGCCAGGGCGAGCACGAACCCGATCGACCACGCGAAGCGGGACGTGCCGGTGAAGGCGTAGTCGTGAGCGAGCGCGTGGGCCTTCCCGAGCCCGAGCACGCAGACGCCCGTCCCGACGTTCACCGCCAGCCGGGCGAGCCGTCGCATGCGTCTGTATCGACCGCCGGGGGCGGGCTGCTGAGGGCTACCCGCTCCCGTCGGGGCCCGGTCCGGCCCGGGTGTAGCGGGTCAGCGTCAGCGCCAGCCCGGCGAGGAAGGCCACGTGGCGGTGGGTCCCGGCCTGGTAGGCGCCGATCTGGCGGGGCGCCCGGGCCGGGTCGAGGGTCACGAGCGTGAAGGACGGCGCGCCGGTCGCCGCCACCACCCGGGCCGCGTCGGGCAGCTCGCTCGCGTGCTCGGCCGTCAGCCACCGGCGGGTCGGCGTGTAGAAGGCGCCGCCTTCCCGCCAGAAGTGGAGCAGTCCGGACCCGGTGGCGACGAGCGGGCCGGGCGCAGCCGCCACCGTGCCGACCGCGTCGGCGACCTCGTGGCTGCGCACCGAGAGCCACGCGAGGCCGGCGCCAGTGACGGCACCGGCGAGCGCGAGCGCGGCGGTCACCACGCGCCACGGGGTGGTCTCGAGGGCGACGCACGCCACGACGGCGAGCAGCACCCCGCTGCACAGCTCGTACCGGCCGCCCCACTGGGGGTTCGCTCCCCCGCCGTACTGGAAGACCCACACGACGGGCAGGGCGACCAGCGCGATCGCGACGAGCCGGGCGAACGCCGGGCGCCGGCGCGCCACGACGAGCCCGACCACGACGAGCGGGGACGCCACGAGGAGGCCGGGCAGGAACCCGAGCCCGTCGTGCACCCACACGGCGTAGCAGAGCGCGGCGATGCCGAGCGCGAGCCAGCCCGTGCGCCGCGCCGCCGGGTCGGGGCGCAGCGCGCGCGCGAGGCCGAGTGCGACGAGGCCGGCGAGCACGGCGCCGAGGAACCAGTCGGTGGGTACGGCGTAGCGGTTGAGGCCGACGGTCGTGGTGAGCGCGTCCTTGACCCGCGACCACGCGTCGGTCCCACCACCGCCGGCCGCGCCCACCGTGCGCGCGGCGCGCAGCCCCGTGCCGAGGATGGCCTGCTCGAGCAGCTGGTTCGCCACGAGCGGGACGAGCACGCCGACGCCCGCGGCGGCCGCGCACCACACGGGTCGGCGCGGGAGGTGCCCGCGCGCCGCCCAGGCGAGCACGAGCACCGTCGCCGCGGCGTACACGAGCGCCTCGGTGCGCATCGTTGCGGCGATCCCGAAGAGCGCCCCACCGACGAGCGCGCCGCGCCAGCCGGCCCGGCCGTCGACGACGTCGAGGAGCACGACGATCCCGCCGAGCATCGCGGCGAGGCCCAGCGTGTGCTCCCAGAAGTCGAGGGAGTAGATGACGACCGGGGTGAGCAGCCCCACGGCCCAGAACGCGAGGTCGCCGCGCCCGCCGAGCCGGCGCGCGAGGGCGCGGGCACCGAGCGCGGTGAGCACCCCGCCGAGCATCGGCAGCAGGAGGATGGCGCGGAGCCCGCCGAGGAGGTAGAGCGGGTAGCCGGCGTAGATCATCGGCAGGGTGGTCACGTTGATCCACTCGCCGCCGAGGTGCGAGGTCAGCGCGAGCGGGTGGAGCACGCCGTCGTGGTCGTACGCCTGGGCCCAGTAGTCGACCGCGGGCTGCAGGCTGCCGGTGGCCTGCATCGTGCGCAGCGTCGCGACCTTGCCGCCCGTGTCGGTGCCCAGGTAGCCGTGCGGGCTGTTCGCGAACGACAGCCCGACGTAGACGACGAGCAGCAGCGCGCCGGCCGCGAGGGGTCGGCGGAGGAGCGCGGTGCGGGGCTGGACGGTCGTCGCGGGCGCCGCGCGACGGGGCGGCGCGGCGACCGTCGCGGTCACGCGTGCTTGCGGGCGCGCAGGAGCAGCAGACGGGGCATGGTCGCCGCCTCGGCGTACTCCGGCGCTCGGGCGACGAAGCCGGGGGGAGGCGGCGGCTCGACCATCCGCTCGACCAGGAGCCCGCGATCGGCCATCACGTTGATGTATCGGCCGAGCGGGCGGTGCATGAAGGGCAACCTGATGCCGGGGGCCACCTCTTCCATGGCGATGTCGTCGGGGAGGTAGGGGCCGATCCGCCAGTACTGCTCCCCGAGGATCTGATCGTCGATCCAGCCGCTGCCCGGGGTCTGGAGCAGGGGGTGGTTCAGGAAGCAGCAGAAGACCCCGCCGACGACGAGGACCCGGGCCATCTCGTGCACCGCGGGCTCGAAGGGCTCGAGGTGCTCGAGGGTGAGGCAGATCACGACGCCGTCGACCGCGCCGTCGGGCAGCGGCAGGCGCTCGGCGGCGGCCCGCGCGTAGTGGACGCCGCCACCCCGCGCCACGGCCGTGACGAGCTGGCCCGCGGTCGGGTCGACCCCGACGACGTCCGCGCCGAGGGCGGCGGCCCGCCGCGCCACCTGGCCCTCCCCGCACCCGACGTCGAGGACGCGGGTCGCGCCGGCGAGGTGCTCGTCGACGAGCGGGAGGATCTGCTCCTCGTACTCGGGGTCGATGCCGCCCGTGAAGTGGTCCTGCCACCACTGGGCGTGCGTCTCCCAGGGGCGTTCGCTCACGCGGTCACGGCCGGGTGCTCAGGTGAGGCCGAGCAGCGGCGCGAGATAGCGGCCGGTGTGGCTGGCCGGCGTCTTCGCCACGTGCTCGGGCGGCCCCTCGGCCACGACGCACCCCCCAGCCTCGCCGCCCTCCGGGCCGAGGTCGACGACCCAGTCGGCCGACTTGATGACGTCGAGGTTGTGCTCGATGACGAGCACCGTGTTGCCGGTGGCGACGAGGCGGTCGAGGACGCCGAGCAGGCGCCGCACGTCCTCGAAGTGCAGGCCGGTCGTCGGCTCGTCGAGGATGTAGATCGTGCGGCCCGTGGCGCGCTTGCCGAGCTCGGCCGACAGCTTCACGCGCTGGGCCTCGCCCCCCGACAACGTTGGGGCGGGCTGACCGAGCCGGACGTAGCCGAGCCCGACGTCGACGAGGGTCTGGAGGTGCCGGGCGATCGTCGGCTGGTTGGCGAAGAACTGGAGGGCCTCCTCGATCGAGAGGTCGAGCACCTCGGCGATGTTCTTGCCCTTGAACGTGATGTCGAGCGTGTCGCGGTTGTAGCGCGCGCCCTTGCACACTTCGCACGGGACGTACACGTCGGGCAGGAAGTGCATCTCGATCTTGATCGTCCCGTCGCCCGAGCACGCCTCGCAGCGGCCGCCCTTCACGTTGAAGGAGAACCGCCCCGGCAGGTAGCCGCGCACCTTGGCCTCCGGTGTCTGGCTGAACAGCCGCCGGATGTGGTCGAACACACCGGTGTAGGTGGCCGGGTTGGACCGCGGCGTGCGGCCGATCGGCGCCTGGTCGACCTCCACCACCTTGTCGACGTGCTCGGCGCCGCGGATCCGCCGGTGCAGGCCGGGCACCGCCTTCGCGTGGTGCACCTCCTTGGCGAGCGTGCGGAGCAGGATGTCGTTGACCAGCGTCGACTTCCCCGAGCCGGAGACGCCGGTCACCG
>JBPYDT010000049.1:0-4840 GCA_051986275.1 Acidimicrobiia bacterium | reverse complement strand
CCCCAGACATACCACGACCAGTCGCTGAAGTCGACGCCACCGTCGAGCGAGGCCTGGAGGCTCGCGGGCCCGAAGTCGTTGCCCAGGGTGATGCCGAACGTCAGGGTGTCGGCCCCGCTGTTGTACTCGGCCTGCGCCTTGGCGAGCTGGAGGCCGAGCTGGGCGAGCGTCAGCACGCCGGTCGCCTTCACGTCGAATGGGTTCGAGGCGATCACGACCGTGCCGTCGAGGTCGAGGATCGCGGCGCCCGGTGGGCCGACGCCGAGGCCGAGCGTTCCCGCGACCTGGGTCGGGTTGAACTGAACGCCGAACCCGAGCTGGGTGAGGTCGACGCCGCTGGCGATCGGGACGTCGCCCTGCGCCTCGCCCCCGGCGCGCAGAAGCTGGCCGTTGCCGAGCTCGATCCCGAACCTGATGTCCTGGCTGGCTCCCGCGAACGGCAGCGAGACGCTGACGTCGCCGATGAACACGCCGGTGGAGCTGTCGTAACAGAGCGTCAGCTCCTTGGGGAGCGTGAACGGGCCGATCTGCGTGCCGCCGGGCACGACCGCCTGCGACGACGTGGCGTTGGCGGGACACGTCGGCACGATGTCGTCGGCCTTGTGCGCGCGGGGGCCCGGCACGATCGCGCCGGCGATCACCCGCTTGGCGCCGCGCGCGCGAGACACGTCGGCCCAGGAGTTGGTAGTCAGCACGCTACTCGGCGGGACGTCCTCGCCCTGGAGCGTGACGTGCGTGTCCTGCTGGGCGGCGATCTCGGGCGGCAGGGTTATAAAGAAGTCGCTGCGTGATTTCTCGTCGGTGTGGAATACGACGCACGGTGGCTGCGAGACGGCGAATCCCTGGTAGGTCGCGCCGGGCGGCAGCTGCCACTGCGACGCCCACTCGTGGGTCGTCTGGCCGTCGCCGTCGTCGCAGCCGGCCACCGGCGTGGGGCTCGGCGTGAGCAGGGTGTCGGCCTCGGTCGCGTCGAAGCCGGGTTCGTAGCCGACCTGGTCTTGGCCGAACTGGAGGTATACGGCGCCCGCTGCCGGTCCTGGGTCGCCGCAGCCGGCGCCGGTCTGCCAGTCGCACGCGCCGTGCGCGACCGTGAACACCTTGGCGTCACCCGGCTGCATGTTGTTGATCACGATGTCGTCGCCCGGCGCCGGCGCGAGCGTGGTCCCGTCGATGTCGATCGGGTCGTGGCTGACGTAGATCGCGGCGTCACCCGGGTTGGGGTGATAGATCGCGACGCACGATCCCGACCAGCCGTAGGTGTACTTGGCGCCGTTGACCTTGAGTTTGAACTGGCTCGACGCGACGACCTGGCAATCCCCCGCGTTGATCTTCGGCAGGACGAGGAACCCGTCGATCCGGGTGATGGCGGCGAGGCCGGTGGTGTTGTAGGCGGCGACCGCCACCGAGTAGATCCCGGGATGATCGAAGGTGAAGCACAAGGAGCGCGAGTCCTGCGTGACCAGCGCCGGGTCGGCCACCGAGGAGCAGGTCGGCTGGCCCAGCCACTGGATCCCCCCGGGAACGGTTCCTAGACGGTAGGTGCGGCTCGCGTGCGCGCGGCGGTCGCGGGCCGGTCCTGCGGTCTGCACCTCCGCTTGCGGGACCGGCTCGGGTAGCAGCGCGGGATCGACCGTGTCGCTGACGTAGCCGCCGCAGAGGTGATACGGGGAGGCGCCCTCGAGCAGGTCGCTGAAGTTCGGCACGTTTCCGAACCAACCGCCCTCGGAGAACGAGTCGGAGGCGCTGGGGGGGCCCGGAACCTCGGTCGCCAAGCCGCCATGGGAGCAGTTCGGCGAGAACGAGTACGTGTTTGTCTCCGGTAACTGCTCGGAGATCGATGCCGGAGGCCACGACGACGTTCCATGGCTCGAGTCGTAGGCCTGAACGATGTCTCGCGGTTGCCCGACCTCGACCCCCCAGTACCTGATCGCGTCATCGCCGCCGCTTGACCCGGTCGGATCGAGTCGCAGCGTGTCACCGACGTGGAGCGGGAAGCTCTCCTGACCGCTGATCGTGCTCGGCTCTCCATTGACGCCGAGCTGAAGCTTGATGTTCGGGTAGCCGGCGGGTGTCAACAGCACCGGGCGCGTGGCCGGGGCCGAGGCGACGCCGCCCGAGTCGTAGGCGACCATCGTCACCATCCTCGGCCGCTCCACGGTCGCCTCGTTCTGGTGGCACTCGACCCGCGCGTCGATCGCCGTAACTCTCAGTCCAGCCCCCCCGGCCCGCGCGTCGATCGCTTTCGTCCCTATCCCTCCGCCCCCGCCGGGTGGCGGCGATGGCGGCCCGCCCGGCCCGTTGGGGACCGACACGCAGGTGACGCCCCACGCCCGTTGGGTCGAGTACACGGCGCCCGTCGCGTCCTGGTCGATCGGGTAGTCCGCCTCGATCGAGGTCGCGTAGTTGTAGAGGAAGTCCCACAGGGTCTCCTGGGTGACCTGCGGGCTGTGGGCGCCTGGGACGATCAGATGTGGCCGGACAGCTCCCGCGGCCTGGCGCACCCGGCCGGCCGCCCCCTGGCCCGCGTCGCGCGCCGCACGCTGGCCCGCGTCGCGCGCCGGATTCTGACCGCTCGGGTAGTCCGGCCAGAACACGCCGCTGACCTTCGAGAGGTCGATCGACGACAGCGGTGGATAGCCCGCGCGGGGCGTGTCGTAGCCGCTCGCGGGCAGTGTCGGGTAACCGCCGGGCGCGCCGATCTTTCCGAGCTGGCGGTCGAAGAAGTTGACCGAAAATGCCTCGAAGCCGTTGGTCGGACTTATCGTTTCGGGCCGGTTGCAAATCTGGCCGCGGTAGTACCTGCGGCACGCGCCCGGGAGCACCGAGACCGGTCCCGGGCCGAGGTCCTGGATCCCCTGCACCGGTTGGAGCTGTGAGGGGTCGGGTACGAGCGGCTCGGGGCTCGGGCCGGTGTAGTGGCCGCACTGGCCGGTCGACAGACACGTCAGGTCGGGCGGCTGTGGAGGCCCGTTGCTGTCGAACCACCAGTCCTCGCGAACGATCTTGTTCGGCGTCCCATTGATCACCTGCGGGACCTGCGTCAGCGGGATAAACGTCACCGGGTGGGTGACGACCTCGCTCGAGGACGGCTGGCCGTCCGATGACGTGTACACGGGGAGGAACTGGGCGCCGGACGAAGTGTCTGGTACGACCGTCACCTGGTGCGCGACCGCAGCGTAGATATTTGGGCTGCCGACGTGCGGGACGACCCGCAGGCGGACGTTGTACGTCGCCTGCTGGACGCCGTTCAGCGCGGCGGGCGGGTCGGCGTAGGTATGGGTGACGGTCGCGCCCGTCGCCTCCGGCGGCGCTGCGAACGGATCACCCGGAAAGCCGTCCAGCTGATCCGACGACGAGTCGCCGAAGTCCCACTCGTAGGCCACGCCCGGGACCGGCGAGACGACCGAGAAGGTGAGCGCGTGATGCGAAAGCTCGGGGACGTTGTTGGGGGAGACTGTGAAGTCGACGGACGACGGGACGACCGTGGCGGTGCCGACGTTTGCGGTGCCGTGAGCCGTCGTCTGGTAGCCGCCGGCGTCGGAGATCGTGACCGTCAGCGGGTAGCTGCCGCCGTCCGCGTAGACATGCGTCCCGCTGACCACGAACCCCTGGCTCCCCGGCGAGACAGTCACCTGCCGGCCGTCGGCCGGGGACGAGCTTCCGTCGCCCCAGTCGATGGTGGCGCTGTAGTCGGCGGCCGCGCCGCCGGGGTCGCCGTCGGTGAAGGTCGCGACTGTCGCGGCGAACACCTGACCCGCGGTCGCCGTCACCGGCTGAGCCGTGGCCGACAAGGGGGCGTCCCTCACTTGGGCGTCAAACGTCGCGTCGATCGGGCCGGAGATGGCGCCCGACGAAGGGTTCGTCGGCGTGCACTGCCACTTCCCCGACACGGTGCCGCCGTCCGATCCCTCCTCGGCATAGGTATGCGAGCCGATGACCGCGAGCTGGGTGCTGCTCACCTGCGTAACCTGCCCCTGCGAGGCGCCCGTCCCGTCGCCCCAGACGATCGTCGCGACACCGGACGCGCTGCCCGGCAGGCAGCCGGGGAGCGAGACGGTCGCGATCACTTCGGAGAACTGCTCGCCCTCGGTCGCGGGGATCGGCGGGCCGCCCTGCGCCCGCGCGGTCAGCGCTCCCCACGCGCCGAAGGCGACGAGCCCGGCGAGCACGGCGGCGAGCAGGCGAGGATGGCTGGAGCGGCGGCCGGGGTCTGCAACCCCCGTGCCCCGCGCGGCCCCCCCGCCCGGTGCGCCCCGGTCGATCCCGTGCCCGATCTGAGGTCCCCAGCTCACCGCGCCCCCTGGTGTATGTGAGTCATCCGTCGGCTCCGGGCGCGAAGAGTTGGATGTAGCTCGACCGGTGCCTCGTCGGAGCCGTCCACGGTACCTGCGTCGGAGCCTTGCACGGTACCTGCGACTGGTTCGCTCCCCGGGTCGATCGCGACCACGATCGTTGGCGTGTGTGCGCCCACACGCGGCGATGATGACGCCGCCCGCGGGTGTTCGCATCAGGGTCTGCCCCCAACATGAACCCTGACATTCGGCCGGGAGGCGGCGTAATCTCGCGTCTTCGCGGTGGTCGGCGCCAGCCACGGCGCGAGGACGCGAGGTTGGACCTGCCCGGAGTGCGGACGACCCTATTTGCGCCGCTGGGTGTACTACTGCGGCGCCGGCCCGGCGGCGGCCGCTGGCTGACTCACGGGCGCGCCTGGGCCGAGTTTGCTTTCGAGCTGGGCGCGGGTGGTGATGTCGAGTTTGCGGTAGGCCGCGGCGAGGTGGGACTCGACTGTCTTGGCGGTGACGTAGAGCTCTTGGGCGATCTGCTTGTTGGTTTTGCCGGC
>JBPYDT010000048.1:0-7251 GCA_051986275.1 Acidimicrobiia bacterium | reverse complement strand
CACCACTGGGCGATGCCCACGGCTTCGGCGGCAGCCACCGCCGCCGTCAGGTCACGCACCCGACCATCGTCGAGGCCGTCGAGCTGGCGGTCGGCTGGCGCGACCACACCGTCCAGTTCGACCTCGGCGACGCGGCGCGTCCGGTCGACGCTCGGCAACTCGCGCACCGTCGCGCCCTCGAGGTCGACGGCGCACCAGCGCACGCCGTCCCCCACGCCGACCGGCGTGACGAGCAGGTCGGCGAGATGACCGGAGAGGACCGGGCGGAGGGTGCCGCGCAAGGCAAGGCCGTCCGGGGTCTCGTCACCCTCGGGCGCCCGTGCGACGTCGGCGTAGACGGTGCCGATCCGGTCGCCCGCGGCCAGTCCCGGCAGCAGGCTCTTCGCGGCCGCTTCGTTCCCACCCACCTGGATGAGCGCCGCGGCGAGGGTCGTCGCGAGGAACGGTCCCGGCGCCATCGCCGCGCCCAGCTGCTCGAGGACCACCGCGAGCTCCGGCAGCCCGAACCCGGAACCGCCCTGTTCCTCCGCGAGGTGGAGGCCGAGCCAGCCCTGCGCCGCCAGGTCGTCCCAGAAGTCGGGCCGCACCTCGCGGTCGGCGTCCAGGAGCGCACGCGGTGTCGCCGGCGGACAGTGACGCTCGCACCACCCGCGGACCGCGTCATGGAGCGCGACGTGCTCTTCTGAGATACCGATCGGCACGCGGTGATCCTACTGGGACGGTTGGCGCGCTGGTCAGGCCGCGAGGTCCACGAGCACGCCGGCCAGCGCGGCCGGGGCGCTGATCATGACGTCGTGTCCGGTGTCGAGCTCGACGACGTCCACCGCGCCCCCCGGTGACGCGCGCAACGCGGCGATCTGCTCGTCCTGCGTGTCCGGGGTGAGCGACTGGTCGCGGAGCAGCCGCACATAGGTCTTCGGCAGCGTCGACGGGATTGCCCGGCGCGTGACGCGCTGAGCGAGCAGCGACGGGACCTCGCTCCCGCAGTGGTCGAGGACGAACCGCGTCTGCGCCTCGTCCATGTCGTTGCAGAACATGCGACGAATCGTCGGCTCGTCGAGCCGGGCGACGGCGTCGCCCGAGTGCACGGTGGCGGCCACGGCCTCGGCCGCGAGCTCGCGCATGTCCGGCGGGAGGGCGTCGATGCACGACTGGCCGTCGAGCGGCGCGATGCACGACACGAACACGAGGCGCGTGACCCGCTCGGGCGCTCGCTGCGCGACCTCGGCGATCGTGAGGCCACCGAGCGAATGGCCGACGAGCACGAAGCGCTCGAAGCCGGCGGCGTCGGCGTCTCGGACCACGGCGTCGGCGAAGTCGGTGAGGCCGAGGGTCGCGGTCTCGGGGGGCGGTGGGACGTCCGGTCTGCCGCGGATCTCGGTGGGCGGCAGGTCGACCGCGAGCACCGGCCCCGTCAGGTGCTGGTGCAGGGGTGCCCAGCACCAGGCGCCGTGCGCCCCGCCGTGGACGAGGACGATCGGCTGGACCGGGCTCACACGATCCGCTGGTCGTCGCGCCAGATGGTGATCGCTTGGGTCGGGCAGCCCTGCCCGGCGAGCAGGATCTTGTCCTCGGCGTCACCTTCGGGATCGAGGACGTAGGCGATGCCGTCTTCGCCGAGGTCGAACGTCGCGGGCGCCCAGAACGAGCAGTTCCCCGAGCCCATGCACTTCGTCGCGTCGATCTCGATGCGCAGCACGGCGGCCCGCGGCGTCAGGCCGCGACGTCGAAGCGCACCGGCAGCGTCGTCGGTGAGCGGAAGGTCTCCCCGTGGATGTGGGCGTCGTCCTGCGCCACCCGCTCCGCGTCGAAGCGCAGGTTCGCGCAGCGGTCGAGGAGCCGGTTCACTGCGGCGCGCATCTCCATGCGGGCCAGGTGCATCCCGAGGCACATGTGGGGGCCCACGCCGAAGGAGATGACCGGCTTCGCCTCCCGGAAGATGTCGAACGACTCGGCGTCGTCCCAGCGCGTCTCGTCGCGGTTGGCGGAGCCGATGTTGGGGATGATCTGCGTGGCGGCCGGGATCAGCACCCCCGCCACCTCGGCGTCCTGTGCCGCGACACGGGAGGTGATGAGCAGGGGCGGTTCCCAGCGGATGGCCTCCTCGACCGCCGCGGTGAGGTGGGTCCGGTCGGCGCGCACCGCCTCGAGCTGGGGCGGGTCGCTCAGCAGCCCGAAAAGAAGGTTGCCCGTCGCGCGGTAGGTGGTCTCGGCGCCCGCGGGCAGGAGGAGCCGCACGAACGAGTACAGCTCCTCGTCGCCGAGCTGCTCGCCGTCGAGCTCCGCGGTCGCGAGCTCGCTGATGAGGTCCTCTCGGGGATGAGCCCGCCGGTCGGCGAGCACGCTCTCGAGGTAGGCGCGCAGCTCGGTCGATGCCTGAATGCCCTCGAGGGGCTTCCCGCCGAAACTGATGATCGCCGACGCCCACGCGTGGAACTGCTCGTAGTCCTCTCGCGGGAGGCCGAGGATCACCGCGATGACTTGCACCGGGTAGCGGTAGGTCATCTCGCGGACGAGCTCGGCCTCTCCCCGGGCGACGAACCCGTCGATCATCTCGTCGACCACGGGGACGACGAGGTCGTCCTCCAGGTGCGCGAGCGTCTTCTGGCGGAAGGCCTGGGCGACGAGCGAGCGGAGCCGCTTGTGGTCGGGCTCGTCCATGCCGACGAGCGGGTACGGCCCCATGACCAGCTCCATGTTGTCCCGGATGCTCGACGACGAGAAGGTCTCTTGGTCGCGGAGCACCTCGGCGCAGTCGTCGTAGCGGTAAAGCTCGAACGCCGGGACCTCCTTGCCACCCGTTCCCCACGCGGTCCGCCGGCTGATCGGCTCCTCCCGTCGGTGGCGGGCGAGCTCGGGGTGGGGGTCGCGCACGCCGCGGGGGTCGGCGCCGAACTGCGCCATCGGGTCCCAGTTGGCGAGCGGCAGCGTCGAGGTCACAAGGAACGAGCCTACGCCGAGACCTGCAGGAACCGCTCGTACCGCGGCGCCATCGCGTCGACCCACACGGGGTCGGGATCCACCGTGCGACCGTGGCGCGCCCAGCGGCGCCCCTCGGTCATCGCCATCGGCTCCTCGAACCCGGCGGCGATGCGCGCCAGCCACGCCGACCCGAGCGCGCCGCCCTCGGGCACGGCGACGCAGTCCACGGGCAGCGCGGTGGCGTCAGCGACGGCCTGGACCCACTCGTCGACGCGCGTGCCGCCACCCGACGCGACTAGGCGGCGCGGCGCGATGCCGTGGTGCTCGCGCGCCACGTCGAGGATCCGTCGCGCGACGAAGCCCGACGCCTCGAACGCGGCCCGCCGCACCGCGGCGGCGTCGTGGGTGAGGTCGAGGTCGACGAGCGAGGCGCGTTTCGTCGCGTCGTGCATGAGCGAGCGCTCCCCGCGCGGGTACGGCGCCCAGACCGGGACGCGGTGTGGGTCCGGCGGCCCGGTCGGCGCGCCGAGGAGCGACGCCGCCCAGTTGCAGAACAGCCCGCCAGCGTTGCTGGGCCCGCCGACGAGCATCTTGCCGGCCGCGGTGTGCGGGAGCGTGTAGAGCCCGGGGACCTCGTCGAGCGTGTCGGTCACGGCCCAGATGATGAGGGTGGTGCCGAGCAGCACGAGCACGTCGCCGTCCTCGTCGGCGCCGGCGACGATCTGCTCGGCCAGCGCGTCGATGCAGCCGGACGCGAGCGGGGGGCCGTCACCGCCGACGTGGGCCGCCTCGAACGCGGTGGGGACCAGCCGGGGGAACTGGTCGGGGCGCGTCCGGTGCGCCGCGGCGACAGCCGGGTCCCAGGTCTTCCAGTCGAACAGCGGGTGCGCCGTGGCGGCGGTCGACGTGTCGAGTACCGCCTCGCCGCTGAGCGCATGGTTGGCGACGGCCTGGGCCGGCCAGTAGCCCGCCGCGTCCGGCGCCTCGGTCACGAGCCAGTCCAGGAACGCGAGGAGCTCCCCGGCCTCGATGGGGTTGCCCGCCTTGCCGGTGTGGCCGCGCTCGTCGCCGTAGAGCAGGCCGGGCTGGATGGGCACGCCGCCGGCGTCGACCGCGGTGAGCGACGGCACCATCGCCGCCACGCTGACCCCACGGACGTCAAGGTCGCCGAGCTCGCGCAGCGCGCGGCGAGGCCCGGTTCGCCACGCGTCGGCGGCGTCGTGCTCGAGCCGTCCCGGTGCCGGCACGCGCATCTCATGCGGGACGCGGGCACTCGCGACGACCGTGCCGTCCTCGTCGGCGGCCACCGCCTTGACCGAGGAGGTGCCGATGTCGAGGCCGACGGTGACGGGGACGCTCACGCCGCGCTCCCCAGCGCGGCGACGGCCTCGGCGTGCACGCGCGCGTTCGTCGTGAGGCACGGCGCGTCCTTCGCCCACGCGTCGCCGTGGAAGTCACTGATCCGACCGCCCGCCTCGGCGACGATGGGGTGCAGCGCGGCGACGTCCCACAGGTTGACGATGGGCTCGAGCATGACGTCAGCGGCGCCTTCGGCGACGAGCACGTGACCCCAGAAGTCAGGGAAGCCTCCGACGTGCCAGCACCGCTCGATGAGCGCCCGGAAGGCGGCGCCAAGACCCACGTGGTCGAAGGCGCGGATGCTCGGCGCACACACGTGGGCGTCCTCCAAGCGTCCGACGTCGGACACCCGGATCGGATCGCCGTTGGCGAACGCCCCGCCGCCCGTCCGGGCCCACCACCGACGCCCGAGCGCCGGTGCGGAGGCGACGCCGACGACGAACGCGCCGTCGACCTCGAGCGCGAGCAGCGTCGCCCACGCCGGGACACCCCGTACGAAGCTCTTCGTGCCGTCGATCGGGTCGACGATCCAGCGGCGGGGGCCCGTCCCGGAGGCGCCGAACTCCTCGCCGACGACGGCGTCGCCTGCGCGGTCGCTCGCGAGGCGGTCGCGCACCGCCGTCTCGACCGCGCGGTCAGCTTCGGTCACCGGCGTCTGGTCGGGCTTCGTGTCCACGTGGAGGTCACGGGCCCGGAAGCGGCGCATGGTGATCGCGTCGGCCGCGTCGGCGAGCGACAGCGCGAGCGCCAGGTCGTCGTCGAGGTCGCCGCGGATGGCGGGCAATGTATCGCCGGGGCCTCGTCGACTCGCCGGGCCGAAGCCCCACCGGCTACGGCGCCGGGACCTCGATCACGGTCGCCGAGCCCATGCCGCCGCCCGCGCACATGCTGGCGACGCCGAAGCCGCCGCCGCGCCGGCGCAGCTCGTGGGTGAGCGTGGTGATCATCCGGGCGCCGGTGCACGCCACGGGGTGGCCGAGGCTGCAGCCGCTGCCGTTCACGTTCACGATGTCGTGCGAGAAGCCGAGGATCCGGCTCGAGGCGACGGCCATCGACGCGAACGCCTCGTTGATCTCGACGAGCGCCACGTCGTCGACGCGCAGGCCGGCGCGCTGCAGCGCCTTCGGGATGGCGACCGTCGGGCCAAGCCCGGTGTCGGCGGGCGGGACGCCGGCGGACGCCCACGAGCGCACGACCGCCAGCACGTCGAGTTCATGGTCGGCGGCGTAGGCGTCGTCGCAGAGCACCATCGCGCAGGCACCGTCGTTGAGCCCGGAGGCGTTCCCAGCGGTGATCGAGAAGCCGGGGATCTCGGGGTGCAGCGGCGGGAGCTTCGCGAGCTTCTCGAGCGTCGTGTCCCGCCGCGGGTGCTCGTCGGTGTCGAAGATCCTGGTCTCGCCGCGGCCGACCGGCACCTCGACGGCGATGATCTCGTCGCGGAACGAGCCGTTGTCGATCGACGCCACGGCCCGCATGTGGGACTGGTAGGCCCAGTCGTCCATCTCCTCGCGGGTGACGTTGGCGCGCTGCGCCGTGTTCCAGCCCACGGTGATCGACATGTCCGTCGCCGGCGCGTCGGGCGTCTCGGGGTGCGACGGCGACAGCCACGGCTGGACACCGCCGTAGGGGCCGGGGAGCTTGCGGAACACCTGCGGGGACCGGCTGATGCTCTCGGTGCCGCCGGCGACGACCACCCGGTCCATGCCGGCGCGGATGTTCGCCGCCGCGGTCTGCACCGCGGCCATGCCCGAGGCGCAGTGCCGGTTGTGGGCCATGCCGGGCACGTCGGTGAGGCCGAGCTCGACGGCGACGTAGCGGGCGATGTCGCCGCCGCCCTGGAGCACCTCGCCCAGCACGATGTCGTCGAGGTCTTCGGTGGGAATCCCGGCGCGCTTCACCGCCGATTCGACCGCGAGGCGGCCGAGGTCGAACGCGGTCAAGGACGCGAGCGAGCCCTTCCGCGCCGTGCCGATCGGCGTGCGGGCAGCGGCGACCATGACGGCGTCTCCCACGGGTCCTCCTCGAGGCGAACGACTTCGAACGACCCTACCTGACGGTCCCGTCAGGCCCCTGCGGTACCGTCGATGCTCGTGCCGTCGTGGGGTGAACTGCAGGTGGACCAGCTGCGGTTCATGGCCCGCGAGTACCCGGACGCGCTCGCCTACCGCAACCTTGACGCCGACACGTCGATCACGTTCACGGGCTGGGACGGCGACTCGAACGCCCTGGCGCGCGGCCTCGTCGCGCTCGGGGTGCGCCCCGGTGAGCGCGTCTCGGTGTACCTGCCGAGCAGCGAGGTCCTGCGCTGGATCGTCGCGTACGCCGCCATCCACAAGGCCGGCGCCGTCGCGGTGCCGACGAACGTCCGGCTGTCGGAGCCCGAGCTCGCCGCGATCCTCGGCCACGCCGAGGTCGCGGCGGTGCTCACCGACTCGACGTTGCTGCCCACAGTGCACGTCGTGCGGGCCCAGGTCCCGTCACTGCGCACCCTGGTGAGCACCGGCGGCACGGCACCCGGCGTCGCGCCCTGGGACAACGTCACCGCCGAGGACCGCGCCGACTTCCAGGTCCCGCGCGACCTGTCCGATCTCGCCGACGTGATGTACACCTCGGGCACGACCGGGCTCCCGAAGGGCATCGCGGTCCGGCACAGCAACCTCGCGATGATCCCCAACCTCGAGCCGGCGTGGACCGGCCACGGCTGGATCCACGGCGCGCCGATGTTCACGTTCGCCGGCATCGCGTTCATCTACAACCCCATGAAGATGGGCCTCGTCGGCTTCTACCAGCCGCGCTTCGACGCCGGGCGGTGGCTCGAGTACGTCGAGCAGGAGCGCCCGACCTGGTGCATGCTCGTCCCGGCGTTCGCCGAGCTGATCGTCGCCCACCCCGACTTCGAGCGCCGCGACCTCTCGAGCCTCCAGCAGGTCTCGATCGGGAGCGCGCCCCTCGCCCCGCAGACGCAGCTCG
>JBPYDT010000047.1:0-27440 GCA_051986275.1 Acidimicrobiia bacterium | reverse complement strand
GTGTCGCGCCCGACGAGGTCGCGGACGTCGCCGACGTGCTGCTCGCCGAGTTCGACGCCGGCGGTGCGTGGACCCGAGTGATCCCGGGCAGCGTCGACGCGCTCCGCGCGCTGCACGACCTCGGCGTCGGCCTGGCGGTCGTGTCGAACGCGGACGGGACGGTCGAGGAGCAGCTGCGGCGGGACGCGATCTGCCAGGTTGGACCGGGCGGGGGCGTGCCCGTCGAGGTGATCCTCGACTCGAGCGTGGTCGGCCTCTCGAAGCCCGACCCGGCCCTGTTCGGGCTCGCGCTCGACGCGCTCGGCGTCGACCCAGTGCGCGCCATCCACGTCGGCGACACGCCGGCGGCTGATGTCGAGGGCGCGTGGGCCGCCGGGGTGACCCCCGTGCTCGTCGACCCCTACGGCCTCCACCCGAGCGTCGAGTGCGTGCACGTCGCGTCGCTCGCCGAGGTCCCCGCGCTGCTCCGCCGCTGAGGTGGTGGCGGTTTCGTAGGATGCCGCCACCAGCCACCTGCCGGGAGGCGCACGATGGCCGAGACCCTCGAGATCTCCACCGACGACTGCATCGTCGAGCGCGACGGGGCCGTCGTCATCATGACGATGAACCGGCCCGAGAAGCGCAACGCGCTGAGCCCGACGATGCTCGTCGGTCTCGCCGACGCGTACGCGTACATCGACGACACCCCCGAGGTACGGGCCGCCATCCTGACGGGCGCGGGTGGCACGTTCTCGTCGGGGATGGACCTGGTCGCCGCGAACCAGCCGCGCAGCGACTATGTCGAGCGGCGCATGCAGGAGGAGCCGGGCCTGCACTGGAAGGCGCTGCTGCGGGACTACCGCTGCACCAAGCCGATGATCGCCGCGGTCGAGGGCTACGCCGTGGCCGGCGGGACCGAGATGCTGCAGGGCACGGACATCCGCGTCGCGGGCGAGGGGGCGATCTTCGGGGTCTGGGAGGCCAAGCGTGGCCTGTTCCCGCTCGGCGGCTCGTCGTGCCGGCTCCCCCGCCAGATCCCCTACACGGTCGCCATGGACATCCTGCTCACGGCGCGGCCCGTGTCGGCGGACGAGGCGCTGCGCATCGGTCTGATCGGCCGGGTCGTCCCGGACGGGATGGCGCTCACGGTCGCACGCGGCATCGCCGAGCAGGTGGCGGCGTGCGGTCCGCTGTCGACGAAGGCGATCCTGCGCGCCTGGCGCGAGACCGAGCACCTCTCAGATCTCGAAGCGATGAAACATCAGGACCCGATCGGCTGGGAGGTCTTCGCGAGCGAGGACGCCAAGGAGGGCCCGCGGGCGTTCGCCGAGAAGCGGCCGCCTGTGTTCCACGGCCGGTGACGGCACCCGCGCCCGAGCCCGCCTCGACGCCGCCCACCGCGGCGCACGAGCGCCTCGCGGCGGCGACGCGACGCCTCGTGGAGGTGGTGGTGCGCACCGAGGCCGACGACGCCGCGCTCGACGCGGCCGCCGACGCCGTCGAGCGCGCCGTGGCGGCGTTCCCGCCGTCTGACCGGACGAGCTGGTCGTCGGGTCGACCCCGCGCGCACGGCGAGTACCTGCCCCGCAGCCCGTTGCTCGGGAACGTGCACCCCGCCGCCGTGCCGTTCACGTGGGACCTTCACGCCGGTCGGTTCGTCGGTCGCGGCGTCGCGGGTCCGGCGTACGAGGGACCGCCGGGCTACGTGCACGGCGGTTGGGTGGCGCTCATGTTCGACGAGGCCCTCGGCGTCGCCAACGTCGCCGGCGGCCATCCGGGGATGACGGCGCGCCTGACCGTCCGGTACCGACGCCCGACGCCGCTCGGTACCGAGTTGCGGCTCGAGGCGTGGACCACGGCGCGGCAAGGCCGGCGCATCACCACGGTGGGCACGCTGCACGCGGGCGACGTGCTGTGCGCCGAAGCCGAAGGGCTCTTCGTCGACCTCACGCCGGGCCGGGCGCTCGAATACTTCGGCGAGCGCAGACGGGAGCCCGAGCCCGTCGATCCGCTGCCTTAGCGCGACCGTGGCGGGAGGCACAGCTTGGTGACGCATTTCAGGTTTCTGGCGCGCGGCAGGGTACAGACAGGGCGGAGCGATCCAAGTGGGGACCCAGAACCGTTGCCAGGATCGCAACGCGCGGACGCGGCGACGACCGAGGTGTCGCGGCGGTCGAGTCCGCCATTAGTGACAACCTCGTCGGTCGCGCTCTCCGGCTGACCGCCGCCCGACGGCGCCGCACCGCCGCTGCGGCGCGGCACGGACCGTCTAACCTTCGGTCCCAGGCGAGGCGGTTCTGCTCCGTTCTCCTTCCCCTGAGACCGCGCTGATGCACACGCACCACGGTGACCCGCGGCTGGTGATCCCCGATCCCGGCACGGCGAGTGCCTAGACCTCGTCGGCACCGGGCGCTGCGCGCCCTCGCGCTGCGCTTCCTGACCGCGCTGCTCGTCGCTTCCGCGGCGATGGCCGGTGGGATCATCGCGGTGAACACGGTGATCGACGCGAAGCTGGCAACCGCCCGACGGGTGAAGGTGCACACGGCGATCGCCAACGGCGGTCCGGTGAACTTCCTGCTGCTCGGGGCCGACCAGGCGGCGCTCGACGACCTGTCCGACACGATGTGGGTCGTCCGGGTCGACCCCAACCGCCGCACGGCGCTCGTCGTCTCGTTCCCGCGCGACCTGTGGGTGAACATCCCGGGCCACGGCCGGGCGAAGATCAACGCGTCGAACAACGGCGGGCCCCAGCTGGTGATCGACACGATGCGTGCCGACTTCGGGATCCCAATCAACCACTACGTGCAGGTCGACTACCCGGCGTTCAAGGGCGTCGTAGACGCGATCGGTACGGTCCCGGTGTACGTCCCCTACCCGGCGCGTGACGAGGTCTCGGGGTTCTACTCGCCCATCCCGGGGTGCAAGCAGTTCACCGGCCTCGACGCGCTGCAGTACGTACGCTCGCGCGGCCTCTCGTACTACAGCTCGACCAAGGACACATGGCTGTCCGGGGACGCCATCCCCGACATCGACCGCATCGCGCGCCAACAGAACTTCGTGAAGAGCCTGGCGACGCTCGCCGCGCAGAAGGCGGCCCACAACCCGCTCACCGCGAACACCATCGCGGACCGGGTCCTGTCACACCTGACCGTCGACGCCGGGCTCTCGCGCGACGACGTGCTCACGCTGGTGGACACGTTCGTCGGGATCAACCCGAACGACACGAACCACATACGGTTCGCGACCATCCCCTCGGCCGAGGGACCCTTCCAGCAGGGCCAGTCCGTGCTCTACCTGAGCAACCCGGCCGCCGACGCGATGATCCAGAGCCTCGGCGGCACGGGCGTGGGCAACAACCCCACCTCGGCCACGCCGGGCAGCGGGCAGACCACGACGACGACGACAGACGGCTCGGACGTCGGCGGCGGCACCACCGTCCCGTCATCGTCCGTCGTTCACGCGTCGATCAACGACGCGTCCGCGCTCGGGCCGGCGGCGCCGAACCGGCCGCCCTGCACCACGGGGGGCTAGGTCAGCTCCCGGGCGAGGGCGGCCGCGCCGACCACGCCGGCGCGCTCACCCAGCACGGCCGGCACGATCGGGACCTCGGGCCGGTACGGGGCGCCTTCGAGGTGCGCGCCGAACGCGTCGCGGAGCGGCGCGAGGAGCAGGTCGCCGAGCTCGATCAGCCCGCCCGACACGACGATTACCTCCGGATCGAGGATGTTGGTGAGCCCGGCGAACCCGAGCGCGACACGGCGGGCGTAGGCCTCGAGGATCCGCAGGCCGTCGGCGTCGCCCGCCGACGCGGCGTCCGCCACCTCGACGCTCGTCACCGCCCGGAGGTCGCCGCCCGCCCGGGCGAGCACCTTCGGCGCGTCGCCGGCCGCGGCCGCGGCACGGGCGAGCGCGCCGAGCGCCGGCCCCGACGCGGCGGCCTCCCAGTGGCCCCACTCGCCGCACGCGCACTCGGGACCGTTGGGGTCGAACTGCCAATGGCCGACCTCGGCCGCGAAGCCGTGCGCCCCGCGCAGGATCCGCCCATCGCAGATGACGCCGCCGCCGATGCCCGTGCCGAGCGTGATGACGAGGCCGTGGGTGACGCCGCGCGCCGCGCCGTGGCAGAGCTCGCCGAACGCGGCCGCGTTCGCGTCGTTGTCGACGAGGACCGGAAGGGCCAGGCGCTCGATGAGCGTCTCCCGCAGCGGGACCCGGATGAGCCGGGGGATGTTCGGTGCGTAGTGCACGTTCCCGTCGCGGTCGATGAGGCCGGCTGCGCCCACGCCGACGGCGGCGGCCGTCGGGTGGTCGTCGCGGAGGCGGTTGACGAGCGCGGTGATCGTGGCGCGCAACGCCGGCCAGTCGAGGGGCGGCGGGGCGCGCTCCTCGCCGATCACGTGCCCGTACCGGTCGACGACCGCGACGCGTACGTTGGTGCCGCCGAGGTCGACGCCGACCGTCGGCGGGCCGGGCGACGTCACTCGTTGTGGTCGATGGCGTGCACCGTGGCACTGCCCGTCTCGTCCGGCTCCGCGGCGCGGACGCCCTGCTGCTCCGCGACGGCGCGGTCAGCCGCGTCGATGACAGCCTGCGCCGCGAGGAGCAGCTCCTGGGCGGCGCGGACGACATGCTCGGCGACGTCGGGACCAGCCTCGAGGAGTGCGTTGATGAGCGACTCGAGCGCGGTCGGCGCGGGGAGGCCCGTCGCGGCGGTCGCGTCCGCGGCGGGCTCGCCGGTGACCACGGTCGGCTCCGTTTCGGGGACGGGCTCGTGCTGGGGTGCGGTGGTCATGGCTTCCTTCCCTTCCGGCGCGCTCGTGGGACCCGGTGCCCTTCAGGGCGGCTGGCGCTCGGACTCGTGCTTCAGCTCTTTGAGGGCGGTGGCGACGATCATCCGCGCGGCCTGACGCTTGATCAGACCGGGCAACGGGATCGCCACGTCGATCGCCAGATCGTAGGCGACCCTCGTCCCGTCGCCGTCGGCCTCGAAGCCGTAGCGGCCATCGAGGCTGCGCAGCTTGTCGCTCTCGACGAGCCGCCAGGAGAACGCACCCGGCGCGTCGGCGTAGTCGTACTCGAGCACGTAGCGGATGCTCTGGCCGAGCCCGGCGACGCGGAACTCGACCTGGGAGCCGCGCCCGTCCCCGTCGCGCTCCCGGACCGTGACGTCCTTCACGTCGCGGGCCCACTCGGGATAGTGCTCGAAGGTCGTCGCGACCTCGTAGCAGCGCGCGGGCGTCGCCCCGACCCTGATGTGCTCGTGGGCCTCGTCCGCCACGCCCGTATGGAACCAACCCGCGCCGCCGTGGCGCAAGCCCTCAGACGCGGTCCTTGCGAGGCGGGAACGTCCCGTAGCGCGCGCCCCACAGCCCGATGAGCCCGATGGGCAGCATGGGCACGAGGATGCCGAAGGCGTCGCTCGTGGCCGTGGCGCCCGCCAGCACCACCGACGCAGCGAGCGCGAGGTAGAGGTGGCGACGCACGCCTCGTGGCGGGGAGCCCTGCAGCAGGAACAGGGATCCGACCACGATGTCATCCCCGCTCGCGTTGCGCACCAGCGCGACGGCGAAGCCCCACAACCAGACCGCGATGCCGATGACGAACAGCGTCACCGAGACGCCCAGCGCGGCCCCCCGCAGCGCCGACACGCCGGCGGCGGCGGGGATCGCGGTGACGGCAAAGAGGATGACGCTCGCCCACGACGCGACGACGATTCGGGAACCGTCGTCCGCGTCCGGCACGCGGCGAGCGTACCGGGCAGTCAGGTCGGAACTTCGAGCGTATCGAGCGATCCGGCGGCTAGTGGCGCGAGGCGCGCCGCGAGACGGTCGTAGGAGAACTCGGTGCGGGCGCGCGCGCCGGCCGCCGCGCCGAGCTGGTCGCGCCACGCTTCGTCGCGCACGAGCCGGTCGATCGCGGCGCGCGCCGCGTCGACGTCGCGCGGGTCGACGACGACCCCCGTCTCGCCGTCTGCCACGGCCTCGGGCGAGCCGCCGCTGCGCCCGGCCACCGACGGCACGTTGCACGCCGCCGCCTCGAGGAACACGATGCCGAAGCCCTCCGCCTCGACGCCGCCCCATCGGTCGCGACACAGCATGGCGAACACGTCGGCGCACGCGTAGATGCTCGGCAGCTCGGCCTGGGCCACCTCGCCGAGCAGGTGGGCGCGAGAGCCGAGCGCTCGAGCGTGCCGGCCCAGACGTGCGGTGTCTCGACCGGTGCCGACGATGGCGACGTGCACGCCCTCGAGCTCGGCGACCGCGTCCAGTACGAGGTCGAAGCCCTTGCGGGGCACGAGCCGGCTGACACCGAGCACCAAAGGCGCGTCGGGATCGAGTCCGTGCCGCAGGCGGGTGGCGCGTCGCGTCGCGGCGTCGTGCGGCTGGAACCGGTCGGCGTCGACCCCCGGCGGGATGACGAGCGTGGGCAGGATGCGGCCGGCCACCCGGGCGGCCTCCCGCGCCGCGTACTCGCCGGCGGCCACGACGCCGGCGGCGCGGCGCAGCGTTCGGCGGCCGAGCGAGGCGGTGACCGGGAGCCGACCGTAGACGCTGATCTCGGCGCCGTGCGCCACGACGACCGCGGGGCGCTCGAGCCGGGCGACGATGTGCCCGACCGGGAACATCGGGTCGACGAACACGACCTGCGCGTCGACCTCGTCGGCCAGCGCGTTCACGCGGCGCGCCACGCCCCGGGTGGGGAGCAGCACGTGGGCGCGGGTGCGCTCGATCCGGAAGGGCTGGCGCCCGTCCCACGTCGCCGCGTCCGGGTGCGGCGTCGTGAGGACCGTCGTCTCGTCGGCCGGGAGCCGCCGCCACAGCTCGTACAGGTAGGACTGGATGCCGCCGACCTTTGGCGGGAAGTCGTTCGTGACGAGGAGGGAGGCAGTCACCGGTCGACCGAGCTACAGCTCCAGCGTCGCCGACATGGCGACGTTCGCCCGGCGGATGATTTTCGCCTTCATGGCTTCCAGCACGGCGCGCGGCGCGGCAGCGATCTCCGCGGCGACGGCCCGGGCCTCGTCGAGCACCGACGCGGCCGGCACGACGCGCGTCACCAGCCCGAGGCGCTGGGCCTCGGCGGCGTCGACCGACCGACCGGTGAGCGCGAGGTCACGCGCCACCGCACCTCCGACGAGGTCGTGCAGCGGCCCGTAGACGACCTGGCTGAAGCGGTGCTCGGGGTGTGCGAACCGCGCGGACTCCGCCGCGACGCGCAGGTCGCACATCACCGCGAGGTCGAAGCCACCACCGAGCGCGGGACCGTTCACGGCGGCGATCGTGGGCAGCGGGAAGGCGAGCACGCGGTGGTGCCAGCGGTCGCTCGACGCCCACAGCTGCTCGGACAGGTCGGCGTCCGCGAACTCGTCGAGGTCGAAGCCCGCGCTGAACGTCTCGCCTGCGCCCGTCACGACGACGACGCGCGCCGCCGCGTCCCCGGCCAGGCGATCGAGCGCGTCGCTCATCTCGTCCCGCAGCACGATCGACAGCGCGTTGCGCTTCTCAGCGCGGGCGAGGGTCACCACGGCAACCCCGGCGTCGTCCGGCCCCTCCTCCATGACGAGCGCCATCGCCTAGCCCTCCCCTCGGCTCGCCGCGACGGCGTCGTCGAACCCCGCGCCGGCCGCGACGAGGCGGCGCAGCTGCATCAGCGGGCGCGGCCGGTTGAACGCCACCGCGCCGACGAGCCGACCATCGCGTCCCACGGCCGCGACGAAGCGGCGATCGGCGACCGACCCCTCGACGATCTCGATCCGGTCGTCGCCGTGGACGACGCCGACCACCTGGATCTTCACGTCGTACTGGTCCGACCACACGAACGGAACCGGGTCGAACACCGGCGCGTCACCGTTGCGGTGGAGGAGGCGGCGGGCGACGAAGGCGCCCTGCTCGGCGGCGTTCGTCCAGTGCTCGAGGCGCATCGATTCGCCGAAGCGGGGGTTCGGCCAGCGGGCGAGGTCGCCCGCGGCGACGACGCCGGGCGCGGCGAGACAGGTGGCGTCGCACACGACGCCGTCCTCGAGCCTCAGGCCCGACTCCTCGAGCCAGTCGGTCGCGGGGCGCACGCCGATGCCGACGACGACGACGTCGGCCGCGACGACTCGCCCGTCGCCCAGGACGACGCCTTCGACCCGGTCGTGTCCTTCGAAGCCCGCGACGCCGACGCCAAGGCGGAGGTCCACGCCGTGATCGACGTGCAGCTGGCCGAGCGCCCGACCGAGCGCGGGCCCGAGCCCGCGGACCATCGGCGCGGGCAGGGCCTCGAGCACGCTCACGTCGAGGCCCCGGCCCCGGCACGTGGCGGCGACCTCCGCTCCGATGAACCCGGCGCCGACCACGACGACGCGAGGGCCGTGCTCCAGCTCGGCGCGCAGCGCCAGGCAGTCGTCCAAGGTGCGCAGGACGTGGATACCGGCGAGGGGCGGCGTCTCGGGCAGGGTGCGCGGGACCGCCCCGGTCGCGAGGACGCACGCGTCGAAGCCCAACCGTTCGCCGTCGGCGAGGAGGACGACGCGGTCGGCGACGTTGAGGGCGGCGGCGCGGCGGCCGAGGTGCCAGTCGACGGCCAGGTCGTCGTAGGGCAGCGAGCGCAGCGCCGTCCGGTCGGCGTCCCACTCCCCCGCCAGCACCTGCTTCGACAGCGGCGGCCGGTCGTAGGGCAGATGGGGCTCGGCCCCGACCGCGATCAGGCGTCCGCCGAACCCGAGGGCGCGCGCCTCCTCGACGGCGCGCAGCCCGGCCAGCGAGGCCCCGACGACCACCACCGTCGAACGGTCGTCGAGGTTCACCACAATTGGTGACGTTAACCGGGGCGCGTTTCGTGTCGGTGGCGCACGTGTCGCGTCGAGACTCGCCCGATTGCTGACTCCCGTGTCATTCTTGGCCGCCCCCCCAAGCGGCGCGTGCGCGCCCGGAGAGAGCCGATGCCACACCTCGACGACGTCAGCGGGCGTCCGCTGCGCCTGCGCGAGGTCGACCTGGACACGTTCCTGCACCCGCGGACGGTGGCGGTCATCGGCGCGTCCGAGACGCGCGGCAAGCCGAACACGGCGATGACGCGGCGCATCAAGGAGTGGGCGGACGCGAACGACGCCACCTTCTTTCCCGTGCACCCGGTGCACGAGGCCGTCCTCGGCGTGCGGTGCTACCCGTCGATCGCCGACGTCCCCGGCGACATCGACCTGGCCGTCATCCTCACCGGCCGGGCCGTGGAGTCGTTCGAGGAGGTGGTGGCCCGCCGCGCCCGCTTCGCGGTGATCTTCGCCGCCGGGTTCTCCGAGGCCGGCGCCGACGGCGAGGCGCTCGAGGCCCGGCTGGCCGAGCTGGTCCGGGAGGGCTCGACCCACCTCCTCGGGCCGAACACGAACCTGAACGCCTTCTCGGAGTTCCGGGACGACCTGCCCGGCCCGTCCATCGCGCTCATCACCCAGAGCGGCCACCAGGGCCGGCCCATCTTCCAGGGCCAGGAGCTCGGTATCGCGGTGTCGCACTGGGCGCCCACGGGGAACGAGGTCGACCTCGAGTTCGCCGACTTCGCCCGCTACTTCGCCGACCAGCCCGAGGTCGGCGTCGTCGCCGCCTACATCGAGGGCTTCAAAGACGGCCGGTCGCTCATGCTGGCGGCCGACCACGCGGCGCGCCGACGCAAGCCGCTCGTCGTCGTGAAGGTGGGCCGCACGGAGGCCGGCTCGGCGATGGCGAAGGCCCACACCGGCCACCTCACGGGCGCCGACGCGGTCGTCTCGGCCGTGCTGCGCCAGTTCGGCGTGACGCGGGTCGACGGGCTCGACGAGCTGCTCGACACGTCGGCGGCCTTCGCCCGGACGACGCCACCCCGGGGTGACGGGGTGTGCATCTACGCCATCTCGGGCGGGACGGGCGCGCACCTCGCCGACATGGCGGCCGGCGTGGGGCTCCGCCTCCCCGAGCTGGCGGCTGAGACGCAACGGGCCCTGCACGAGGGGCTCATCCCTTCTTATCTGCGCGTGTCGAACCCGGTGGACTGCGGCGGCCCGCCGGTCACGATGCCGGCCGGCCGCCAGATCCTCGACCTGCTCCTCGCCGACCCGAACGTCGACGTGCTCATCTGCCCGATCACGGGTGCGCTCGACATGATGAGCGGTCCCCTGGCCCGGGACCTGGTCGCGGTCGCCGAGACGACCGACAAGCCGATCTTCGTGGTGTGGGGCTCGCCGGTCGGCACGGAGCGGGCGTACACCGAGACGCTGCTGTCGTCGCAGCTGCCGGTGTTCCGCACGTTCGGCAACTGCGTGCGCACCGTGCGCGCCTACCTCGACTACTGGGGCTTCGCGCGCGCGTACCGGTCGCCGTTCGAGGACGCGCCGACCGAGCCCCGGCCCGCGGCCGCCCGGATCCGCCGACAGCTCGCCGCCGAGTCGCCCGGAGCCAGCCTCTCGGAGGCGGCGTCGAAGAAGGTCCTCGCGGCGTACGGGATCCGCCCGACCAAGGACCGGCTCTGCACCACGGCCGCCGAGGCCGTCGACGCGGCCGGGCGGCTGGGCTACCCGGTCGTGATGAAGGCCTCCGCGCCGTCGCTCACCCACAAGAGCGACCTCGGGCTCGTCGCCGTCGGCGTCTCGAGCGCCGCCGAGGTGCGGCGCACGTTCGCCGATCTGCGCCGCCGCGCCGAGCGCGCCGCCGGTCGGGGCCAGCCCGTCGAGGGGATCCTCGTGAGCGAGCTCGTCCGCGACGGCGTCGAGATGGTCCTCGGCCTCGCCCAGGACCCGCTCTTCGGTCCGGTGGTGATGTGCGGGCTGGGCGGCGTGCTCGTCGAGGTGCTCGGGGACGTGAGCTTCCGCGTGCCGCCGTTCTCCCGGCAGGAGGCCGCGCGGATGGTCGGCGAGCTGCGGGGCGCCGCGCTGCTCGACGGCGTGCGCGGCGCCAAGCCGGCGGACGTCGACGCGCTGCTGGACGCCATCATGAACCTGCAACGTCTGGCGATGGATCTCGCCGGCCCGAACCAGCCCGACGGGATCGCCGAAGTCGACATCAATCCCCTCGTAGTCCGGCCCCGCGGCGCGGTGGCCCTCGATGCCCTGGTGGTGCGCAAGTGAGCGACAACGTGGACGACGAGCTGCTGGCCCGGGTCAAGGACCAGGTGCTGTGGCTCACTTTGAACCGACCCGACGCGGGCAACGCGATCACACCGGCGGTGCGCAACCGACTGATCGAGCACCTGAACGCGGCGAGCGACTCTTACGACGTCCGGGCCATCGTGCTCACCGCGGCCGGCGAGAAGCACTTCTGCACGGGCGCCGACCTGCGCACCAACCGGGCCGCCCCGCCGCCGAAGCCCGAGGGCGCCCCCGACCGGCCGGTGGGCGACGCCTCCCGCATGATCCGCACCGGCATCCAGCGCCTGATCAGCGGCTTCCTCGACTGCGAGAAGCCGATCATCGCCGCGGTGAACGGCACCGCGGCCGGCGGCGGGGCGGCGATGGTGCTGGCCTGCGACCTCGTGGTGGCGGCCGAGCACGCGCGGCTCATCCAGGTGTTCGTGCGACGGGGCCTCATCCCCGACGGGGGACCCACCTACCTGCTGCCCCGGCTCGTCGGCCTGCAGCGCGCGAAGGAGCTCATCTTCTTCGGGGACGACCTCGCGGCCGCCGACGCCGAGCGCATCGGGCTCGTGAACCGAGTGGTCCCCGCCGGCGACCTCGAGGCGACGGCGAAGGAGTGGGCCGGCCGCCTGGCCCAGGGGCCGACGAAGTCGATCGGGTTCGCGAAGCGGCTCCTCAACCGCTCCTTCGAGTCGGACCGGGCGTCGATGTTCGAGGCGGAGTCGCTGTTCGTCGAGCTGGTCACCGGCACGGTCGACTGCGGCGAGGGCATGACGAGCTTCCGCGAGCGCCGCCCGACCGCCTTCCGGGGGTTCTAGGCGGATGGCCACGTCGCTGCGCGACCAGGTAGCGATCGTCGGGATCGGCCAGACCGAGTTCGGGAAGGGCCTCCCGGCGAGCGAGCTGTCGCTCGCCTGCCAGGCCGTCAGCCGGGCCCTCGACGACTGCGCGATCCCGCCGGCCGAGGTCGACGGGCTCGTGTCGTTCACGATGGAGCTGAACCGGGAGGTCGACGTGGCGCGCAACGTCGGCCTCGGCGACCTCAACTTCTTCACCCAGGTCGGCTACGGCGGCGGTGCGGGGTGCGCCACGGTGGTGCAGGCCGCGACGGCCATCGCCACCGGGCGCTGCGACGTCGCGGTGGCGTGGCGGGCCCGCAAGCGGGCGGCGAAGACGAGCCGCCCGTGGGCCCAGGTGTCGCGCCGCCTCGACGACCACTGGCAGTGGAGCCGGCCCTTCGGGCTGCTGCGCCCCGTCGACGAGGTGGCCATGCTCGCCCGCCGTTACATGCACGAGTACGGCGGGACCCGCGACCACCTGGCGAACGTCGCGCTCGCCTTTCGCAAGCACGCGAACCGCAACCCGGCGGCGACGATGTACGAGAAGCCGCTGACCCGCGACCAGTACATGGACGCCCGCTGGATCTCCGAGCCGCTCTGCCTCTACGACAACTGCCTCGAGACCGACGGCGCGCTCGCCGCCGTCCTGGTGTCGGCCGAGCGGGCGCGGGACCTGCCGCAGCGGCCGGTGTACGTGCACAGCGGCGCGCAGGGCCTCCCCCGCCAGCACCAGACGATGATCAACTACTTCAACGACGACCCGCTCGAGGGGCCGTCGTGGGTCACGGCCCGCCAGCTGTGGCGCGACGCCGACTTCGGGCCCGACGACGTGAAGGTGGCCCAGATCTACGACGCGTTCAGCCCGCTGGTCCCGCTGTCGCTCGAGGGGTACGGGTTCTGCGCGCGCGGCGAGGGCGGGCCCTTCACCGACGACGGCGCGCTCGAGTGGCCCGACGGGCGGCTCCCCACGAACACCGCGGGCGGTGGCATGTCCGAGGCGTACGTCCACGGGTTCAACCTCGTGCTCGAGGGCGTGCGGCAGCTCCGCGGCACCTCGACGAGCCAGGTGGCCGACGCCGACACCTGCCTCGTCACGAGCGGCGAAGGCGTCCCGACCAGCGCGCTCCTGCTGCGGAACTGAGACGGCCATGGAGACCGGGCTCATCCTGCCGGACCTCGAGGGCGAGGACACCGCCGAGTTCTGGGCGGGCTGCGCGCGCGGCGAGCTGCTCGTGCAGGCGTGCGGCCACTGCGGCCGGTGGCGCTTCCCACCCCGGCCGATGTGCCCGCACTGCCGCTCCCTCGAATACACGTGGGTGCCCGTGTCGGGGAAGGCGACGATCTGGTCGTTCGTCGTCCCCCACCCGCCGCTGCTCCCGGCCTACACCGACCTCGCGCCCTACAACGTCATCGTCGTCGCGCTCGACGAAGACCCCTCGATCCGGATGGTCGGCAACCTCGTCGAGGACGCGACGGGACCGATCAACGCGATCGACCCGGCCACGATCCGCATCGGCGAGCCCGTGCGGGTGGTGTTCGCCCCGATCGAGGACGTCGCCCTGCCCCGCTGGGTGCGGGCCTAGGAACGACACCAGGCCCGACCCTTGGGGGGAAGGGTCGGGCCTAGTGACACCGGGCGGCGGGGACGGGGGGCGCCCGCCGCCGTCGAACTCAGGGACGCGTCAGGCGGCCTGACGCAGCTCCCGGCGGGCCGTCACCGGCTGGCGGCGCAGGCTGGCCAGGGTCCGCTCCCAGTTGAGCTGGTTGGCGATCCACGCCAACGCCCGCTCGCGGTCTCGGTCTCTCTTCGCCATCTCGCACTCCTTGCTCTCGCCCCAGGCTGCGAGCCCCAGGTCGAGCGTCTTGACTTACAGAGTATCTACTCTTAGGGTAGTCACTGTCAAGGTAAGTGACGCGAGTCACAGCCCGGCCGGGCGGCCGGGCAGGCATCCTGAGGACCCCTCCATGACCACCGACCCCGTGAGCCCCACGAGCCGCTGGCGCATCGACGACCTGGCCCATCGGTGCGGGGTCACGGTGGACACCGTCCGCTACTACCAGCGGGAGGGGCTCGTCCCCGAGGGCGAGAAGGCCGGGCGGGTCAAGCTCTACGGGCCGACCCACCTCGAGCGCCTCGAGCGGATCCGTGACCTCCAGGGCCGCGGGTTCTCCCTCGCCGCGATCCGGTCACTCCTCGAAGGGGACCGCCAGCACCTCGTCGAGGGGATCTTCGCCGACCGCGGCGAGCGCCGGGCCTACACGCTGGACGAGCTCGTCGAGCGCGCCGGCATCGACTCCGAGCTCTGCGAGGCGCTCCGCCGCGGCGGCCTGCTGCGCGACCCCGCGGAGTACGGGCGCGACGCGTACGACGACGAGGACCTCGAGCTGCTGCGCAGCATGGCCGAGCTCGCGGCGATGGGCCTGCCGACGAAGGCGCTCGTCGCGATGGGGCGCATCTACGCCGACGGGATCGAGAGCATCCAGGCCCAGGTGCTCGCGCTCTTCAGCACCGGCGGCGCCGTGGCGTGGGACCCGGGCGAACTCGAGGCGCTGCGCGTCGACGCGGCGCGGGCCGCGCCCGGGCTGCTGCCCCCGATGCGACGCCTCGTCGACTACCTCCATCACCGCACGATCCAGCGCCTCACCCTGGAGGCGATGGTGCAGGGCACGCTCCCCCACCCCGACGCGTAGCCGCCGGCGCGGCGCCGCTACGGCTCGAGGTGCCAGATGCGGGCCGCGTTCCCCCCGATGATCTTCTCTTTCTCGTCGTTGGGGATGTGGCCCATCGTGTCCTCGATGACCTTGCGCGAGTACGGCCAGTCGTTGCCGTGGTGCGGGTAGTCGCTCGACCACATGATGTTGTCGAGCCCCGCGGCGTGACGGAGCGCGATGCCCGAGCGGTCGGTGATGAACGTGGCCGCGTTGTTGCGGTACCAGTACGCGGACGGGGGCTGGGTGATCGGCAGGTCGCCCCACACGCGGTTGCGCCAGTAGCGGTCGTCGATCGACTCGATGAGGTGCGGAATCCAGCCGACGCCCGTCTCGATCCAGCACATCTGCAGCTCGGGGAACCGTTCGAAGACCCCGGTGAAGATCATCTGGGTGATGCTGCTGGCGCACATCGAGAACACGTGGCTCATGCCGCCGATGGCCTTGGCCCGGGTCGCCTCGCTCGACATGTCATAGAGCGCGTTCCCGGCCTTCGCCGCCGCCTTCCGCTGCGCAGCGCGCTGCTTGCGGCTCACGATGTTGATGTGCACCGCGACGGGGACGCCCTCGTCGACCGCCGCCGCCCAGAACGGGTCGTCCTCGAGCGAGAGGTTCTCGCCGCCGGCCGGCCAGTTCGAGATGATCACCCCGTGCGCTCCGCGCGCCTTCGCCTTGCGCAGCGCATCGACCGACTGGTCGACGCCGAGTGACGGCATCTGGGCGAGCCCGATGAGCCGCGTGGGGTCCGGGGCGCAGAACTCGTCGAAGAGGAAGTTGTTATACGCCTCGACGCCGGCGAGCACGAAGTCGTCGTCGTCGTCGCCCAGGAAGTGGCTGATCGTGCGCTGCGGCGGGTAGAGCACCTCGGCCCACACGCCGTCGCGGTCCATGTCCTTGAGCCGCTCGGCGCCGTTGTAGCAACCCGGCCGCGCCTCGTCGTAGGTCACGCTGAACCAGCGGAACTTGTCCCACGCCATCCCCGGCGTGGAGACGAGGCCGATCGGGTCGGCCTGCCCGCCGACCGCGGTCAGCCACGCGTCGCCACCCATCGGGTCCTTCACGAGCTTGGGCGCCTTGTCCTGGAACCGCTCCGGCAGCCAGTTCTGCCAGATGTCGGTCGGCTCGAGGATGTGGCAGTCGGCGTCGACGACGCGGACCTCAGACATTGGCTCCTCCAAGCGTGAGCGAAACGACCCCAGAGTAGGCTGACGCCGACGTCAGGGAACAGTCTCGGCCCGGCATGGGCGCGCCCGGGCGCCGAACGCGCGGCAGGAGGGTGCACGTGACCACGGCCTTGCTCGACGGCGTTCGTGTCGTCGACCTGGCCGGCGAGCCGGCCGCGATGACCGGCCGCATCCTGGCCGACCTCGGCGCCGACGTCGTCCTCGTTGAGCCCCCCGACGGGCACCCGCTGCGGGCCCTCCCGGACCGCTTCACCGCCTGGGCCGCCGGCAAGCGCAGCGCGGTCGTCTCGGGCCCCGACGACCCTGCCCTCACCGCGCTCCTCGACGGCGCCGACGTCGTCATCGACACCCCAGGCTTCCCGGGCGCGCTCGTGCTCGACCCGGCATTGGCCCCCCGCGCGGTGTGGGTGCGCGTGACGCCGTTCGGCTCGTCGGGTCCCCGCGCCGACTGGCGCGCGTCGGACCTCGGGGTCATGGCCGCGAGCGCCAACATGTTCAACACGGGCGACCCGGACCGCGCGCCGGTGCGGTGCACCGAACCGTCGGGGTACGGGCACACCGGCCCCGAGGCCGCGTTCGCCGCCATCACCGCGCTCTGGACCGGGCGGCCCCAGCGCGTCGACGTCTCGATGCAAGAGACCGTCTTCAGCGCCAACATGGGCACGCCGGCACGGTTCGAGCACACCGGGTTCCGCGGCGCGCGTCGCGGCGCCAACATCGGCCGGACCCAGGAGATCTGGCCGACGAAGGACGGGTTCGTGTCGTTCGGGCTGCGCGGCGGGAAGGCCCGCGTGCCGAGCCTCGAGCTCATCACGCGCCTCGTCGCCGAGTCGGGCCTCGACGCGTCCGCCCTCGAAGCACAGGACTGGTCGACGTGGTCGCCCAACACCGCCGACGAGGCGGTGCTCCGCGCCGTCGAGGCCCCGATCGCCGAGTACTTCGCCGGCCGGACCATGCGTGACCTCTACGAGATCGCCTGCGACACCAACCTGATGCTGGCACCGGCCAACTCGCCGCCCGAGATCCTCGCGAGCGAGCAGCTCGGCGCGCGCGGGGTCTTCACCCGTCTCGGCGACGTGGACCAGTTCGCGGCGTCCTTCGTGCAGGCGCGGGACGCCGACGGGCGGGTCGCCCCCGTTGCCCCTCGTGCCCCCGCCCCGACGCGTCCGGGCAACACCACCTGGACGCGGCGGCCGGCGCCGACCACTCCTCCCGCGGACCACGCGGCCGGCGCGTGGAGCGGCGTGCGCATCCTCGAGTTCGGCTCGGGCGCGGCCGGGCCGATCGCTACCCGCTACTTCGTCGAGCAGGGCGCCACCGTGCTGCGGGTCGAGTCGCGGAGCCGACCGGACTTCCTTCGCGTCTACGCGCTCGGCCCGGAGAACCCGCACGGGCTCGAGGGCTCGACGATGTACGACGAGCTGAACGTCGGGAAGCGCAACGTCGCGCTCAACCTGAAGGACCCGGCGGCCGTCGCTCTCGTGCTGCGCCTCGTGACGGAGTGGGCCGACGCCGTCGCCGAGAACTACGCCCCGCGCGCCATGAAGGGGTTCGGACTGGATTACGACACGCTGGTCGCGCACCGGCCCGACCTGGTGATGGTGAGCGCCTGCCTGAACGGCCAGACGGGCCCGCACAAGGACTATCCAGGGTTCGGCGGGCAGGGCGCCGCGCTCTCCGGCTTCAACTGGCTCACCGGGTGGCCCGACCGGGCGCCGGTGGGACCGCACGGCACCATCACCGACTCGCTCGCCCCGCGCTTCGTCGCGACCGCGCTCGCCGCCGGGCTCGCCTACCGGCAACGCACCGGCCGCGGCGTGTACCTCGACCTGGCACAGGTTGAGACGGGGGTCTACGCGCTCGCGCCGTGGCTCGTCGCCTACCAGCGGACCGGCGAGGTCGGCACGCGCGACGGCAACCGGTCGCCCCGCGCCGTCCCGCACGGCGCGTTCCCGTGCGCGCCCGAGGGGGACGTTGACGACCGGTGGGTGGCGATCGCGGCGTGGGACGACGCGGCGTGGGCCGCGCTCGCGCCGCTCGTCGGCCTCGACGCCCCGTCGCTGGCGACCCTCGCGGCGCGGCTCGAGCGCGTCGACGAGGTTGAGGCCGCGGTCGCGGCATGGACCGCCACCCGCTCGCGCGCCGAGTTGTGCGCGGCGCTGCAGCCCCTCGGCCTCGAGGCCGTCCCCGTCGAGGACTTCGGCGACGTGCACGACGACCCGCAGGTCGCGGCGCGGCGGCACTTCGTGCGCCTGACCCACCCGATCATGGGACCGGCGCTGTACGAGCACACCGGGTTCCGGCTGTCAGACGGACCGTCGGGCTACTGGCGCGCTGGCCCGACGATCGGACAGGACAACGACTGGGTGCTCGGCGAGGTCCTCGGGCTGTCCGCCGAGGAGCAGGCCGACCTGCGAGAGCGAGGCGCCGTCGAGTGATGCCGGCCGCTCAGGCCGGCATCACCGATCCTCCGTCGACGCAGAGCAGCTGCCCGGTGACGAGCTCGGCGTCGTCGCTGGCGAAGAACACTGCGGTGCCGGTGAGGTCCCACGCGTCGAGCTTGCGCTTCATCGGGCTCATCATCGGCAGCATGTCGATGATGCTGTCGGGGACGATCTTCTTCGTCGCCTCTGTCATCGTGACGCCGGGCGCGATGCAGTTCACCGTGATGTTGTACTGACCGAGCTGGCCCGCGAGGAACTTGGTCAGACCGACGACGCCCCACTTCGTCTGGCTGTAGGTGAACGCCCCGACCTCCTGGAAGTCGCCGGGCGGGGCCATCGTGTACATGTACGCCGCGCCGGACGACTGGTTGATGATCCGGCCCCAGTGGTTCTCGACCATGTGGGGCGCGCAGGCCCGCGCCATGAGCCACGCGCCGTGGAGGTTCACCGCGAAGACGCGCTGGAGGTACTCGTAGTCGTTGCGGGCGTTGTCGATGTCGTAGTACAGCGCGGCGTTGTTGATGAGGATGTCGAGCTTGCCGAAGTGGTCCTTCGTGGCCTTGGCGCAGTCGAGCGCCGACTGCTCGCTCGAGATGTCGGTCTTCACGAACTCGACGTCGCCCTTGCCGTCGAGGTGCGTCATGGCCGAGCGCGCCCGGTCCTCGTTGATCTCGGCGACCACGACCTGCGCGCCCTCCTGGAGGAACCGCTCGGCGTAGGCCAAGCCGATCCCCTGCCCGGACCCCGTGATGACCGCGACCCGTCCGTCGAGACGTCCCATCCTCGCCTCCCGCGTCGTGGCTCAGCCCTTGCGGGCGCGGCCGATGAGGTTGAAGCGCTCGGTCACAACGGGCTCGCCCGTCTTGTCGTCCTTCCAGGCCGTCTCGACGACGACGAAGGTCATGACCGCGCTGTCGGTCTCCTTCTCGTAGATGTCCACGACCTGGCCCTCGCCCGACAGGACGTCGCCGACCTCGATCGGTCGGTGGTAGGTGAACTCCTGCTCGCCGTGCAGGATCAGCGCGCCCTTGCCGTGCAGCGCGCCCATGACACCGTGCATCGGGTTCTGGCCCTGCGTCGGGTCGGCCGGCTGGTCCTCGTCCCAGCGGCCCATGTGCTGCATCGCGAACGAGAAGGTGGGCGGCGCCGGCATCGAGTCGAACCCGGCGGCCCGCGCCGCGGCCGGGTCGCGATACACGGGGTTGTTGTCGAGGACCGCGGCGGCGAAAAAGCTGACCGGGCCGCGCTCGACCCGCACCTTGTTCGCCGCGGTCGGCTTGCCGACGATGCTGCGGTCCACGGCCATGTGTGCTCCCCTAGTTCGCGCGCGCAGTTGACCGACGCGTCGGACGGCGCGATACGGTGACGCCGGCGTCAGTTTCCAACGAAGCGGGAAGGACTCGCAAATGGGGTTGCTCGACGGCAAGGTGGCGGTGGTGACCGGCGCCGGCAACGGGGTCGGTCGCGGCGAGGCGATCCTGCTCGCCGACCACGGCGCCCAAGTCGTCGTCAACGACCTCGGCGGCTCCGTGACGGGCGACGGCGCCGACCAGAAGGTCGCCGACCAGGTCGTCGAGGTAATCGAGGGCCGCGGCGGCGAGGCCGTCGCGAACTACGACAGCGTCGCCGACTTCGACGGGGCGAAGGGCATCATCGACACCGCGATCAGCTCCTTCGGTCGCCTGGACGTCCTCGTGAACAACGCCGGCGTGCTGCGCGACCGGATGATGTTCACGATGTCACCCGAGGACTTCGACGTCGTGCTGAAGGTCCACCTGTACGGGTCGTGGAACACGATGCACCACGCGTCCGTCTACTGGCGGGGCGAGTCGAAGGAGGGCCGCCAGCCGAGCGCCTCGATCGTGAACACCGTGTCGAGCGCCGGCCTCCAGGGCCAGGCCAGCCAGATCAACTACGGCGCGGCGAAGGCCGGCATCGCGGCGATGACGATCATCGCCAGCCTCGAGCTCTCCCGCTACGGCGTGCGGGCCAACTGCATCGGCCCCGGCGGCTTCACCCGGATGGTGGGCCAGGCCCGCTCCGACATCGTGGTGAAGAACCCCGAGGAGTACGACAGCTTCGACGGCATGAACCCGGGGAACTCGGCGCCGGCCGTCGTGTGGCTCGCCTCGGACGACTCCAAGCCCGTGACCGGCCAGGTGCTGCGGATGGTGGGCAACTCGCTGTGCATCTACGAGCCGTGGCGGATGGGCGAGGAGTTCTTCGCCACCGACCAGGAGGGCAAGCCCACCCAGTGGGACCCCGCCCAGGTCGGCCACATCCTCGGGCGCTACGCCTTCCACACGGCCAACCCCGGCATCGACGCCCAGCGGCGGCGATAGCTCCGCCGACATGGGGTCGTTTCCCGACTACGAAACCCTGGCGTACGAGGAGCGGGACGGCGTCGCCTGGGTGACGCTGAACCGGCCCGACCGCCACAACGCGTTCAACTCGCTCATGCAGCGCGAGCTGCACGACTGCTGGCGGGCGCTGCGCTGGCGCGAGTCCGTGCGCTGCGTCGTGCTGACGGGTGCCGGGGAGAAGGCCTTCTGCACCGGCATCGACCGGATGGAGCAGATGGGCGGCGACACCGACGACACGACCGACGCCGACGTCGTCGGCTCACGCGGCGGCACGCCGTTCCACTTCAACGACCCGGGCGACAACATCGGGCCGAAGAGCTCCGACCTCTGGAAGCCGGTGATCGCCGCGGTGAACGGCATGGCGTGCGGCGGCGCCTTCTACATGCTCGGCGAGGTCGAGTTCATCATCGCGGCGGAGCACGCGACGTTCTTCGATCCCCACGTCACTTACGGGATGACCGCGGCGTTCGAGCCGATCCACATGCACGACCGCATGCCGTTCGGCGAGATCATGCGCCTGTCGCTGCTCGGCAACCACGAGCGGCTCTCGGCGCGGCGCGCGTACGAGATCGGGCTCGTGTCCGAGGTCGTGGCGGCCGGCGACCTCCACGACGCGGCGGCGTGGGCCGCGGGCGTCATCGCCGCGCAGCCCCAGCTCGCGATCCAGGGCACGGTGCGCGCCATCTGGGCGGCCCGCGAGCTCTCGAACCGCCAGGCGGTGGCGCTCGGCTACGCGTTCGTCGGGCTGGGCACCAACCAGGACTCGATCGCCGAGGGACAAAAGCTCTTCGAGAGCGGGACGAGGGTCGAGTGGCGGCTGCGCTGACCATCACGCGGCGCGCACCCTGAGCGGCGCGCCGCGGGTCGCGCTCGTCGGAGCCGCCCTCTCGGACTGCGGCCGGGTCGACGACCGCACCGCGTACGAGCTCCACTACCAGGCCGCGAGCCGCGCGCTCGCGGACGCCGGCCTCACGAAAGACGATGTCGACGGTTTCGGCTCGTCGGGCACCGGGCTCCTCGCGCCCATCGAGGTCGCCGAGTACTGCGGGCTGAAGCCGTCGTGGGTCGACGGCACCGGGGTCGGCGGGAGCACGTGGGAGTTCATGGTCGAGCACGCCGTCGAGGCGATCTCCGTCGGCCACGCGTCGGTCGTCGTGCTGGCGTACGGCTCGACGGCCCGCGCCGACCTGAAGCGGCGGCGGCGCACCGCCAACCTGTCGTTCGGCACCCGAGGGCCGGTGCAGTACGAGACGCCGTACGGGCACACGCTGATCTCGAAGTACGCGATGTCGGCCCGCCGTCACATGCACGAGTTCGGCACGACGATCGACCAGCTGGCCGAGATCGCCGTGTCCACCCGCTACAACGCGTCGCTGAACCCGGACGCGTACTACCGGGATCGGATCACCCTGGAGGACGTCGCGTCGTCGCGGCTGATCGCCGAGCCGCTCACGAAGCTGCACTGCTGCATCCGCAGCGACGGGGGTGGCGCGGTCGTGCTCGCCCGCGAGGACCGGGCCCGAGATCTCGCGACGCGCCCCGTGTGGGTGCTTGGGACTGGCGAAGCGATCTCGCACACGACGATGAGCGAGTGGCCGGACTTCACCGACTCGCCAGCGCGCCGGTCGGGCGAGCTCGCGTTCGCGCGCGCCGGCCTGACGCCGGCCGACATCCACTGCTGCCAGCTCTACGACGCGTTCACGCCGATGGTGCTGCTCACCCTCGAGGGGCTGGGGTTCTGCGGGAAGGGCGAAGGTGGCGCCTTCGTGGCCGACGGCCGGCTGCGGGTCGGCGGGGCGCTGCCGACGAACACCGACGGCGGCGGGCTCTCGGCCTGTCACCCGGGGATGCGGGGCATGTTCTTGCTCGTCGAGGCCGTGCGGCAGCTGCGCGGCGAAGCGGGCGCGCGGCAGGTGACCGACGCCGCGCTGTGCTGCGTGAACGGCACCGGGGGCTGGTTCTCGTCGGCGTCGACCGCGATCCTCGGGGTCGACTGATCAGGCGGCCGGGACCGCCGCGCCGAAGAACCCGCGGTGCACCACCGTGGTGAGGGTGTCGAGCGCGTCGTCGTCGGCCGCGATACGGCCCGACGCGACGCCGTAGCTGAAGCGCTCGAGCAGCGCCATGAGCGCGCCCACGGTGGCGCGCTGGCCCGCCGGCGGGTGCTGGCCGCCCTCGCGCATGCGCAGCGCCAGCCGCTCGCCGATCGCGGTGAAGGCCCGCACCCCGAGGCGGTCGACGTGCCGGTCCCCGACCTGGTCCTCCATCCAGGCGCGGATCACCGGCCCGTAGTGCCGATAGATGTCGAGGAAGCGGCCGAGGAAGCGGTGGAGCTCGGCCCGGCCGGCGGCGTCGGGGCCGATCGGGCCGACGTCAGAGGCCAGATCCGTGAGACGGTCCGCGCAGTCCACCGCGAGGGCGCGCAGCAGGTCCTCCTTGTTGGAGAAGTACAGGTAGAAGGTGCCGTGCGAGGTGCGCGCCGCCCGCACCACGTCGTCGACCCGCGCCGCGTGGTAGCCGCGTCGGGCGAACACCCGCAGCCCGGCGTCGAGCAGCCGGCGCAGCGTGCGCCGCCCCTGCGCGCGCAGCTCACGCTGCTCGGCCGGACGTCCCGGCTGGGACGCCTCGTGCGCCGTCGACTTGTACGATTCGCCGTCCGACACAACCGGCGTCGTACCCGCGCCGTCCGGTACCGAATCTCGAGAGCGCATCATGCTCGCCGCCACCCTACGCGAAGCCGCCCGGCGCTTCTCCGACCAACCGGCGGTGATCACGGAAGCGGGGTGGTCGCTCAGCTACCGCGAGCTCGACCGGCTCTCCGACGAGCTCGGCGCGGGGCTGGCGGCGCGCGGGCTCGGCGTGGGCGACGTGCTCGCGCTCGTGCTGCCTCCCGGCCCGGAGTACCTCGTCGCCTATCTCGCGGCCGCGAAGGTCGGGGCGATCACCGCAGGCGTGAACGACCGGCTGACGAGCGACGAGCGCCACACCGTGCTCGAGCGCGCCGAGCCGCGGCTCGTGCTCGCCGCGCCGGGCTTCGTCCCGACCGGCTTCGACGCGGTCGAGCTCGCGCCCGCCGCCGACGCGACGACCCTCCACGCCGCGCTGCGCCGCGCCGGCGAGGTGCCGCCCGCGCTGCCCGAGGACCCGGAGCGGCCGGTCGCGATCGTGTTCACGTCCGGCACGACGGGGGTCCCAAAGGGCTCGCTCTACGGCAACCGCCAGCTCGCGTGCATCACCGCGACGGACGTGGGCGACACGTGGGGCGGCGGGGCGCGGAGCTTCACGGGCACGTCCTTCGCCCATTTGGGGTTCATGACGAAGCTCGCGGGCAACCTGCGGCGCGGCGGGACGAGCTTCATCCTCACTCGATGGAGCGCGCGGCGGGCCCTCCAGCTGCTCGCCGAGCAGCGGATGACCTCGGTCGGCGGCGTGCCGACCCAGCTCGCGCTCATGCTCCGCCAGCCCGACTTCGACGACTACGACCTGACGAGCGTGCGCTTCATCGTGGCCGGCGGCGGGCCGATCACGCCGGGGCTCGCCGAGGAGGCCCGCGCCCGGTTCGGCGCCGCGCTCGCCACGCGGTACTCGTGCACCGAAGCGGGGATCGGCCTCGGGACGGCCTTCGACGACCCGGAGGAGGACGCGGTGGTGAGCGTGGGCCGGCCGCACGCCGTCGTCGAGCTCCGGCTCCTCGACGACGACGACCGCGTGGTGCCCGACGGCGAGGTGGGCGCGGTCTGTCTGCGCTCCCCCGCGGTGATGTCGGGCTACTGGCACGATGCGGAGGCGACGGCCGCGGCGTTCACGACGGACGGGTTCGTGCGCACCGGGGATCTCGGCTGGCTCGACGAGCGCGGCCGGCTGCGTCTCGTCGGTCGCACCAAGGAGATGTACGTGCGCGGCGGGTACAACGTGTACCCGGTCGAGGTCGAGGCGTGCCTCTCGGCCCACCCCGCCGTCGGCGCGGTAGCGGTCGTGCCGCGCGCCGACGACGTGATGGGCGAGGTCGGCGTGGCGGTCGTCGTGCCCGCCGACCCGGCGCGGCCGCCGTCGCTCGAGACACTGCGCCAGTACGGCGCCGACCACCTGGCGCGCTACAAGCTGCCCGAGGACCTGCGCGTGGTGGCCGAGCTGCCACTCACCGCCATGGACAAGGTGGACCGCCGCGCGCTCGCCCGCGACGTCGCGACGCCGTGACGTGCCCCGTTAGGGGCGATGCCCGCCCGGGGTGGTCCATCGACTAGAACACTCCGATGCGCTCACGCTGGATCGTCCTGCTCGCCGCGCTCGCCGTCGGGGCTGCCGCCTGCGGTGGCGGTGGGGGCAACGTGGCGACCAAGAAGAAGCCGGTCGTCACCACGACGACCCCGGGGCCGCCGATCGCCCCGCTCACCGGCCTCCCCGACCCGTCCGGCCAGAGCCTCACCCGGCCCGCGCTGTCGATCAAGATCGAGAACACTCCTGAGGCCCGACCCCAGACGGGCCTCGACGCGGCGGACGTGGTGTACGAGGAGATCACCGAGGCGGGCATCACGCGGTTCATCGCGGTCTTCAACTCGACGATCCCGCCGATGGCCGGCCCCGTCCGGTCGGGCCGGATCATGGACCCGGACCTGCTCGCCCCGCTCGGCGGCATCTTCGCCTACTCGGGCGGAATCAACGAGACGGTGCAGGCGATCGCAGCGACGCCGGGTGTCAACGTGATCGTCGACACCGGCTCGGACCCGGCGCTCATCCGCGACAAGACGAAGGTGGCGCCGCACAACCTGTACGCGGTGACGAACCTGCTGCTCGCCCGGGGCGGCAAGCCGATTCCGCCGGCCCCGCTGTTCCAGTACCTGCCGACCGGCCAGCCGTTCGCGGGGACGGGCGTGTCGTCGTTCACCGTGCACTTCGATGACCAGTACCGCCCGACCTACACGTACGACGCCGCGTCGAACACGTGGAAGCGCAGCATCGGGCTCACGCCGTTCACGGACACCGACGGCCCGGGCGCGCAGATCGCGCCCACGAACGTCATCGTGCAGTTCGTCGGCTGCTGCCTCAACAGCCCGGAGGGCGGCAACTACCAGACGGTTGGCAACGGCGACGTCGACGTGTTCAGCGCCGGCCGCGAGGTCCAGGGCCACTGGGCTCGCTCCACGAACACGCAGCCGATCCAGTACACCGACGCGACCGGCGCCCCGATCAAGCTCACCCCCGGGAAGACGTGGGTCGAGCTCTACCCGAGCGTGTTCGAGTCCTCGGGCGTCCAGACGACCGCCAACCCCGCGGCGACGATCGCGCCGACCACCACGACGACCACGAAGCCGAAGAAGCGCTGACGTCGGGCGGCCCCGACTCGACGCTACTACGTCCTACGTAGTAGCGTCCTGGTCGTGGCCCGCACCACGTCAGCCCGCCGGGCGAACGACCCGCCGCTGCTGATCCTGACCAGCCTCGCCGCGGGACCGAAGCACGGCCACGCGCTGGCCAAGGACATCGAGGCCTTCGCCGGGGTCCGGCTCGGACCCGGCGCGCTGTACGGCGCGATCACCCGGCTCGAGGAGCGCGGCCTGATCGAGCCGCTCGACGCCGACGACCGGCGCCGCCCCTACCGGCTCACCGCCGCGGGCGCGGCGGCGCTCGCCGAGGCGGTCGCCGAGCTGCGCAAGATCGTCGAGGTGGGCGACGAGCGCCTCCGTCTCGCGTGGGGCGCGCGGTGAGCGCCCGCGAGCCGGCGCGCCTTCTGCGCTGGTACCCCCCGGCGTGGCGGGTGCGGTACGGCGACGAGCTCGTCGCGCTCATGCAGGACGAGCTGGGCGACCGTCGGCCGTCGTGGCGGTTCCGTGTCGCGATCGCGGCCTCGGGCGCGCGCGAGCGGCTGCACCACGCCGGTCTCGTCGGTGACGGCCAGCCGCCCGCGGTGCGGATGCGCGCCTGGTCGCTCGTCGTGCTCGGCGCGTGGGTCCCGTTCGTCCTGGCCGGTGCGAGCTTCCAGAAGCTGTCGGAGCACTACGACGCGGCAGTGCCGACCGCGTCGCGGGCGCTGCCCACGAGCGCGTTCGACGCGGTGGTCGTCGCTGCGACGATCGGCGCCGGGCTGATGGTTCTGGGCGCGCTCGCCGTGCTGCCGGCGTTCCTGCGCTTCCTCGCCGCCGGCGGGTGGTCGGTCCTGCGGCGGCCCGCGCGACGGGCGGCGACGCTCAGCGTGCTCGCGGTCGTCGCGTTCGGCGCGCTGCTCCCGTGGGCCCACTCGCTCTCGAACGCCCAGCGCAACGGCGCGTCCTGGCCGTACGGCGCGGCGTTCCTGTCGTGGGCGCTCCTCGCCGCGGCCGCGCTCGTCCTCTGGACCGCCGCCGCCGTCACCGTCACGCGGCGGCTCGACCTCTCCCCCGGCGTCGTCGCGTTCGAGGCGGCGCTGGCCGTCGGCCTCGCCGGGGTGATGATCGTCGTCACTGCCGCGACCGCGGTGTGGTGGGCGTCGATCGCGGCGCACGCTCCATGGTTCCTGCACGGGACGGCACCGGGGACGTCCGGGTCGGCGTTCACCCCGCGCCTCGCGCTCACGATGGCGGTCATGCTCGTCGGCGTCCTCGCCGCCACGTGGGCCGTCTCGCGCGTCGCCCGGGCGAGCGCCTCGCTCCGGGAGACCTAAGACCCGGCGGCTTCGTCGACGAGGCCGTACCGGCGCCGGATGGCGCGCTCGGCGGTGCCGAAGACCAGCTCGTCCACGAGGATCCCGATCACGAGGATCACGATCATCACCGCGATGAGGCTCGTGGGCTGGGAGAACTCGCGGGCGAACTCGAGGCGCTCCCCGAGCGACGTCGCGCCGGGGATCTGCACGAGCAGCTCGCCGG
>JBPYDT010000046.1:0-24361 GCA_051986275.1 Acidimicrobiia bacterium | reverse complement strand
CGCCCCTGGTCGAGCAGCGACTGGATCTGCGGGTCGTCGAAATTGCCGAAGTTCGTCAGGTAGCCGAGTTTCGGGCTGGCGAACCACACGTAGGTGTCCTGGTCGCTGAGGTTCGTGAACTCCCCGTAGAGGTTCCGCCAGGCGAGGATGTCGATCTGACCGGCGAGCGCCTTGTTGATCAGCGTCGCCTGGTCGAACTGGGCGATCGTGACGTTGATCCCCGCCTTCGCGGCCTCCTCCTTGATGAGCTGGGCCTCGGCGCTGGCGTCGGGGTCGGTCGTGGTGCCGAGCACGACGTTGAACTGGCCGCCGAGCGCGGCCTTCGCTTGGGCCGCGAGCTTCTGGGCCCTCGCCAGGTTGTACGCCGGGTAGCCCGCGTTCGCCAGATAACCGGGGATGGCGCTGTCGAAGACTCCGTTCGCCACCTGGAAGACGCCCTTGTTGCGGATCGTGTTGATCTCGTCCTTGTTCACCGCGGCGTTCATCGCGGTGCGCGCGATCTGCTGGTTGAACGGTGCCTTGTTCGACAGCAGCCACAGGTGCACGATCTCGCGCTCACCCGGACCCTGGACGAGGGTGTGGATGCCGCTCAGGTTCCGCAGGGCCTGGGATTCGAGGCCGCTCGACTGGTGGGTGATGTCGACCGAGCCGCCCTGCAGCTGGGTGTTGCGGGCCGGGCCGTCGGGGATCGGGATGAAGGTGATCGAGTTGGCCTTCGGGTACCCCGGCTGCCAGTAGTTCGGGTTCTTCGCCACGATGGTGGAGACGTTCTGGGTGTAGGACTGCAGCTTGAACGGGCCGGTGCCGATCATGTCGGTCGAGCAGTTCCCGTTGATCTGGGCCGGCGCCATGATCCCCATGCGCCCCACCGAGTAGAGGTACGCGGCGAACGCGGGGACGGGCGTCTTGAGGTTGACCTGCACCGTGAGCGGGTCGACCACGTTCACGCTCTGCATGAACCCGAGGTAGATCGTGAACAGCGGGCCTTCCGCCGCGGGCACGCCGCCGGGGAGGGACGCGTACGTGTCGAGGTTCAGCTTCACCGCGTTCGCGTCGAGCGCCTCGCCGTCCTGGAACTTGATGTTCGGGCGCAGCCCGATCGTCCACTGCGTGAAGTTGGCGTTCGGGGTGACCGACTTGGCGAGGTACGGCACGGCGACGCCCCGGCTGTTGGGCACGGTGAGCGTGTCGTAGATCGCGGCCACGACCTGGATGCCCGAGATGGCGAGCTGGGCGCGGCTCAGGCAGTAGTCGGTGGTCTCGGCCTCGAGGCCGAACTTGATGTCGCCACCGCTCCCCTGGTGGCTGCTCGACGCGCCCGCGGCCCCGCCGAGGGAGCTGACCGCCGTCGCGACCATGGCCGCGACGGCGACGATGGCGAGGATGCGGACGAGCCCGCGAGGTGCATGCCGGTGCCGTTCGGCCACGTTGTTCCCCCCAGAACTGGTGGGGCGCAAGCGCCCCCAGGCCGTGTTGTGCACCGTGGTGGGCCTGTGACGGCCGTCACGGTGTCGCCACTCTAGAAGCCCGCTATGGGCTGTCAATGGCGGCGCGGCGCACTCTACCGGGGGGTAACCGGACGGCGTGGTCGCCGGCCCGGGTACCGTCGCGCCCCGTGCCGCGCTGGCTGCGGGTCAGCCCCTCGTGCCGGATCGACCGGGACGAGGTCGCGGTGCGGGTCTCGCGCTCGGGAGGGCCCGGCGGCCAGCACGCCAACACGTCCGACACCGCGGTCGAGGTCGCGTTCGACGTGGGCGCGTCCCGCTCGCTCGACGCCCGCCAGCGGGCCCGGCTCCGGGCGCGGCTCGGGCCGGTCGTCCGCGCCCGGGCGGCGGACACGCGGTCGCAGGCCCGCAACCGCGACCTGGCGTTCGAGCGGCTCGCCGCCCGCCTGGCCGCCGGCCTCCGCTACCCGCGGCCGCGCCGTGCGACGGCGCCGTCCCGGGCCGCCCGGCAGGCCCGCGTCGACGCGAAGCGTCGCCGGGGCGAGGTGAAGCGGGGGCGGGCCCGGCCGCGCCGGGACGACGCCTGACAGGCTGGCCGGATGGACGTTGCCGCGGACGTCGTCCTCTGCCTGGTCGGGATCGCCCTGATCCTGATCGTGTTCGACGCGGCGTTGCGGACCTTCGTGCTGCCGCGCGGGGTCGCGCCGCTCCTGACCCGGGAGTACTTCACGATTGCCCACCGGGTGTTCGACGCGTTCGCCCGGGACACCCGGAGCTACGAGGCCCGGGACCGGGTGATGGCGCTCTACGCCCCGGTCGGCCTCTTCGGCCTCGTGTTCATGTGGATGGCGATCGACATCATCGGGTTCACGTTGCTCTACAAGGGGGCGCTCGGCATCGCGTCCTGGCACCGGGCCTTCGGGCTGTCGGGATCGTCGTTCTTCACGCTCGGCTTCATCAACGTCCCGGCCGGGATCCCGAGCTACATCCTCGTGTTCATCGAGGCGGGGTCGGGGCTGGGGCTCCTGGCGCTGCTCATCGCGTACCTCCCCACCATCTACAGCGCGTTCTCCCGCCGGGAGCTCGCCGTCGCGAAGCTCGCCACCCGAGCGGGCTCCCCGCCGAGCGCCGTCGAGCTGCTGACCCGCTACCACGCGATCGGCTGGAACGAGCAGCTGCCCGAGCTGTGGGGCCAGTGGGAGGACTGGTTCGCCGACATCGCCGAGACGCACACCTCGCTCGGCATCCTCAGCTTCTTCCGCTCGCCGAACCCGGATCGCTCCTGGGTGACGGCCGCGGGGGCGCTGCTCGACGCGGCGTCCCTGGCCCAGTCGACCCTCGCCATCCCGTGGTCGCCGCAGGCCGGGCTCTGCATCCGGTCGGGGACGCTCGCGTTCCGCGAGATCGCGACCTTCTACCGGATCCCCTTCGACCCCGACCCGCGGGCCGACGACCCGATCAGCATCGCCCGCTCCGAGTTCGACGAGGCGTACGAACGGCTCGGCGGGGCCGGCGTCCCGGTGCGGCCGAACCGTGACCGGGCGTGGCGCGACTTCGCGGGCTGGCGGGTCAACTACGACTCGCTCCTCATCAGCCTCGCGGGCTTGACGATGGCGCCGTACGCACCGTGGTCGTCGGACCGCTCGCTGCGGTTCCGGGCGCACATCGTGCCGTGGCGCACGAGGTCCCGCGCCTGACGAAGCGTCAGCCGTTCGACCGCCGCGCGGCCGGACCTGACATATGCGTCAGACGGACATGTGGCTAGAGTGCCGGGAATCGTCGGTCGACTTGGGGGGAGTACCGATGCGTTGGAACGGTTCCGTGCGGGCGATGATCGTCGCGTTGGTCGCCGCCGCACTGTGCCTGGCGGTGGCCGCGAGCCCCGTCGGTGCGCAGAGCACCAGCGCCAGCGGACGGCAGGGGGTCACCGCCACCACGATCCGTGTGGGCGGGATGGCCGGGATCACCAACCCGGTCGGCCAGCCGTACGCCTCCGGGTTCGACGGCCTGCAGGCCTACTTCAACTACATCAACAGCAAGGGCGGCGTGTACGGCCGCAAGTTCCAGCTCGTCGCCAAGCTCGACGACCAGTCCCGGGCGTCCCAAGACGTGGAGGAGGCGCGCTCGCTCGTCGAGGAGCAGCACGTCTTCGCCGTGGCGCCGGTCGTGACCCAGATCTTCGCCGGCGCGAGCTACCTCGCCGCGAAGGGCGTGCCGACGTTCGGCTGGAACATCGACGCCGGCTGGCAGTACGGCTACCCGACCCCGGGCCAGGTCACGCCGGGCGGCCAGGGCGCCGCGAACCTCTTCGGTGAGAAGGGCTCATTCCTCTGCTTCGTCTGCCCGTCCGAGGCGCCGGCGTACATCGCGCAGCAGATCGGCGCCAAGAACGTTGCGATCCTCGCCTACACCGCGTCGCAGTCGGCGCAGTGCGCGCAGGGCGAGGAGGCCGGGTTCAAGAAGTACGGCCTGAACGTGGCGCTCGTCGACTCGAGCCTGGCGTTCGGGTTCACCGACCTCGGCTCCGACATCGACCAGATGAAGTCGAAGAACGTCCAGTTCGTCGCGACCTGCATGGACGTGTCCGGGGAGGTCAACGTCGCCCAAGACCTCCAACGCGCCGGCCTGACGAGCGTGAAGTTCTACGCGCCCCAGGGCTACGACCCGGGGACGCTGTCGAAGTACGGCCAGGAGCTCAACGGCATCTACTTCGGGATCGACTTCGTGCCTTTCGAGGACGCGAGCCAGTCGCCCGAGATGCAGCTGTTCATGAAGTGGATGAACGCGGAGCACAAGCCGATCAATGAGCAGGCGCTCTCCGGGTGGATCAACGGCGACCTGCTCTACAAGGGCATCAAGAAGGCCGGGAAGGACTTCACCCAGGCCTCGGTGGTCTCCGCGATCAACGGCTTCAACGGCTACACGGCCAACGGGCTGCGCCCGCCGATCAACTGGTCCTTCGACGGCCACGGGGCGGGCACCGAGGCGTGCACCGCCTACGTCGAGGTCGTGAACGGCAAGTTCGTCCCGCAGTTCGGGAAGCCGGGCCAGCCGTTCGTGTGCACGCGCGACAACCCGCTGCCCGACACGCTCGACTCGACAACCATCTACTACCGGCCACCGCTGGCCAGTGAGACGCTGCCGCCCACGGCGACGGTCCCGTCGACGTCGCCGCCGCAGCCATAGGGCGGCGAACAAGGAGCACAACCGAGACCGGAGTCCGACGAGCACGTGGGCCAACTCCCGGCGTGGCTGATCGAGGGGATCCCCTTCGGTTGCGTCTACGCGCTCATCGCCATCGGGATCGTCCTCACCTATAAGACGACCGGGGTCTTCAACTTCGCCTATGCCGCCCAGGCCTTCGTGGCCGGGGCGGTGTACGTGGAGCTGGTCGAGGTGCACGGCGACCCCCGCTGGCTGGGACTCGTCGTCTCGATCCTCATCGTCTCGCCGCTGCTCGGGCTGGCGTTCGACCGGTTCCTGTTCCGGGCGATGCGCACCGCCGGGTGGCAGGTGAAGCTCGTCGTGGTGCTCGGCATGTTCATCGCCCTGCCCCAGATCGTCCTCGACTTCGTGAGCGGCCAGCAGCCGGTGCCGGTGACGGCGCGCTCGAGCATCCCGCCCATGTTCGGGATCACCTCGTCGGGCTTCAACATCGGCAGCCACTTCGTGGCGTGGGACTTCGCGTTCGCCGCGATCGTCACCGTGCTCGCCGTCCTGGTCCTCGGGTTCATCTTCCGCTACACGGCGATCGGGCTGCAGATGCGCGCCGTCGTGGAGAGCCCGCGGATGGTGGAGCTCGCCGGGGTGAACTCGGAGCGGGTCAGCGCGTTCGCGTGGGTGCTCTCGAGCGTCATGGCGGGCATCGCCGGGGTCATCCTGACCACGCTCGCCCAGACGCTGAACGCCAACATCTTCGTGCTGCTGCTCGTGATCACGATCGCGGCCGCGGCGTGCGGGCGGCTCACGAGCATCCCCGTGACGTTCTTCGCGGGGGTGGCGCTCGGCGTCGCGGACCGGGCGCTGCCTGACATCCTCCAGAGCTGGTTCGGGGTGAGCTCGTCGAGCGAGCTCGCGAAGGACCTCCGCCCGTCGCTGCCCTTCCTCCTGCTGTTCCTCATCTTGGTGCTGGTCAAGTCGATCCGGTCCCGACGGGAATCCGTGGACCCGCTCGCCAGCGTCGACCCGCCGCCGCCGGCGATGGCGCACACCTACAAGACGCCCGAGCTCGAGCGGCTCACGAAGATCATCTTCCCGATCTTCATCGGCGGCTTCATCCTGGTCATGCTCACGATCGTCAGCGGACTGTGGGTGTTCCGCATCACCGACGGGCTGACCCTCGCGGTCGCGTTCCTCTCCATCACGATCATCACCGGCTTCGCCGGCCAGATTTCGCTGGCCCAAGCGACGTTCGCGGGCATCGGCGGGTTCACCGCGGCCGATCTGGCCGTCGATCACGGGATCCCGATCCTCCTCGGGGTGGTCATCGGCGCGGTCGTGGCGGCCGCGGTCGGGGCGCTCTTCTCGCTTCCGGCGCTGCGCCTCGGCGGCATCTACCTCACGCTGGCGACCCTGGCCTTCGGGCTGATGATCGAGAACGTGGTGTTCAACCGACCAGAGGTCTCCAACGGCGCGGCGGGAATCCATGTCCCGCGGCCGGACTTCGCGACGTCAGACCGCACGTTCTTCCTGCTCATCTTCGCCATCTTCGCCGTCGTCGCGTTCGGGGTGATCCTGATACGGAAGGGCACGACCGGACGATTCCTCTTGGCGATACGGGGCAGCGAGACCGCCGCGGCCTCGATCGGCATCAACGCGACCGCGCTGCGCATCACGGTCTTCGCCCTGTCGGCCGCGGTGGCCGGCATCGGCGGTGGTCTCATCGCGATGTCCGGTCAGGACGTGCGCGTCGGCGACGCGCCCACGTTCCCGACGATCCTCGGCATCGCGTGGGTGGTGCTCGTCGTCACCCTGGGGTCGCGCACGGTCGACGGCGCGGTGAACGCCGGGATCAGCTTCGTCGTGTTCCAGTGGCTGCTCGAGGATGGGCTGCATCTCACGCCCGGCATCTTCCTGATCCTGTTCGGCCTCGGCGCGATCACCTACGCCCGCCACCCCGAGGGGATCGTCGAGTACCAGACCCGCAAGAGCCTCGTCGAGATGGCGCGGGCCCGGGCGCTCGCCGTGCGCGCGAAGGGGCTCGCCGCCAAACACGAGCTGCCGGAGACCTACACGCGGGTCGCGCGCGTCGTCGTGCCGATCGCGGCCGGGCCGGCCCTGTACCTCCTCTACGTGCTGGTCCGCACCGCGACCCAGCTCGACGCGACGATCGTCGGGTCGCCGCCGTTCGTGCGGACGCTCGGGCACTGGACGGACGTGCACAGCCGGACCCTGCTCCCGTTCGTGCTGCCGAGCGTGGCGTTCCTGCTCGTCTGGATGCTCTGGGCGGACCGGGGCCTCGGCCGCCAGCGGGGGGCCAGCCGTCGCGGGGCGTACGTGTTCGTGGGCGGCGCCGCGCTCGGCGCGCTGCTCGGCTGGATGCTCCACAGCGACGGGCACCTCTCGATCTTCGGGTGGCACTGGAACCTGTCCGGCACGTTCCTGCTGACGCAGGTCTGGGGCGACCTGCCCGGCAGCACCACCGACTGCGTGCTGCTCGGCACGATCGCCGGCGCGGCCGCGGTGATGTTCCTGTGGCTGCCGTGGCAGATCGACCGCGTCGCCAAGGGGAAGGGCTGGCTCGAGTCGCCGATGACGTGGAAGGACGGTCGCGTCCCGACGGGCATGGTGATCGTCGGCCTCTACCTCTTCACGCGCTTGAAGGCGGCCACGCCGCCGAGCGGCTGGCCGGTAGCGATCGTCGCCGTGGCGCTCACGATCGTGTGGCTCCAGTTCGTGGCGAGCATCCAGGGCGCGATCAACGAGCTGGCGATCGGCAACGAGGGGGAGACGCGCCGCCTCGCCGAGGGCCTCGGCCGACCCGAGACCGAATTGACCGCGCCGGAGGCGCTGCCCGAGCCCGTCCCTGCGCCCGCGGGGGGCAGCGAGTGAGCACGACGACGACCGCGCCCGACGCGACGTCGGCGACGACCCGCGCCCCGATCCTGTGCGCCCGGGGGATCACGAAGCGCTTCTCGGGGATCAGCGCGCTGAGCGACGTCGACTGCGACGTGTACCCGGGTGAGTTGGTCGGGCTCATCGGCCCGAACGGCGCCGGGAAGACGACGTTCTTCAACTGCCTGCTCGGCATGCTGCGCCCGGAGGGCGGGACGGTGGAGTTCGACGGGCGCGACATCACGCGCATGCCGATCCACCGGCGGGCTCGCTTGGGGATCGGCCGTACGTTCCAGCGCCTCGAGCTGTTCTCGGGGATGACGGTCCGCGAGCACTTCCTCGTGACCGAGCGGGCGCGCAACCGCAGCGGGCGGCTCTGGAAGGACCTGCTGAACCTGTCGAAGCCGACCGCACAGGAGCAGGCGCTGGCCCAACGGATGATCGAGATCCTCAACCTCGAGGTCGAGGCCGACAACGCCGTCGAGTCGCTCAGCCTCGGGCGGGGCCGGCTCGTCGAGCTCGGCCGGGCCCTCATGACCCAGCCCCGGCTCTTGCTCCTCGACGAGCCGTCGTCGGGGCTCGACGTGCGCGAGACGGACAGCCTGGCCGAGCGCCTGGCGACGGTGCAGGCCGAGCACGAGTTCGCCGTCCTGCTCGTCGAGCACGACGTGGAGATGGTGTCGAGCCTCGTCAGCCGTCTCTACGTGCTCGACTTCGGTGAGCTGATCGCGAGCGGCCCGACGAAGGACGTCCTCGGCGACGCCGAGGTGCGCAAGGCCTACCTCGGGGAGTTCGAATGACCGACGCGCCGCCGATCCTCGAGCTGCGCAACGTCGAGGCGAGCTACGGCCCATTCCGGTCGCTCTTCGGGGTGTCGTTCTCGATCGCCGAGGGCGGCGTCACCGCCCTCCTCGGCGGGAACGGGTCGGGCAAGACCACCGTGGTGCGGGTCTGCTCGGGGCTGCTGCACCCGATCGGCGGCCAGGTGTTCTACGAGGGCGACGACGTCACCCAGATGCGCGCCTACCGGCTCTCGCGCCTCGGCGTCGTGCACGCCCCCGAGGGACGGTCGGTGTTCTCCACGCTCTCGGTCGAGGACAACCTGACCCTCACCTTCCGCCAGGCCTTCGGGCGCAAGGGCTGCCGCGGGGCGCTCGACCAGGCGTACAGCCTCTTCCCACGCCTCGGGGAGCGGCGCCGCCAGCAGGCCGGGACCCTCTCCGGCGGGGAGCAGCGCATGCTGTCGCTCGCCCGGGTGCTCGTGCGGTCCCCGAAGCTGCTCATCACCGACGAGCTGTCGCTCGGGCTCGCGCCGCTCATCATCGACGAGGTCTACGAGACGCTCGGCACGATCCACGAGCACGGCACCGCGCTGCTCATCGTCGAGCAGCACGTCCGCCAGGCGCTCACCCTCGCTGACCACGTCGTCGTCATGGGGAAGGGCCGCATCAGCCTCTCGGGTCGCACCGAGGAGCTCGGCGACGTGGGGGAGCGGATCCTCCCGGCCGTCCAGGGCGAGCGCCTCTCCGGGAACGGGTCGAGCGCCCCCTGACGCGACGACGCCGCCCCGGCCCGAAGGCACGGGGCGGCGTACGCCGGTCGGACGCTCGCTACGACGCGGGCGGGATCGGCAGACCCGCCGCGGTGTAGCACTCGTTGCTGGCCTGCGCGGCCACGGCGCCGGCCCCCGCCTCGAGGTCACACACCGTCGAAGCCGAGATGTACCAATGGCCGTGCTCGATGAGCGCGTCGCCCGCCTCGGTGATGCCGAGCGGCGGACCGGTCGTGCTCGTCGTCTTGTCCTTCAGGTACAGGCCGTAGGTGAAGGTGAGCTTGTTCTTGCCGGTGCACTTCACCGTGACCTGGGTGGGCAGGGTCAGGGTCTGGGGGCTCGTGAGCCCGGCCGCCGTGTCGAGCTGCTCGCTCAGCGCGTACGACGGGGCGATCTTGGCGCCCTGGTCCACGTAGGTGAACGCGATGGCGGAGTTCCCCGAGAGGAAGTCGTCCATCGCCGCCGTGATGCCCTTCAGCGCCGTGGTCTTGGTGCAGGTCGTGACCTTCGGCGAACCCGTGGTGGTCGTGGTCGTCGACCCGCCCTTCGCTCCCGCTGGGACCGCCGCGGCGAGGGCAAGCGCCACCCCCAACGCCGCCGCCCCGAGGGCGGCTGTCCAGTGTTTCCTCATGCTCCCCCCTGTCAGTGTCTGACGAGTGCGTCAGGAAGGTAGCACCGGGGTCCCCGCAGGAGACGTCGCGGTCACGGTGGCCCGCTCTCGGGCGTCGACGCCGAACAGCGCGGCGTGCGTCACGCCGGCCAGGGTGGTGACGAGCTCGGCCCGCCCGACGCGGATCTGGCGGGTCTCGAGGTAGTACGTGGCCCGCTCGATCATCGCCACGAGCGCGAGGGCGGCGACGCGGGCGTCGAGGTCCTGCACCGCCGCCCGCACCCGGGTCGTGAGCTCGCGCGCGAACTGGGCGACGAGGTCGCCGCCGACCTGGCCGAGCTCGCTGTCGACGACCTCGGCCTCGGTCCACGTGCGCAGCAGCGCGCTCTGCTGGTCGTAGAGGTCGGTGAAGCGGCCGAGCCAGTCCACGAGCGCGTCGTAGCCGTCGCGGTCGGGCGTGAGCGGGGGCAGCGCCCGGGCGAGCGCGACCATCGACGCGGTTGTCTCGGCGACGAGCGCCCGGAACAGCTCCTCCTTGCTGGAGAAGTACAGGTAGAAGGTGCCGTGCGAGGTGCGGGCGGCCTTCACGATGTCGTCGACGCGGGCGGCGTGGAATCCCCGGTCGGCGAACACGGTGGCGCCGGCGGTGAGGAGCCGGCCGAGGGTGCGCTGCCCGCGGGCGCGCAGCGCCCGGTCCGGGCCCGGACCGCCCCGGGGGCCCTCCGGCCTCGCCGCGGCGCGCTCGGACTCCACGATGAGAGTCGAGCGTAGCCTGACGCCGATGTCACCTTCCGGGCCCGCGGCTAGCCTCCCGCCCGTGCCGGCGACTGCTCCCTTCTTCGACGCGCTGTCGGTCGGCGACGCGGCCCCGCCGCTCGTCGTCGACAAGCTCACCCGGACGAACTTCGTGCGCTACGCGGGCGCGTCCGGCGACTTCAACCCGATGCACCACGACGACACGATCGCCACGTCGGTGGGCAACCCGTCCGTGTTCGGGCACGGGATGCTCACCGCCGGGTTCATGGCGCGCGTCGTGAAGGACTGGTTCGGGCCCGAGGCGCTCCGCCGCTTCCAGGTCCGCTTCTCCAAGCAGGTGTGGCCGGGCGACACCCTCACCTGCGCCGCGACCGTGACGGGCAAGCGCGACGAGGGCGGCGAGCATCTGGTCGACCTGGCCTGCGCGGTGACGAACCAGGACGGGGTCGAGGTGCTGAGCGGCACCGCGACCGCGGTGGCGGCCTGAGTGGGCCTGCTCGACGGCCGCGTTGCCGTCGTCACCGGGTCGGGCCGCGGCATCGGCCGCGCGTTCGCGATGGGCATGGCGGCGGCGGGGGCGAAGGTCGTCGTGAACGACGTGGGCGCCACCCTCCACGGCGAGGGCAGCGGCGAGGACCCGGCGGCCCAGGTCTGCGACGACATCAGGGCGGCGGGCGGGGAGGCGATCGCGAACCACGACTCGGTGACCGACTTCGACGCCGCGGGACGAATCGTCGCGTCGGCGGTCGACTCGTTCGGCCGCCTCGACATCCTCGTCAACAACGCCGGGATCGTCCGCGACCGGACGCTGGTGAAGATGACCGAGGCCGACTTCGACGCCGTCCTGGCGGTGCACCTGAAGGGATCCTTCAACTGCGCGCACCACGCCGGGGGCGTGATGCGCGAGGCGGGCTACGGGCGCATCATCAACATCACGTCGTCGGCCGGCCTGCGCGGCAACTTCGGGCAGACGAACTACGGCGCGGCGAAGGCCGCCCTCATGGGGCTCACGTTCATCTGGGCGCTCGAGCTGGGCCCGCACGGGATCACCGTCAACGCGGTCGCGCCGGCGGGCGCGACGCGCATGACCGCCGCCTTGTTCGAGCGCTCCGGCACCGCGCCGCCGCCGGAGCAGGACCCGGCGCTGAACGCGCCGCTGGTCGTCTTCCTCGCGTCGGAGCGCGCCGGGCACGTGAACGGCCAGATCCTCGGCCGCACCGACTACGCCTACACGATCTTCCAGCACCCGAAGCAGATCGCGTTCATGTGGCGCGAGGACGGGTGGACGCCCGAGCTGGTCGCCGAGCACTTCGACCAGGTGCTCGGCCAGCACCTCCAGACCGTCGGCATGGTGATGCCGACCGGGATGGAGTTCCAGGGCGGGACGCCCTAGCCCGGGCGTGGCCTTCCCGCTCGGCGTCCTCGACCTGCCGTTCCGCCCCGCCCCGCCACCCGAGGCGGCGCGCCAGGCGGCGGCGCTCGGCTTCGAGCACATCGACGTCGTCGTCGAGGTCGACCCGGCGACGCTGGCGCTACCCGTCGGGTGCCCGACGGCGTTCCCCAAGCCCCAGCCCGGCTGGTGCTCGACGCCCGCACCCACCGCCGGGCCCGAGATGTGGGACCGGACCGTGCGCTGGTTCCGGCGCGCCCCCGGCGCGCTGCTCGAGCCGTGGGCGGGTGCGACCGTGTGCTCGATCGAGACGGTGCGCGCCATGCAGGCCGAGGTGCCGGGGCTGCGGCTGCTCGTCGACACCGGCCACGTCGCCGACTGGGGCGGCGACCCGCTCGAGCTGCTCGAGCACGCCGACCACGTCCAGCTGCGCCAGGGGTGCCCGGGCCACACCCAGCTCCACGTCGACGACCCGGCCGGGGTCGTCGACTTCGCCGCGGTGCTCGCCCGCCTCGACGCGCTCGGCTACCGGGGCCAGCTCTCCGTCGAGTACTTCGACCTGCCCGAGTACGGGTGGGGGCTCGAGGACCCGCTGGCGTGGACGCTCGCGCTCGCTGAGCACGTCCGGGCGCTCATGTGAGCCGCTCCCGCACGAACTCGACCGAGTCGAGGTCGTCGACCGCCGCGGTGGCGCGCACCATCGCGCCCTGGCCGACCTCGGCGCGCTGCCACCGCTCGCCCACGCCGGCGGTCGAGGTGGCCGACGCCCAGGCATAGACGGCGAAGAGCCGGTACTGGTCCCACTGCGTCTCGGCGTCGATCGTCACGCCGTGGGCCGCGAGGCGCGCCCGGTACTGGTCGAGCCACGCCCGCTCGTGCGCCCGGCGCAGGTCGGTGGGCACCGACTGGCACAGCACGTACGCGACGTCCCACATCCCGGCGCGGTGCTGCACCATCCCCCAGTCGAAGAACCCCGGGCGGGCCCCGTCGGCGAACAGGTTCCCGAGGTGGGGGTCGCCGTGGGCGAGCGTGCGCGGCGTGGCGTCGTCGAACAGCGCAGCGATGGCCGGTGTCTCGGCGACGTAGAGGTCGCCCACGGCCCGGAACGCGGGCGGCAGCTCGTCGGCGAACCGGTCGAGCGCCCGGGCGATGAACGTCCCGCCGCCCCCGTACTGGAGGCGCAGCCCCTCGCCGATGAAGGCGAGCGGGCCGTCGGCGAGCTCCGGTGACGCCCAGAACGCGGCGTGGAGCGCGGCGAGCTCGTCGACGAGCGCCGTGACGTAGTCGACCAGGTCGGCGTCGCGGGGGGTGGGGAAGCGGGCGCCGCTCGCCACGAGGTCCTCGAGCACCATCACGTAGCGGTCGCCGACGACCGCCGCGTGCCAGACGTGGGGGAGCCGCACCGGCGTGCGCGCCGCGACGTCGCGGTAGAAGCGGGCCTCGGCGACACCCAGCCCGACCGCGTCGACGAAGCGGCGCTGGCGCTCGTCGAACGGCGGGAGCTTCACGAACACCGACGCCGGGCGGTCCGCGTCGTCCTCGTACGCGACGCCGAGCCGCACCCGACCCGTCGTGCCGGAGTGCGCGTCGAGGACCTCGACGGCGCGCACCGGCGCGTCGAGCGCGGCGCCCACCCACGCCGCGGTGAGCTCGTCCGGGCTGCCCGCCGGGACCAGCGCGCCCGGCCCCGCGCCGTCTGGCGCCATCAGGTCCTCCTCGGCTGGCCGGGCATCATGCCAGCCGCCTCGGGTCTCCCGCCCGGTCAGTACGATCGGAAGTCCCGCAACAAGGAAGGGTGTGATGGCCCGGATCACGATCCTGGACCCCACCGCGACGCCGCCCGAGGTCACCCCGGACCCCGGTCCCGACGCCGGCCGCCTCGCCGGCCGCCGGGTCGGCCTCCGCAGCGACGCGACGTGGCAGTCCTGGGAATGGGTGCTCGACGAGTGGCGCGCCGAGCTCAAGTCGGCGGGGGCCGACGTGCTCGACTGGCACGCCGGCAACCGCATCGGCGAGGAAGGCGACCGCACGTTCGCGGAGCTGGCGAGCTTCGCGACCGACGTCGACATCGCCATCGTCGGCCTCGGCAACTGAGGCTCGTGCACCTCGTGGAGCGTCCACGACACCGTGGCCGCCGCCCACGAGGGCAAGACGGCGGTCGTCGTCGTGACAGCAGAGTTCGAGTCCCTGGCCCACACCATGGCCGCCAACGCCGGCCGGGTGGGCCTGCGCGTCCACACGCTGCCCTATCCGCTCGAGTCGCGCCCCGAGGGCGAGGTGCGCGGCATCGCCCGCGACCACTGGCCGGCGCTGCTCGCCACCCTCGGCGCGTCGAAATGACATGACCGACAGCCGGATCGCGTCGCGCGTCGACTGCGGCCCCGAGGGCTGCACCATCGACTGGCTGGCGAGCGACCGCCTCGAGGTCGAGGACGACGCCGCGGCGTTCCAGAAGCTCGCCACCGACGCCGGCTGGGGCGACGGGCTGCCCCTCATCCCGCCGACCGAGGACCGCGTGCGGGCCCACGTCGCGGCGTCGGGCCGCTTCCCCGACGAGCACCTCTGCGACCTGCCGCCCCGCAACGGACGCGCCACCGTCGAGAAGCTGGCGATCAACGCGGTCATGGCCGGCGCGCCGTCCGAGGCGATGCCGCTGCTGTGCGCCGCGGTGGAGGCGATGGCCGACCCGATCCTCAACCTGTTCGCGCTGAACACCACGACGTCGTGCGTCGTCCCCGGACTGTTCGTGAACGGCCCGAGCCGGGACCCGCTCGGCATCCCCTACGGCGCGGGCTGCTTCGGCGGCCAGGCCGGCCCCGCCCCGGCGATCGGCCGCGCGACGCGCCTCATGATGCGCAACGTCGGCGGCCAGGTCGTCGGCGTGTCCTCGAAGAGCGTGTTCGGTCAGCCGGGACGCGTCGCCGGGATCGTCGTGGGGGAGTGGGAGGAGCGCTCCCCGTGGGCGCCGCTCGCCGCCCGGCGGGGTGTCGAGGGCGACGCGGTGACGATCCACGGCTGCACCGGGACCATCGACGTCGCCGACATCGTCGCCACGAACGGTGTCGACCTCCTCGAGATCATCGGCAAGTCGCTCGCGTTCCCGGGCACGAACGCGTTCATCGCGGGCTGGCACGGCGCCGAGATCTTCACCTGCCTCGCGCCGCCGTGGGCCGACCTGATCGCACGTGCCTACCCGAAGGTCGAGGACGTCCAGGAGCGGCTGTGGACCCACGCCGCGCTCCCCGTATCGTGGTGGCCGGCGCCGCACCAGGTGCAGGCGCACGAGCACGGCCGGGTCGACGGCACCGGGATGATCCATCTCGTCGAGGACCCCGAGCACATGCTCGTCATGGTGTGCGGCGGGCTCGGCAACCTCCACGCGCTGGCCCTGCACAGCTTCGGGCCGACCCGGGCCGTCACGCGCGCCTTCTGATCGCCGCGTGAGCCGCCCCGGCGCGATCGTCATCGGCACGGGCTTCGGGGCCCGCGTCCACGTCCCGGCGCTCCAGGCGGCGGGGTTCGACGTCCTGGCGCTCGTCGGGCGTGACCCCGACAAGACGGCTCGGCGCGCGGCGCGGCTCGGCGTCCCGGCGAGCTGCGACGTCGACGGGCTCCTCGCCCGTCCAGACGTCGCGGCGGTGAGCATCGCCACCCCGCCCGCAACCCACGCGCCGCTCGCCATCGCCGCGGCGCGGGCCGGCAAGCACGTGCTCTGCGAGAAGCCCTTCGCTCTCGACGCCGCCGAGGCGGAGGCGATGCTCGCCGCGGCCGAGGAGGCGGGGGTGACGCACCTCATCGGGCACGAGTTCCGGCTCGCGCCGGAGCGGGCCGTCCTCGGCCGCGCCATCGCCGACGGTCGGCTCGGCACGGTGCGGCTCGCGACGCTGGTGCAGTTCGTCGCGCTCGTGCCGGACCCGGCGGCGCGCACCCCCGACTGGTGGTTCGACGACGGCGTCGGCGGGGGGTGGCTCGGCGCGTCGGGGTCCCACGTCATCGACCAGGTGCGCGCCTGGCTCGGCGACTTCGCCGAGGTGAGCGCGCGGCTGCCGGTCGTGTCCGACCGCGTCGACGTGGCCGAGGACACGTTCGTCGTCCGGTTCCGCCTGCGCGGCGGCGTCGACGGGGTGCTCGCCCAGACGGCGGGCGCGTGGGGGCCGATGACCGGGGTGACCCGGGTGGTCGGCACGAGGGCGAGCGCCTGGGTCGACGGGAGCGACGCGTGGCTCGCCGACGCGACCGGCACCCACCACCTCGACGTGCCCGCCGACCTCGCCTTGCCCGCGCCGCCCGACGAATCGGCTGACCCCCGTCACCGGTTCACCCACCTCGAGCTGGGACCGTTCACCCGCCTCGGCGAGGCGCTCCGCGCCGGGGTCGAGGGCCGACCGGCGACGTCGCCGGTCCCGCTCGCCACGTTCGCTGACGGCGTCGCCGCCATGCGCACGATGGACGCGATCCGGGCCTCGGCCGCGGCCGACGGCGCGCTCGTCGCCTGCTGACTACCAGGCGGTCCCGTACCGGTCGCGGTGGGTGTGCTCCGCGAACGGCTCGCGGCGGGGCGGTCCGAGCGGGCGCGCCGGGTACCCGAGCGGGACGACCGCCTGCGCGGTGACGGTCTCGGGGAGCCCGACGATCGCCGCGAGCTCGCGCGAGAGCATGGTGGTCAGCGTGGTGAGCGCGGAGCCGAGCCCGAGGGCCTGCGCGGCGAGGCACAGGTTCTGCACCGCGGGAAAGATCGACGGCGGCACGGTCGCGGGGTGAGCGCGCTGCAGGTCGGCCGCCACGACGACGAGCACGGGCGCGGCCCGGTAGCCGCCGCCGGCGATGCCGTGCTCGACGTCGGCGAGCAGCCCGGGCTCGAGGCGCGTGGCGGCGAAGGCGCGGCCGCCGATCTCCCACGCCTGTGCTGTCAGGTCGTGGATCTGCGCCCGGGCTCCGTCGTCACGCACCACGACGAACACCCACGGCTGGCGGTTCTCGGCGCTCGGAGCGAACGTCGCCGCGTCGAGCACCCGCCCGACGAGGTCGTCAGGCACGGGGGTCGACGCGAAGGAACGGCACGCCCGCTGGGCGTGCACGATGTCGAACAGGTCGCTCACGGGCGCCGCTCGCCGACGCGCCGGAAGCTGTTCACGTACCAGATGCGAAGCGCGGGGTGTCCGGTCCAGGTGCGGAACGTGTCGCGGTCGAGGCGCTCGCGCACGAGCGGCGTCATCGCCTTGAACGACGTCTCGGGGTCGTCGGTGTCCATCTCGTAGAAGTGAAGGAACCGCGGGTCGCCCCCGTCGGCGTGCTCGTAGGGCGTCACCATCGAGTAGCCGGGGACGGCCGCCTCGGCGATGTGGCGCAGGTGGACGAAGTCGGCCCAGTCGCGCAGCGCCTGGGCGTCGCCCGGGTCCTTCGGGCTGATGAGCACGAGCGAGAGGCCGACCGTGGGCCGGCCGGTCAGGCGCCCCTGGCCGGGTCGGGGTGTGCGGTGGAAGAGGTGGCCGACGATCCCGTCGACGCCGTCGGGTGCCGAGAAGCTGTCCTCGACCTCGAACACGCCGAGGGTCCCGAACTCGGGCAGCACCCGCGGGAGGTCGTCACGGTCGCGGTGCACGTTCGTCCACCACGTCGCCCGCGTCGCGCCCGGGCCCGTGAGCACGGCCGGGACCCGCGACGCGGCGTACGCGTCCGGGGCGAGGTCCGTCATCTCGAGGTACAGGCTGGCGCCGCGTCGATCCTCCACGGCCGGCGAGTCTATGGACGGGGGTCGAGGAGGCGCCGCGCCTACGCTCCGGTCAGAGCATGGCGATCGACGACGGGCGTGACGGCCCTTGGGTCATCCCGGAGCCGGGCTGGGTGTGTCCCGAGTGCGGCTTCGACTTCGACGCCTGCGAACCGCGTGAGACGCCCGGGCTGCTCCGCGCCTTCCCGCCGCGCTACCGCGTCCCGCTCGAGCGGGCGCTGCCGGGCGAGGACCTCGACGCCATCCTCCGAGCCCGCCCGTCGCCCAACACCTGGTCGGCGCTCGAGTACGCGTGCCACGCCCGCGACTCGTTCGCCCTCTACGACGAGCGCGTGACGGCGACCCTGAAGGAGGACCGGCCGTCGTTCCCGCGCATGCGTCGCGACGAGCTCGTCGTCGAGCGTGACTACAACCACCAGGACCCGGCCGCGGTGCTCACCGGGCTCGAGGCGGCGACGCGGGCCCTCGCCGTGGAGCTCGAGTACGTGCGCGGCGACGGCTGGGCGCGCCGCGCCTACCGCGACGACCTCGAGATGACCGTGGCGTGGATGGCGCGCAACGCAGTGCACGAGGGCAACCACCATCTCTTGGACATCGGTCGGTCGCTCCGGGCGGCTCGTCACGCGGCACGCGTCGCGCGATGAGCGGCGCGCTGACGGGCGGCTCGCCGTGCCCTGACATGCTGGCGTGACGCCGGTGACGTCCAAGGCGAGCCGGTAGCCTCCGACCCATGCCCGCCCGAGAGTCGCTGCGCAACCGCCAGGTGCCCGCGCCCGGCGAGGCGGCGATGCCGGCCGCGAACGCGGCGGCGCTGATCCGCTCGAACGCCGAGGACCCGGCGCGCGCCGGCCGTCCCGCCATCAAGTTCGCCGACCGCGTGTGGACCCACGCGGAGTTCTGCGCCGAGTCGCGGCGCTTCGCCGGGCTGTTCCGCGACCGCCTGCCGGCCGAGGGCCCGGCGCACGTCGCGGTGCTGCTCGACCACACGCCGGACTACCTCTTCGCGCTGGGGGGTGCGGCGCTGACCGGCGCCGCGGTCATCGGGCTGAACCACACCCGCCGCGACGAGCACCTGCTCCGCGACCTGACGCACACGCACTGCGCCCTGGTGCTCACCGAGCCGCGCCACGTCGAGCTGCTCCACCCGATCGCCGACCGCCTCCCGCCGGTCCTCACGAGCCGCCGCTTCGCGGACCAGGACGACCCCGACCGGGCGCTCGGGGGCGACCTCGCCGACGCCCTCGCGGCCGTCGACGACCGGGACCCGGGGCTCGAGCCCGACCCCGACACGCGGTGGGCCCTGATCTTCACGTCCGGGACGTCGGACGCGCCGAAGGCCGTGATCTGCACCCAGCGCCGCTTCTTGGTCACGGGCAACCGGATGGGCATCATCATGGATCTCGGGTCCGAGGACGTCGGCTACATCTGCATGCCGCTGTTCCACTCGAACGCGCTGATGGTCGGGTGGGCCCCGTCGCTCGTCTACGGGGCGGCGGTGGGCCTCGCCCGACGGTTCAGCGCGTCGCGCTGGCTCGCCGACATCCGCCGCTACGGCTCCACCTACTTCAACTACACCGGCAAGCCGCTCGCCTATCTGCTCGCCACGCCGGAACGTCCCGACGACGCGGACAACCCGCTCCGGGTCGCGTTCGGCAACGAGGGCAGCCCGGAGATCGTCGAGGCGTTCGCCACCCGCTTCGGCGTCGACGTCATCGACGCGTACGGCGCGACCGAGGGCGGCGTGGCCGTGAACCGGGACGTGGAGGAGCGCGCCGGCGCCCTCGGCCAGGTCGGCGAGAACGTCAAGATCGTCGACGAGGAGGGGCACGAGCTGCCGCGGGCCCGGTTCGGGGCCGCGGGGCGCCTGCTGAACGCCGACGAGTGCGTCGGCGAGATCGTCAACACGGCCGGCGCCGGGCCGTTCGAGGGGTACTACAACAACGACCAGGCGAACGAGCGGACGCTGCGGTTCGGCTGGTACTGGACCGGGGACCTCGGGTACCTCGACGACGACCGTTACCTCTACTTCGCGGGGCGCAACGCGGACTGGCTCCGCGTCGACGGCGAGAACTTCCCCGCCCAGCCCATCGAGGCGACCATCGCCCAGTATCCCGGCGTCGTGCTCGCCGCCGTGTACGGAGTGCCCGACGACCAGGCGGGGGACCAGGTGATGGCCGGCCTGGTGCTCGGGCCCGAGGCGTCGTTCGACCCGGATCGCTTCGCCGCGTGGCTCGACGAGCAGCCGACGATCGGGCCGAAGTGGCGGCCGCGCTACGTCCGCGTGATGGCCGACCCGCCGACGACGGGCACCAACAAGATCGTCAAGCGCACCCTCGTGCACCAGAAGTGGCGCCGCGACCGGGTCGGCGGCGACCCCGTCTACACGCGCGGTCGGGGCGAGGCGACCTACCGGCGGTTCGAGGCCGAGGACGAGGCGACGCTGCACGACTCGTTCGAGCGCCACGGCCGGTCCCGCTTCGTCGACCTGTGAACCTCGCGTTCAGCGACGAGGAGCAGGCGTTCGCCGCGGAGGTGCGGGCCTGGCTCGCCGAACACCTCGAGGTCCCACCCCGGTTCGCCACGCTCGACGAGGAGGTCGCGTGGGGGCGCGAGTGGCAGGCGACGCTCGCCCGGGACCGATGGGTCGGCATCCAGTGGCCCGCGGCGTACGGCGGGCGGGACGCCACGCCGGTGCAGGTCGCGCTGCTGAACATGGAGTACGCCCGGGCCCGGGCGCCCCAGCCGGTGAACCGGGTCGGGGTGAACAACGTGGGCCCGACGCTGCTCGCGTTCGGGACCGAGGAGCAGAAGCGACGCTGGCTGCCGTCGATCCTCGACGCGAGCGAGCTGTGGTGCCAGCTGTTCTCGGAGCCGGGCGCCGGCTCGGACCTCGCGTCGCTCTCGACGCGGGCGACGCCGGCCGAAGGGGGCTGGCTCGTCTCGGGGCAGAAGGTGTGGACGAGCTACGCCCAGTGGTCCCGGTGGGGGATCTGCCTGGCTAGGACCGACCCGGACGCGCCACCGCACCGCGGCATCTCCTACCTGGTCGTGGACCTGGAGAGCCCGGGCGTCGACGTCCGGCCGCTCGTCCAGCTCACCGGCGAGGCCGAGTTCAACGAGGTGTTCCTCGACGAGGTGTTCGTACCGTCCGACCAGCTCGTCGGCGGCCTCCATCAGGGCTGGGCGGTGGCGAGCACGACGCTCTCGCACGAGCGGGGCACGATCTTCGCCTTCAAGGAGCAGGTCGTCCACGAGGGCTACCTCGACGAGCTCTTCGCGCTCGCCGAGGAGACCGGGGCGCTCGACGACGTCGACGCGGCGGACGCGCTCACCCAGTCGTTCGTCGAGCTGCGGGTCCTCCGCCTGCACAACTGGCGGACGCTCTCCCGCCTCTCGCGGGGCGTCGAGCCCGGTCCCGAGACGAGCTGGGTGAAGCTGGCGTGGACCGACATGACCCAGCACCTCTCGCGGGCCGCCGTCGAGCTGTGCGGCCCGGCCGCGCCGCTCTGGCGGGGCGCCGACGAGGTGCCGGCCGACGGGAAGTGGCAGCGCCAGTGGCTCTGGAGCGGCGCGGCGTCGATCGCCGGCGGGACGTCCGAGATCCAGAAGAACATCGTGGCCGAGCGGATCCTCGGCTTGCCCCGCTGACGTGGTCCGCGCCCGCGCCCTCGACCATCTGGTCCTGAACTGCGCCGACGTCGAGGCGTCCCTGCGCTGGTACTGCGACGAGCTCGGCCTCGAGCCGGTCCGCGTCGACGAGTGGCGCGGCGGCGCCGCGCCGTTCCCCTCGGTGCGGATCGACCCGCGCACGATCATCGACCTCCTCGCGGCTCCCCGCTCGGGCGTGAACGTCGACCACCTCTGCGTGGTCGTCGAGCCCGTTGACCTCGACGCGCTCGCCGCCTCCCGGCGCTTCGACGTCGTCGGCGACGGGCCGGTGAGCGGGCTGTTCGGCGCGCGCGGCTACGCCACGAGCCTCTACGTCCGCGACCCCGACGGCAACACCGTCGAGCTGCGCACCTACGACTGACTCAGAGGAACCGTCGGATCAGGCGGTCCTTGCGCGACGTGTACGGCGGGTAGGCCAGCGCGGGGTCGGGCTTCGTCGACTTGCGGAACACCGGCTTGCCGTGGCTGAACGTGTCGAAGCTCGCCTTGCCGTGATAGGTGCCCATCCCGCTCGGGCCGATCCCGCCGAAGGGCAGGCCCGGGACCGACACCTGGTACATCGTGGCGTTCACCGCCGCGCCGCCCGAGCTCGTCCGGTCGAGCACCGCGTCGCGCGTCGCGCGTGACCGGCTGAACAGGTAGAGCGCCAGCGGCTTGTCCTGCTCGTTCACGTAGTCGATCGCCGCGTCGACGCTGTCGACCGGGAGCACGGGCAGGATCGGCCCGAAGATCTCCTCGTGCAGCGCCGGAGCGTCCGGCTTCACCTCTTGGAGCACGGTCGGCGCCACGTAGCGGGCGGCGCGGTCGACCGTCCCGCCGACGGTGGCCGTGCCGCCGCCGAGCAGCTTCGCGAGCCGCTGGGTGTGCTGGTCGTTGACGATGCGCCCGTAGTCCGGGCTGTCCTTCGGGTCGGCGCCGTAGAAGTCGAAGATGGCGCGGCGGATGTGCTCGACGAAGCGCTCCTCGGCGCCGCGGGTGACGAGCGCGTAGTCGGGGGCGATGCACGTCTGGCCGGCGTTCAGGTACTTGCCCCACGCGACGCGCCGCGCCGCGACCTCGAGGTCGGCGTCGTCGTCGACGATGACCGGGCTCTTACCCCCGAGCTCCAGGGTCACCGGCGTGAGGTGCTTCGCCGCGGCCTCCATCACGACCCGCGCGACCCGGCCGTTGCCCGTGTAGAAGATGTAGTCGAACGGCTCGGCGAGGAGCGCCTGGGTCTCGGGCACCCCACCTTCGACGATGGCGACCGCGTCCGCGTCGAGGTACTTCGGGATCGTCCGCGCGAGCACGCTGGACGTCGCTGGTGCGAGCTCCGAGGGCTTGCCGACGACGCAGTTCCCGGCGGCGAGCGCGCCGACCATCGGCGAGAGGAGCAGCTGGACCGGGTAGTTCCACGGTGCGATGACCAGCGCGACCCCGTAGGGCTCCCGCACGAGCCGGGCCGAGCCCGGACGGGCGACCATCGGGGTCCACACCCGCTCGGGGCGCATCCATGACCGCAGGCGCCGGCGCACGTAGTCGATCTCGCTGATCACGAACCCGACGTCGGTCGCCCAGGCCTCGGTCGCGGGCTTGCCCAAGTCGGTGGCCAGCGCCCCGAGGAGGTCGGGTTCCCGCTCGACGAGCATGAGGCGGAGCCGCTCGAGCTGCTCGCGCCGCCACGCGAGTGGGCGGGTGCGGCCCGACGCGTACGTGGACCGGAGGTGGGCGACGAGCTCGGGGACCGGCTTCGGCTCCGGCGCGGGCTCCGGCGGGGCCTCGAGCTTTTCGGTGGTCGTGGTCACGGGGCCTCCTCGACGAGGTTCAGCACGGCGGTGAGGTCGGGGCCGACCGGCACCCCCGACCCGACCGGGTCGGCGGGCGCCGCGCTGTCCGGCCACCGGTCTTCGCGTCGCAGGTATAGCGCGGTCATGCCGACAGACCGGGGCCCGACGACATCGGGCCCCCAGGTGTCGCCGACGAAGATCGCCTCGGCCGACGGGACGCCCAGCTTGGTGAGGGTGTGCTCGAAGATCCGTGGGTGCGGCTTGCGGGCGCCCGCCCAGGCGGACGAGACGATCACGTCGAAGCCCTCGGCGAGGCCGACCTCGCCCAGCGCCTCCATGAGCTCCCAGTCCCAGTTCGAGCACACGCCGAGCGCCAGCCCCCGCGCCCGGAGCTCGTCGAGCACGCCCGGCACCTCCGGGAACGCCTCCAGCACCCGGGTGGCGGTGCCCTCCCGAAGCTTCTCGACGATCTCCTCGTACTCGCCGGGATGGACGTCGACCTCGGCGAGCATGGCGAGGAGACGCTCCCGCTGCCAGGCCTGGTAGTGCTCGCGGCTCTGGGAGTGCTCGACGTGCTCGACGCCGTCGAGCCCCTCGTTCCACCACCGGTCCTTCACCTCGTCGGACACCTCGTAGCCGTGCTCGGCGAGGACGACGTCGACGGACATCCACTGCGTCGCCTGGGCCAAGGTGCCGTAGAAGTCGAAGAGGACGGCCATTACCATGAGCGTTGAATCCTAAGGTCACACGGGCCGGCGAGCCGTGTCGTGACCGCAAATCCCATCAAAATCCCATCAGGTCGAGCGGCGATGGCGGAAAAAGGCAGGTTCCGGGACGGCATCCGCCAGCTGGGCCCCGGGCGCTGGGAGGTCGTCGTCTCGTGGCGTGACGAGGCCGGCCAGTTCCGGCAGGTCAGCCGCAGCGTCCGAGGCACTCGTCGGGACGCCGAGCGGCAGCGCGACGTGCTGCGGCTGCGGCGCTCCCTCGAGCCGGCCGTGCCGCCCCCGAGCGAGGCGTTCGGGGCGATCCTCGACGAGTGGTTGGCCATGCGCGACCGTCCGCTGTCCCCGTCGACCATCGAGGGCTACCTCGGCGACATCCGACGGTACATCCGGCCCAACTTGGGTCACGTCCTCGTCACCAACCTGACGGCGCGGGATCTCGACCGTTTCTACCTGGCGATGCAGGAGCGCGGGCTGGGCTCGGGCTCGATCGCCCGTCTGCACTCCATCATCCGATCGGCGCTGGACCAGGCGCGCCGGTGGGGGCTGGTGGCGCAGAACGTCGCCAACGACGCCAGCCCGCCGCGCCGTCCCGCTGCGCGTGTCCCAGCGGTCGCGCCGCAGACCGTGGCGGCGATCCTCGAGGCGGCGGACGACTGGTTCGAG
>JBPYDT010000045.1:0-2495 GCA_051986275.1 Acidimicrobiia bacterium | reverse complement strand
ACCCTTAGTAGCCGCGCCCCATGTCGACCTCGTTGCGCAGCGGCTCGCCGGCGAGATATCGGGTGACGTTGTCCTCGAAGAGCTCGTGGAGGTTCGCGAACAGGGCCGCGGGCGCCGCCGCGGAGTGAGGGGAGAGGTAGAGGTTGGGCGCGTCCCAGAGCGGGCTCTCGGCCGGCAGCGGCTCCACGCTCGCGACGTCCAGCGCCGCGGCGCGCAGATGGCCGCGTTGCAAGGCGTCGATGAGGGCCACCTCGTCGACGAGCGAGCCGCGTCCGACGTTGCAGAAGAAGGAGCCGCCCCGCATCGCGGCGAACGCCGCCGCGTCGAACAGCCCGGTCGTCTCAGCCGTCTCGGGCACGGCGGCGATCACCGCGTCGCACTGAGCGAGCATGGTGTGCAACGCGTCCGGCGGGTAGAGCTGGTCGACGTCGGGTGCGGTCGCGCCCGGCGTCGCTGAGCGACGCGTGGCGAGGACCCGCAACCCGAACGCCTTGGCGCGGGCCGCCACCGCCGAGTTGATCGCGCCCAGGCCCAGGAGGCCGAGCGTCGCGCCGGCGACCTGCTCGCCGTAGAGCGGATCCCAGTGGTGGCTCCGCTGCGCGTCCTCGATCTCGCGGAACCGCTTCCACACCTGCAGCATCCGGGCCAGCGCGAACTCGGCGATCGCGACCGCGTTCGCGCCCGCCGCGGTCGTGAGGCGGATGCCCTGCTCCGCGAGACCGGCCGACTGGAGCTGGCCCGTGCCGGCGCCAACGGCCTGGACCCATTCCAGGTTCGGTGCGACCTCGTGCACATCGAAGGGAAGGTCGATCGCGAGGGCGACGTGCACGCGGGCGAACGCCGCGCGCTGGCTGTCGGTGAGCGGCGGTGCCTCCCCGCGGTGCGCATCCGCGCCCGGCTTGCCTCGGGCGCTCCGTAGCTCGTGGGGCTCGACGTAGGTCTCGGCGACGAGCTCGATGCGGGGGTCGAGGGCTTCGAGCGCGGCGAGCGCGCCGGCGAACCCCTCGCGGTCGCCGTACCACGCCGGCGGGTAAAGGACGCCGACGACGACCGGCGCGTCATCGGCACGAGGCGGAATCATGGCCGACACTCTCGCGCGCGCGGGCGCCGCGGAACTCGGGCGCGCGCGCGTCCCACGTAGGATCCGGCCGTGGGCGCTCCCGACCGTGCCGCGAGCCGGGACGGATTGCTGAGCGGCGTCCGCGTGCTGGACCTCGGCATCTGGCGCCCCGGTCCGTACGCCACGCAGCTGCTCGCGGACCTCGGCGCGGACGTCCTCAAGATCGAGCCACCAGGCGGTGACCCGATGCGCGCCTTTCCCGAGCTGTTCGCCACCCTGAACGGCAACAAGCGCAGCATCGTGCTCAACCTGAAGCACCCTGACGACCGCGCGCGAGCCCGTGCGCTCGCCGGCGAAGCGGACGCCGTCGTCGAGGGCTTCCGTCCCGGCGTCGCGGCGCGGCTCGGCATGGGTGAGGCCGAGTTGCGCGCCATGCACCCGCGGCTCGTGTACTGCTCGGTGTCGGGCTACGGGCAGACCGGGCCGCTCGCGCCCGTTCCCGGTCACGATCTCAACTACCAGGCGTACGCCGGGGTGCTCACGCCGGACGGCGGGGACCCCGTCGAGGGCCGGGTGCCGATCGCCGACCTCGCCGGCGGGCTCGCGGCCGCCATGGGCGTCTGCGCCGCGTTGGTCGGGCGGTCGCGGACCGGGGACGGGGACCAGGTCGACGTGGCGATGACCGACGTGCTCGCCACCTGGACCGGACCGGTCGGGCACCTCGCGCTCGCCGACAGCGGGGAGACGCTCGGACGCCTCGCGAGCTACGGGTCGTTCTGCACCGCCGACGGAACGTGGCTGACGCTGGGCGTGATCACCGAGCAGCACTTCTGGGCGCACGTCTGTGACGCCCTCGGGCTCGACGACCTGCGTGACCTCGACCTCAGCGCCCGGCGACGGCGCGCCGACGAGATCACCGGCCGCCTGACCGCGGCGATCGCCGCCCGTCCGCGAGGTGAGCTCGTTGAGCGGCTCAGCCCCGACGCGCCGGCTGCACCGGCGCTAACGCGCGACGAGATGCTCCATCATCCGCAGTTCGTCGCCCGCCAGCTCGTCGGCGGTGCGACGCCCGAGGGCTACCCCTACATGGGCTACCCGGTGCGCTTCGCGGATCATCCGGCGCGTCCCCCCGCTCGCGCGCCACGCCTCGGCGAGCACCAAGAGGAGGGATTCGCGCCGCGGTAGGACCGGGTGGCACGCGCGCGGTTACCAGCCCCAGGCGTAGTTCTCGTCCGGCCAGGTGACGATTCCGCGCGCCTTGAGGTCGTCGAGCTCGGCCGCGTCGAGCCCCAGCTCCTCGAGGATCTCGCGCGAATGCTCGCCGAGCCGCGGTGGTGGGCCGACGATCTCACCGGGGGTGTCCGAGAAGTGGACGGTCTCACCGAACTGGCGGAGCCGCCCGAGCGTCGCGTGCTCGTACTCGGTGACCAGCCCG
>JBPYDT010000044.1:0-5530 GCA_051986275.1 Acidimicrobiia bacterium | reverse complement strand
CCGGGCGCGCCTTCTGTGTCGCGAAGACGGCGGGCAGCGTCGACGGGCGCAGCGCCGCGCCGGACAGCACCTCCCAGTGGATCACCGGCCCGGCCGCCCGAGCCGACGCCCACGAGCTGCGCGCCGACTCGCAGGCCGTCGTCGTCGGCGCGGGCACCGCGATCGCCGACCAGCCGGCGCTCACCGTCCGCGACGCCGACGCGCCCGCCACGCCGCCGCTCCGCGTGCTCCTCGACGCCCGCGGGCGCGTCCCCGCGACCGGGCCGCTCTTCGACCCGCAGCTCGCCCCCACGCTGGTCGTCACGACCGCCGCCGCGCCGTCCGACGCCACCGACGACTGGCGCGCCCACGGCGCCAAGGTCGAGACCGTCGACGCGTCGTCGACCGGCGTCGACCTCGACGAGACGCTCACCCTCCTCGCCGGCCACGGCGTGCTGCAGGCCCTCGTCGAAGGGGGCGCCGGGCTCCACGGCGCCCTCTGGCGCGCCCGGCTCATCGACCGGCTCGTCGTCTACGTCGGCGCGACGCTGCTCGGCAGCGAGGCCCGCGCCCTCGTCGACGCGCCCGGGCCGACGACGATCGGCGACGCCGACCGCTGGACGCTGCACGACGTCGCCGTCTTCGACGACGACGTGCGCCTCACCTACGAGCCGGGCCGGGGCTGATGTTCACCGGCATCGTCGAGGAGCTCGGCGAGGTGCGCGTCGCGCCCGACGGCGAGCCGGCCCGCCTCGTCGTCGCGGCGGACGCCACGCTCGCCGACGCGACGATCGGCGCGTCACTCGCGGTGAACGGCGTGTGCCTCACCGTCGTGGCGCAGGACGACGAAACCGCGTCGTTCGACGTCGCCCCCGAGACCCTGGCTCGCACCACCCTCGGCGGCCTGCGGGTGGGTGACCGGGTGAACCTCGAGCGCCCGATGCGGCTCAGCGACCGCCTCGGCGGCCACCTCGTCCAGGGTCACGTCGACGGCGTCGGCACGGTCCGCGCCTGCACCCCCGACGGTGACGGGACGGTCCGTCTCACCGTCGACGCGCCGCCGCCCCTGCTGCGCCACGTCGTCGAGAAGGGCTCGGTCACGGTCGACGGGGTGAGCCTCACCGTCACCGCCGTGGACGACGCGTCGTTCGGCGTCGCGCTGATCCCGCACACCCTCGCCGTCACGACCCTCGGGTCGCGCCCACCCGGCGCGACCGTCAACCTCGAGACCGACGTCGTCGCGAAGTACGTCGACCGGCTCCTCGAGCCGCAGATCCCGGCCGCCCGCCGGAGGTGACTCCCATGTTCACAGACATCGAGCACGCCATCGCCGCCGTCAGACGCGGCGAGCTGGTCGTGGTCGTCGACGACGCCGACCGCGAGAACGAGGGCGACCTCATCATGGCCGCCGAGCGCGTCACGGCCGAGCGGATGGCGTTCATGATCCGCCACACGAGCGGCGTCATCTGCATGCCGGTGGAAGGCGCCCGCCTCGACGAGCTGTCGCTGCCGCTCATGGTGGCGAACAACACCGAGTCCCAGCGCACCGCGTTCACCGTCTCGGTCGACGCCCGCCACGGCACCACGACCGGCATCTCGGCCCCCGACCGGGCGACGACCGTGAAGGCGCTCCTCGACCCCCGCACCCGGGCCGAGGACCTGGCCCGCCCGGGGCACATCTTCCCGCTCCGCTACCGCGAGGGCGGCGTCCTCAAGCGCGCCGGCCACACCGAGGCCGCTGTTGACCTGGCCCGGCTCGCCGGCTGCTACCCGGCCGGCGTGCTCGCCGAGGTCGTGAACGACGACGGCACGATGGCCCGCCTCCCGGCGCTGCAGGCCTTCGCCGCCGAGCACGGCCTCCAGGTCATCTCGATCGCCGACCTCATCCGGTACCGGCGCGTGCGCGAGAAGCTCGTCCGCCGCGTCTCCGAGGCGCGCATCCCGACCCGCCACGGCGAGTTCACCGCGTACGTCTACGAGAGCCTCCTCGACGGGACCGAGCACCTCGCGTTCGTGCGCGGCGAGGTCGCCGGCGCGCCCGACGTGCTTGTCCGCGTCCACTCCGAGTGCCTCACGGGCGACGTGTTCGGGTCGCTGCGCTGCGACTGCGGCGTCCAGCTCGACGTCGCGCTCGAGGCGGTCGCGGCGGCCGACCGGGGCGTCGTCGTCTACCTGCGCGGCCACGAGGGCCGCGGCATCGGGCTCGGCCACAAGATGCGCGCCTACTCGCTGCAGGACCAGGGCCGCGACACCGTCGAGGCCAACGTCGAGCTCGGCTTCCCGGCCGACTCCCGCGAGTACGGGATCGGCTCGCAGATCCTCGTCGACCTCGGCATCACCACGATGCGGCTCATGACCAACAACCCGGCGAAGTACGGGGGTCTCGAAGGCTACGGTCTCGAGATCGTGGAGCGCGTCCCGCTGCGTATCGAACCCAACGATGAGAACATCTCCTACCTGCGCACCAAGCAGGACAAGCTCGGCCACTTCCTCGACCTCGGCGACGAGCCCCAGGCCGGCATCTGAGTGGGGGAGTACGCGCCCCCCGCCGGGCCGTTCGACGCGTCCGACATGCGGGTCGCCATCGTCGCCGGCCGCTTCAACGAGCACGTCACGAAGCCCCTCCTCGCGGGCGCGCAGGCCACGCTCGCCGAGCACGGGCTCGACCCGGACGCCGTCCCCGTCGTGTGGGTGCCGGGCGCGTTCGAGATCCCGCTCACCGCGAAGCGCCTCGCCGAGTCCGGGACGGTCGACGCCGTGATCTGCGTCGGCGCGGTGATCAAGGGCGAGACCGCTCACTTCGAGTACGTCGCCGGACCCTGCGCCGCCGGGATCGCCCAGGCCGCGCTCGACACCGGCGTCCCCGTCGCCTTCGGGGTGCTCACCACCCACGACGAGCGCCAGGCCCTCGACCGCGCGGGCGGCCCGGCGGGCAACAAGGGCGCGGAGGCGGCCCGCACCGCGCTCGAGATGGTCGCCCTCCTCCGCTGCCTCCCCGCGCCCCGATGCTGAACCTCGTCCTCCCGAAGGGGTCCCTCGAGGCGGCGACCCTCGCGCTCTTCGACGACGCCGACCTCGGCGTGCAGCGGAGCTCCGACGTCGAGTACCGGGCGACGATCGACGACCCCCGCGTCGCGGGCGTGCGCATCCTGCGACCCCAGGAGATCCCCCGGTACGTCGCCGACGGCCTCTTCGACCTCGGCGTCACGGGGCGCGACTGGGTCGAGGAGACCGGGGCGGACGTCGTGACGCTCGGCGACCTCGCCTACTCGAAGACGACGGGTCGAAGCGTGCGACTCGTGCTCGCCGTCGCGACGGACAACCCGGCCGCGTCGGTCGACGACCTGCGCGACGGCCTGCGGGTCCACACCGAGTACCCCGAGCTCACCCGCCGCTACTTCGCCGACCGCGGCCTGAAGGCGGACGTGTCCCTGTCCTACGGCGCGACCGAGGCGAAGGTCCCCGACATCGCCGACGCCGTCGTCGAGCTCACCGAGACCGGGCGGGCGCTGCGCGCCGCCGGGCTGCGCGTCCTCGACACCGTGCTCACGTCCTCCACCGTGCTCATCGCCAACCCGGCCGCCCACGAGGACGCGGGGAAGCGCCGCGCGATGGAGCAATTGCACACGCTCCTCGACGGGGTGCTCGAGGCGCGCGGCAAGGTCCTCCTGAAGCTGAACGTCGACGACGGCGCGCTCGCCAAGGTGCTCGACCTCCTCCCGGCGCTGAAGGCGCCCACCGTCTCGAAGCTCTCGGGCGGCGACGCCTACGCGGTCGAGTCGGTGGTCGCGAAGGCCGAGATCAACACGCTCATCCCGGCGCTGAGGGAGCACGGCGCGACCGGGATCATCGAGATCCCCATCGCCAAGATCGTCCACTGATGGAGGGCCGCGTCGCCGCGTACGACCCCGCCCGCGGGCTCGGCACGGTCGAGGCGGCCGACGGCCGCCGCTACGGGTTCCACTGCACGCGCCTCACCGACGCCCGCCGCGACGTCTCGGCCGGGACGCCGGTGCGCTTCCGCGTCGTCCCCGGCCACCTCGGCCAGTGGGAGGCCGACGTGGTCGACGCGTCAGGCTGACCCGGGCGCGATCCCGCTGCGGCTCCGCGCCGGGCTCAGCGTCCCCGTCAGGTTCGCCGCCGTGTTGACCAGCGCCACGTGGCTCATCGCCTGCGGGAAGTTGCCCAGCAGGCGCTTCGCCGACGGGTCGTACTCCTCCGACAGCAGCCCCACGTCGTTCGCCACGCGGGTCAGGCGCTCGAAGAGCGCGCCGGCCTCCTCGAGACGCCCCATGAGCGCCAGGTTGTCCGCCAGCCAGAACGAGCAGGGGAGGAACGCCCCTTCGCCGGGGGGCAGGCCGTCGACGCTCTCCACGTTCTCGTAGCGGCGCACGAACCCGTCCGGCATCAGCTCGCGCTCGATCGCCGCGACCGTCCCCTGCACCCGCGGGTCGTGCGGGGGAAGGAACCCGACGAGGGGGATCATGAGGAGGCTCGCGTCGAGCGCCGTCGACCCGTAGCACTGCACGAAGCTGCCCCGGTCGGCGTTGTAGCCCTGCTCGAGCACCTCGGCCCGCACCGCGTCGCGTGACGCCTTCAGCTGCTCGACGGGCGTGTCGAGCGTCAACGAGTCGGCCGTCACCGCCTTCACCGCCCGGTCGAACGCGACCCACGCCATCACCTTCGAGTGGGTGAAGTGACGCCGCGGCCCGCGCACCTCCCAGATCCCGTCGTCGGGCTGGCGCCACCCGTCCTCGAGGAAGTCCACGATCGCCTGCCCGATGCCCCGGACGCCCGGTCCGGGCTGGATGCCGAGCTTGCGCGTCAGGTGCAGCGTGTCGGCGATCTCGCCGAACACGTCGAGCTGGAACTGCGCCGACGCGGCGTTGCCCGTCCGCACCGGCGCCGAGCCCTCGTAGCCCGGCAGCCAGTCGAGCTCGAGCTCGGTGAGGCGCCGCTCACCGAGCGGGCCGTACATGATCTGCATGCGCTGCGGCTGCCCCGCGACGGCGCGCACGAGCCACTCCCGCCAGGCCCGCGCCTCGGACTCGTAGCCCAGGGTCAGCAGCGCGTACAGGGAGAAGGTCGCGTCGCGCAGCCAGCAGAACCGGTAGTCCCAGTTGCGCACCCCGCCGATGCGCTCGGGCAGCGACGTGGTCGCCGCCGCGATGAGCCCGCCGGACGGCTGGTAGGTCAGCGCCTTCAACGTGATGGCCGACCGGGACACGAGCGCGGTGTGGCGTCCGGCGTACGTGGAGTGCGACGACCAGCGCCGCCACCACTCGGTCGTCACCCGCAGCGCCCGCTCCGCGTCCGGCAGCGCGGGGGCCGGCTCGGGCGACGCGTGGTACGAGAGCACGAAGGGCAGCCGCTCGTTCGCCGACACGGTGAAGTCGGCGTAGGTGCGCAGGTCCTTCCCGTAGGTGTGGACCGGCGCGCGCAGCACGAGACCGTCCGGCCCGGCCACCGCCCGGATCCCGTCCCGGACGCGGCGCACCCACGGGACGATCGAGCCGTAGTCGAAGCGGATCACCAGCTCCATCCGCATCGC
>JBPYDT010000043.1:0-7131 GCA_051986275.1 Acidimicrobiia bacterium | reverse complement strand
GCGATGCTCGACGCGGTCGTCGCGATGACCGACCTCGTCACCAATTTCTGGTCGATGGGGCTGCGTCCCGGCGGGCTCGGCCCGCTGCTCATCATGGACGGCTTCCGCGCGAAGGACGGCTGGTTCGTTGTCCAGGTCGGCCGCGAGCATCAGTTCGAGCGGCTGGCGAAGATGATCAACGAGCCGAGCTGGCTCGACGACCCGCGCTTCGCGACGCGCGAGGGCTGGCGCGTGCACCTCGAGGACGTCATCCGTCCCGCGATCGAGGCGTGGGCGGCGGGAAGGACGAAACTCGAGGCGGCGCGTGAGCTGAATGAGGCGGGCATCGCGGCCGGCCCGGTCAACGAGGCGCCCGACGTGATTGACGACCCGCACGTCGCGGCGCGCCACATGCTCGTCGAGGTACCCAGGACGGACGGCGAGCCCCCCTACCTCATGCCCGGGAACCCGGTGAAGCTCACGAAGGTCGCCGAGGGCCCCGAGACGCGTGTCCCGTGGGTCGGTGAGCACACGGACGAGGTGCTGCGCGCCGAGCTCGGGCTTGACGAAGCGGCGCTCGCGCGCCTGCACGCCGACGGCGTCATCGGTTAGGCCCGAACCGATTCCGCGGCGGGTCACGTACCTCGCCGCGTCGTGCAGTCAGCGTTCGCGACCCTCGGTGGGGGGTCCGCCCGCGGGCACGTCGCCTGGGTCGTCCGCTTTGCGTCCGGTCGCGACGCGGACCAAGCCCCGGATTCCGGTCTGTTGAACATCAGCGGCGACGGCTCCCGGCGAGCGTCCCGGGGCGGTAAGCGGGATCCGCACCACCAGGGCCCCGGGGAGAACCTCGAACCGGAGTGGCGCGGCGAGGCGCAGTGACTCGCCGTCGACGCCCGCCGCCACGTCGGCCCCGGCGCCGACCTCGAGCCGCGGGGTCGTCCATTGCCGGAAGCCCGAGTAGGCCGACACCCGTCCCGCGAGCTCGGACGCGGTGAGCCGCGCCACGTCGGCCGAGCCCGAGACCCGAAGCGCCACGACACCCAGCACCCCTTCGTCCAAGCGGGCTCGGCTCCCAAAACCCCCGAGCTGCTCGAGCCGGTAGACGTTGTTCGAGACCATGACGAGGCACGCGTCCTCGACTCGTTCGCCGGAGCTCGTGGTGAGGTCGAAGGCGAAGCGCTCGGCGCCCGGGCCGAGCAGGTCCGACAACATGTCCGCGGCGGTTTGGAGCTTCGCGTCTCGGTACGCGTCCGACTGGACGATCTCGGCGTAGACGCCGAGCGAGACGTTGTTCACGAAGATCCGACCGTTGACTTGGGCCAAGTCGATCCGCCGCTCGAATCCGTCGACGAACGCGTCGAGCGATCCGACGACGTCCTCACGGTCGATGCCCAGGTCGAAGGCGAAGTGATTTCGAGTCCCGGCCGAGACGCACACAAAGGGGAGACCGTGCTCGCTCGCGATCGCGGCCACGAGCGCCTGCGACCCGTCGCCGCCGGCCATGCCCAACACGTCGGCGCCACGGCGCACCGCGTCTCGGGTGACGACCTCCAGATCGTCGCCCGGCTCCAGCATGACTGCCTCGACTCCGCGCCGTCGGGCCTCGCCTGGCACGTCGTACCGCGTGACCTTCCCGCCACCCGAGCGTGGGTTCATGAACAGCACGGCGTGGGCCGGCCGCGCCGAGCGGTGACCGTTGAGCTGTGCCGCGCGCAGGCTGCGCCGATCCAGCGCCAACGAGTAGCGGGCCAGCAGCGACGAGGTGAGAAAGAGCGCTGCCGTCACGATGACGTCCAGCACGGCACCGTCCGCGACGAGCGCGACCGCAATACCCGCGACGAGCACGATCGCGGCAACCATCGCGGTGAGCCGACGCCAGCCGCGAGATGTCACCGCGAACCAGCCGACGACGGCCAGGAGGATCGCGGCCGCGAGCACGAGCGCCAGCAGCCCGAGATGATGACGGAGCGTCACGACAACCGCGATGAGGCCGCCCACGTAGCAGAGGAGGGCCAGCGCGGCGGCGCCGACCCGAACCATGGGCGTGCGAGACCGGCTCATATATCCCGATTTTTCCGTGATCCGAGCATCGCGGTGCGGCCAGCTCCGTGCTCGTACGGGCTCGGCTCCCGGCCGACCGGGACGCTCCCGCGTCGGCCGCGGCAACTGGGTTCATCCCGTCTGGGTGATGGAACGCGTCGCAGGGTCGGGGACGGTAGTGCAGCATCACCCAAAACGACACCAACCCCCGATAACGTCATATCGGCCGGTGCAGGCCTTGAGCGCAACGCATCGCCTGCATCCGGGAACGCATTGACCAGCCACAAGGAGGGCCCACATTGCAAGCGACGCATCACCGTGGAACAGGATGGGTCGTCACTTCGGGGATACTCCTGCTCCTCGCCGGGGGCAGCATCCTGATCAACGGACTCTGGGCGCTGCACGCGAACAACGCGATCCAGCAGACGACCCGAGGAACGCTGCTGTTCAGTGAGAGCAACCTGGACACCTGGGGCTGGATCTACACGATCGCCGGCGCGGTTCTCATCGTTGTCGGCATCGCCGTGTTCTTCCGCTCGACGTGGGCTGTCATCCTCGGCATGGTCGCATCCGGCGCCGGCATCCTGCTGGCGTGCCTGTGGCTGTTCACCCCGTACTGGCCCGACGCGCTGATCTCCATCCTGTTGAACGGAATCGTCCTCTTCAGCCTCGGTACGTACGGCTTGCAGCCAGACTCGATGGCGGCCTGACCAATCGGCACCGGCGCACGCGCCGGGCTGAGGAACAAGACACACGAACCCAGAGGACCGGGCCGGAAGGCCCGGTCCTCTTGGGTCGCCTTCGACGCCCGGCTGCGACCAGCCCGGGCGCGCGAACGACCGCGACATATCCTGGAATGAATGCCCTTCTTTGGGAGCCGTCGTCGGCGCGCCCGCGCACAAGCGCCGCAGGCTGGGTTCGCCTCGCTCATCATCGGGGCGGGCCCGAAGTTCTGGGTCCTCATCGTCGCGGTCGGGCTGGCGTCCGGGTTGGCCGGCGCTGGCTACGTCGAGGCGATGCGAGGCCTCAGCCACATCCTCGGTCCCTCCCAGTTCACGATGCCGCTCGAGATTGCCGTGCTGACGGGGGTCGGCGCGCTGATCGGTCTGCTCACCCTCATGCTCGGCAACCCGGGCGACGTCGAACTGCTCGTCGACAACATCCATGTCACGGGCGCGCGCTCCGACATCACCGACCTGCGTTCGCTGATCCCGGTGTCGCTGGTCGGTATCGCAGCTGGGAGCCCGGTCGGCCCCGAGGCGCCGCTCGTCCAGACGACGGGCTCGATCGGGTCATGGTTATCGAACCGTCGTGGACTCGGAGTCGCCCAGGCGCGTGTGCTCACCATCACGGGGATGGCCGCCGGGTTCGCGGTGCTCTTCGGCGCGCCGATCGGCTCGGGCGTCTTCGCGCTGGAGATTCTGCATCGGCGGGGCATGCAGTACTACGAGGCGCTGTTGCCCGCGGTGCTCGGCGCCCTCACGGGTTGGGCGGTGTCGATCGGGATCACCGGGTTGGGCTTCCACGCGGTCTGGCACTTCCCGACGGTCGGGGGCCTCGACGCCGTCGACCTCGCCGTGGGCTTGGGCGCGGGGGTGGCGGCTGCCGTCGTCGCGGCCGCCTTCACCTACTCGTCGAAGCTCTGGCGGATCGCTTTCCGGCACCTGCCGGTGGCCGTGCGCCCGGCGGTCGGCGGGCTGGTGCTCGCCGGGCTCTTCTACGCGAGCCCCTACGCACTCACGTTTGGGGAGGGACAGATCCAGTCGATCGCGTCGGCGACGACGATCGTGGTCGGCACGCTCCTGCTCGGCGTGCTGGTCAAGCTGGTCGCGTCGTCCATGATCCTCTCGTCGGGGTGGCGGGGCGGCTTCATCATCCCGATGTTCTTCATCGGCGTGGCCCTCGGCGCGGTGAGCCACGACTGGTTTGGTGTGCACCGCGAGGTGGCGATGGCGTCCCTCATGGCGGCCTGCGTGGTCGGCCTCACGAAGACACCTCTCGGCTCGACGCTCGTCGTGTCCGAGATCGCCGGCTTTCGCCTCCTGCCCCCGGTGATGCTCGCGTCGCTCGTCGCCCTGTTCCTCACGAGTCGGATCTCGATGATCGAGACGCAACGCCAGCGCGAGGGCGCGTTCGGTCCTGCCCGCACAGACGTCGAGGCCGTCCCGATCGTGGAGGCGCCGCTCGAGAGCGACGGTGACGTTGGCGGACGCACCGAACGTCGTCGGTCACCCGGCGCCGGGTCGAGCTGACGAGACCAGTTGGGCTGGCGCGGTCGACAGGGTCGTCGCCGGCCGCCATCATGCTCGGCGTGACCGACGCGGACGACGTGCACGACGCGAACGGGTCGTTCTACGCCGCGTTCGAGGCGCGCGACCTCGACGCGATGGCGGAGGTGTGGGAGCGGTCGGACCGGGTCAGCGTGACGCACCCGGGCTGGCCGACGCTGCGCGGCTGGCCGCGCGTCGCCGGCTCGTGGCAGGCCATCTTCTCGGCGACGCCGTTCATCCAGTTCGTCCTGACCGACGAGGAGGTGCTCGTCGAGGGCGCGACGGCGATGGTGACGCTCGACGAGAACATCCTGCAGTCGGCGGCCGCCTCCGGCGAGGAGGGCGAGCTCGCGGGCGCGCGCGTCGCCACGACGAACGTCTTCGTGTGCCACGGCGGGCGCTGGCAGATGGTGAACCACCACGGGTCCCCGGTGCACCGGGAGGCGCCGTGAGGATCAGGTGGTGCCGGCGGCCTGCTCGGCGGCGTGGTCCTCGATGGCTTTCGTGATCGCGTTCGTCGCGGCCTGCACGAAGCGGCCCTCGCTCCCCGCGACCCAGTCGTAGGACGCCTGGATCGGGTCGAGCTGGCCCTGGAAATGGGGCGCGACATAACGGGCGAAGAGCTCGTAGCTGTGCCGCGTCGCCGTCGGGTCGGCCCACTCGTGCCCGAACAAGAGGAACGTCCCGAACCCGCCGGACTGGGCCTCGAGCCGCTCGATCTGCCGGATCGCGTCGTCGGGCGTGCCGATGACCGCGAAGCCCGACCGGTCGCAGTGGTCCAGGATCCCGGTGAGGTCGTCCGCGTCCCCGACGGGGCTGGTCGGCAGCACGTGGCGGAAGTAGCGGCCGAACTGCACGATTCCGAACTCGACGTCGCGCCGGGCCTGCTCTCTGGTCTCGGCCAGGTGCATCGGGCCGACGAGGCGCCAGCGGGCGCGGTCGGCGCGCTGGCCGAACTCGGCGGCGCGCTGCTCCATCACGTCCCAGTGGGCCGCGAGCACGTCGAAGCCGATCACGGTGGTCGCCCCCACCGAGAGCAGGCCCAGCCCGAACCGGCCGGCGGCGCGCGGCCCGGCGGGGGAGAGGGTCGCCGCCACCGCGAGCTCGAGCCCGTCGGGTGAGTACGGGCGCAGCTGCAGGCGGGCCTCGTCCAGGGTGAACCAGTCGGTGCGCATCGACACGACCTCGCCCGCGAGCAGGCGGACGATCGCCTCGAGCGCCTCGTCCATGCGCGGCCGCTGCTGGTCGGGCGGGATCCCGAGCATCAGGGCGTCCGACGTGAGCTGGCCCGGTCCGCAGCCGAGCATGGCCCGCCCCCGGGTGAGGTGGTCGAGCAGGACGAAGCGGTCGGCGAGCAGCAGCGGATGGTGGTACGGGAGCGAGTTCACGCCGCTCCCGAGGCGGAGGTGCTGGGTGCGCTCGGCCGCGACCGCCAGGAACACCTCGGGGGACGCGATCAGCTCGAACCCCCCTGAGTGGTGCTCGCCCACCCAGGCCTCGTCGAAGCCGAGCCGGTCGAGGTGCACGAGGAGGTCGAGGTCGCGCTCGAGCGCGACCGTCGGGCTCTGCCCGACGTCGTGAAACGGGGCGAGGAAGATCCCGAAGCGCACGGGCTACGCGGCGCTCACCGCCGCTCGGCGGCGATCCAGGCGTCGAGGTTCGGGCTGGCCGTGAAGCTCGAGATCAGCGCGTAGCGGGTGCTCGTCCCGGGGTGGGCCACGACGTGCCACAGCCGCTGGGTGTCGACGACGAAGCGCGCGCCCCGCTGCAGCGACACGTGGATCTCCGTCGAGGGATCGGGCAGACCGTCGGGCCCCTGCTCCATCAGCACCATGAAGCTGTCGGGGTTGTCCGTCAGCTCCAGCCACGTGCGGACGACCCAGCCTTGCTCGTCGGGGTTGAAACGGTTGTTGTCGTCGCGGTGGATGTGGCGCAGCGCGGCCTCGTAGCCCTGCGGCTCGAGGCGGATGACCCGCACCCGCCCGAAGTCGGCACCGACCGCCTCCACCTGTCGGACGATGCGCGGACAGTGCGCCGCGTTCACGGTCCAGCGCCCGCCGCGGTCGGGTCGTTCGTCCCCCGGCTTCCAGAACCCTCGGCAGTCGAGCTCGCCGTCGGCCGTCGCGATGGGCGCGAAGTTCGTGTCGCCGCCGCTCTTCCAGTCCATGTACTCGAGGTCGAGGTACTCGGACTCGTCGATCGGTGGCTCCAGGTCGCGCAGCATGACCACGCCGGACTCAGCGAGCGCGGCGGGGCGCGGGTGCGGCGTGTGCAGCGGGATGTCCGTCGACCAGTGCGGCGTCGGCAACGCGCGGAGCACGTCGGCAGCGGTCACGACGCCGAGTGTACGAAAGTCGGGTCGGGCGCGCCCTGCTTAGAGGTCGAGGTCGCCCGTCGCGGCCCGCACCGATCCGGTCTCGGCGTACGCCGCCCTCACGTTGCGGGCGATCAGCGCCTGGTGGACCTCGTCCGCGCCGTCGACGAGCCGCGCCGATCGGGCGTGGCGCAGCATCCGCTCGAGCGGGGTGTCGGTCGAGTAGCCGAGCGCGCCGTGCACCTGGATGGCGCGATCCACGACGCGCCACAGCGTGTTCGCGACGTGGTGCTTCGCGAAGCTCACCTCCTGGCGGAACGGGAGGCCGTGCTCGATCTTGTACGCCGCGTGGAGCACCATCAGCTTGGCGGTGTAGAGCTCCATCGCCGAGTCGGCCATCATCCACTGGATCGCCTGCTTCTCGGCGAGCGGCTCACCGTGGAGCTGGCGCTGCTCGGCCCGGTCGACGAGCATCTCGAGCGCCGTCTCGACCTGGCCGATCCAGCGCATGCAGTGCGCGAGGCGGGC
>JBPYDT010000042.1:0-5328 GCA_051986275.1 Acidimicrobiia bacterium | reverse complement strand
CAACACCCAGCCCGGGTCGATCATCGTCATGCACATCACGGGCGGCAACACCGCGCCCCTGACGTCCTACGCCGTGCCCCAGGTGGTCGCCGGACTGCGCCAGAAGGGGTTCACGCTGGTGCGTCTCTCCGATCTCCTCGCGCCGCTCTCCCCCTCGAACTAGCGGAACACGCCGAGCTGGTCGAGCACGTAGAGGCCGCTCATCAGGCCCATCGTCGCCGTGACGATCCAGCCCGCGGTGCGCAGCGGGACACCGATCGGGCGGCCACGCATCACGGTCCTGTCCCGGGCGAGCACGAGCAGGCAGCCCAGCGCGACCGGCGTGCCGATCCCCCCGGCGATGCTCGCGTAGAAGAGGAGCCGGATTGCGCTGACGTGCACCAGGGTGACGAGCACGGCGGCGGCGCTGGTCACGAGGAGCGCGGCGTAGAAGCGCGGCGCCCGTGAGACGGGCTCGGAGAGCCCGCGCCGCCAGTCGAACTCGGCGCCGACCACGTACGCCGCGGTGCTCATGAGCACGGGCACGGCGATCAGCGCCGACCCGAGCAGGCCCAGCCCGAAGACGGTGCTCGCTGCGTCCCCGGCGAGGGGCCGCAGCGCACGCGCCGCGTCCTGGGCGGTCTGCACCTGCTGGTGGTGGACGCCGAGCGTGGCGCCCGTCGCGACGAGGATGAACCAGATGATCACGACGGCGAACACGATCCCGAACGCCGCGTCGGTCTCGGTGCTGGCGAGCCGGTCCGGCGTCCGGCGCTGCTGGGCAAGCTCGACGGTCTGCCACACGAAGACGTAGCTCGTGATCGTCGTCCCGATGAGCGCGAGCGCACCCGCGATGTCGTCGTGGGTGAGCGAGAAGCTCGGCACGAAGCTGTGGTGCAGCACTTGGGTCCAGCTCACGTGGGTGAGCGCGGCGGACACCGCGTAGGCGAGCAGCACCAGCGTCAGGTACTTCAGGACCCGCAGCACGCTGTCGCTCGTGCCGACGACGAGCAGGACCACGATCACCGCGGCGAGGGGTGTCACGAGCCACGACGCGCTGACGCCGGCGAGGAGCCCGATGGCGGCCGCGCCGGCGCTGAGGTCGGCCGCGAGGGTGAGCACGGTCACGGCGATGATCGACAGGGCGATCGTGTGCTGGACGGCCGGCCGGAACCGGGCCCGGGCCGCCGTCGGCAGGTCGGTGCCGCCGATCACCCCGAGGCGCGTCGCGATCACCTGCACGACGATGAGCGCGGGGGCGATGAGTAGCGCGAGCCACGCCAGCCCGAACACGGTGGTCGCGCCGATGACGGCGATGGCCGCGACGGTGGTCGGGTCGGTGTCGGAGGCGCCGGCGACGAGTCCCGGGCCGAGCGCCCGCAGGGCGTGGCGCAGCGACGGCCGGTCGACGGGTGGCTCAGCGGCGCCCGGGTGCGGCCCCGCTGGCCTGGGTTCCGACGCCCCCACCCTCTGCTCGCCTCGACTCCCTCGGGGGGCGCCGCGCCCCGACCAGCGACCCGGCCCGCATGATCGCGCGCGGCGTCAGCCGACCGGCAACGTCCCGACCAGCGTGACCTCGTTGAACTCGCTCAGCTGCACCTCGGCGGTGAGCCGCCACCCGCCGGAGAACGGGATCGTGAACCCGGGCGACAAGTAGTGACCGGGTCCGAGGTGACGCAGCGGGATCTCGAGCGGCGCGATGTGCCGGCTCGGGTAGTCGAGCATGGTCGTGAGGTTCACGATGTTGAGCGGCGCGCCGCTGGGCAGCAGCGCCGACACGTGGACGTCGTTCGCCCCGGGCGCGATCCCGGGCGTGAGGTAGACGGACACCCAGACCTGGGACGACTTCAGCGTCACCTCGGACGCGCCGGTCCCGGTCTGGGAGGCCGCGACCTTCGCCGGCGCGGCGTCGACGAGCAGGGCCGTCACGACGATCACCGCGATCGCGACGAGCACCTCGAAAGTCACGGAACGCTTCAGCCGTCGCAGCTCGAACGCCTCGTCGAGCTCCCACTCGTCGTCGTCCCCGCCGGGCGGGTCGTCGTCCGCACCGCCCGCGACCACCGGCACCTTCGAATCGACGGGTGCGGGCTCGGACCGCGGGAAGAGGTAGTTCACGACCTGACGGCTCATCGCGCCGAGGATGATCAGGACGAGGACGATCACCAGCTTCACCAGCAGGATCTGGCCGTAGTCGGTGGTGCGGAGCGCGTGGAAGCTGCCGACCTGGCGCCAGGCCTGGAACGTCCCCGTGACGACGAGCGTGATCACGCAGGCCATCGCGGCGCGGGAGAACCGGGGGACGACCTCGCGCAGCTCGTCGACGCCCCGGCGTGGGAACACGGCGTAGGCCAGCACGGCGAGCCCGCCGAGCCAGAGGCACATGGCAAGGACGTGGAGGACGTCGGCGGGCACGCCGAGCGTCGGGAGCGTGCCGGTGTGGGCGTGGCCCGACAGCGCGAGGGTGACCGCGATCGCGGTGGCGCCGAGGACCGCGGTCGGGCGCCACCAGTTGGGGAGGGGGTGCTCGGCCGGGTCGCGGAGGAAGGCGCGCAGCATCGGGACGGCCGCGAGCACCAGCACGAGCCGCAGGACCGACATATGGCCGAACGACGTGTGGAGCACGCCGTCGATCAGGGACCATCGGAACAGGGCCCCGAAGCCGAGGGCGGCGCCGTAGATGCCTTGGAGAAGGACGCCGCCCACGGTGGCGACGACGGTGAGGATCCAGCCGAGCCAGAGCAGCTGCGCGAAGCGGCGCAGGCGCCGCGCGTCAGCCCAAAGGAACGCCCCGAACGCGACCGTGCCGAGCAGCAGCGCGAGCCCCGCGTAGAGGGTGCCGCGCACGACGCCGCTGACGACGCCGACGGCGTGGGACCCCTTCTGGTTGTGAAGCAGGTTCTGGGCGAGCCCGGTGACGTTCGGGGCCGTGGCGTTGGCGAGCAGCCCGACCTGGAAGGTGAACGCGCCCTCGACGGGATGGGTGTCCGCCGAGATGACCCGCCACGTGACGACGTACGCGCCGTTCGCGAGGTGCGGGGGCAAGCCGACCTCGACGACGTCGGGTGACGGCTTGCTGATCGACCCCGTGTCGACCCGGTTGCCCCGCTCGTCGTAGACGCGCACCGCGCCCTGGCTGTACGTGACCTGCTCGTCGTAGCGCAGCTGCACGTTCTTGGGCGGCGTGGTGAGCACCGCGCCCTGCGCCGGCGTCGTCTGCAGCAGCACGGCGTGCGCCGACGCCGGGCCGGCGAGCATCACGACGATGAGGGCCGCGAGCCCGCCAACGGTGCCGAGGCGCCAGCACCGCCCGCGTCGGCTCATGCCAGCGTCAGCTCCCGGTCGTGCGTCTCCTCCGGCCAGCGCTGTGACCGGTGGAGGAGCCACAGGCTCCCGAGCCCGAGGACCTCGACGACGTGGGTGAACTCGCTCGTCGCGGCCGCATGGCCGGTCGCGACGTCCGCGATCGCGCTCCCGATCAGGCAGATCACGAGCGCGGTGGCGAGGGGGAGCAGGCCGTCAATGCGGTGCGGCCGCCACGCGGCGACGAGGAAGCCGACGGCGAGCGCGACGCCGAACGAGCCGAGGTGACGCGCCTGGTGGATGGGCACGCCGGCGTCGGAGCCCAGGAGCAGCGCCGGCAGCGAGAGGCCGAGCTGGACGAGCCCGATGACCGCGAGGCCGAGACGGAGGCCCTGCCGGCTCGCCGCGGGCTCGGACTGCTCCCGGGCCAGGGCGAACATCACCCGGCTCGTGAGATTCGGGACGGGGGGCGCCGAGCGGACACCGACGCGGCGGCGCAGCGCCCGCGCGTCGGCCAGGTACGCCCGGCAGCGGGCGCAGGTGGCGAGGTGCTGCTCGAGCGTCGCGGGCGACACACCGGGCTCCTCCCCATCGAGGTCCGCAGAGATGGCCGTTCGAATCCGAGCACATGTCATGCCCAGGTAGTCGTCGGCCGGCCCCCCGGGGTTCCCGGGAACTCGTCGGGGTCGAGCGACGACTATCTCTCGTGTCACGTCCTCCGACGAGAGAGGGAGTCCATGAACAGGCAAGCGTGGCGGTGGCTGGTGGCCGCCGTGACCGTGATCGGGGCGGTGGTCGTCGCGGCCAGCCCGGCCTGGGCCCACGTCGAGATCGACCCGGGGTCTGAGCCGAAGGGCTCGACGGCCGTGTTCGCGTTCCGGGTCCCGACCGAGTCCCCGACGGCCTCGACCGTCCGCCTCGACGTCCAGTTCCCGACGAACGCCCCGTTCGCCAACGTGCTCGTCCAGGAGAAGGCGGGGTGGACGTTCACGACCCAGACGGCGCCCCTGCCGAAGCCGATCACGACCGACGACGGCACGTTCACCAGCGCGGTCACCGAGGTGTCTTGGGTGGCCACGGCCGGTGGGGTTCCACCGGGTGGCTTCGACCTGTTCAACGTGTTCGCCACGATGCCGAGCAATGCAAGCAAGGTGACGTTCAAGGCGGTCCAGACCTACAGCGACGGCACCGTCGTGAGCTGGATCGAGACGCCCGTCAAGGGCGCGCCGGCGCCGGAGCACCCGGCACCCGTCCTGATCCTGACGAGGCCCCAACCCGGGAGCTAACCCCTCAACCGGTGCGGGTCGGGTCGTGGAGGTAGCGGAAGAACGGGCGCCGCCCCGCGCGCCAGCGGGTCGCGTCGAGTTCGATCGGGCTGCCGTTCGCGCCGAAGCGCAGCGTGAGAGGCGTCGCCGTGAGCCGCTCAGCGCGGCGCACGGTCGTCGCGTCGCGATCGCACACCTCGACCGGGTCGCCGACGCCATCACCGCGCGCCGCGAACGCGTAGAGGCGGGTCGGGCTCACCGCGAGCCACGCACCGTCCACCGGTCCGGGGGACAGCGCCACGGCGCGCGAGGTGGGGTGCGGGCGAAGACGCGCCGCGGTGAGGACGCGCTCCGGGACGTGGCCCTGGAGCCGCTGGCGGACCTCAGCGTGCCGCGCCGACCACCACACGGCCCGTCACGGGGCGACCGGGGCGAGCTCGTCGGTCGCCTCGGCGTGCTCGAGGACCTTGGTGAGCAACGCGGCGAGCTGGCGCTGCTCGTCTGGGGTCAGCGCCTCGAACAGCGTGACGGTGGTGAAGAGACGCTCGTTCAGGTCGGCGCGGATCGCGCGACCGGCGCGGGTCAGGGCGAGGAGCTTCACCCGCCGGTCGTCGGGATGGGGCTGGCGCTCGATGAGGCCGCGCGCCTCGAGCCGGTCGACGACGCCGGTGATGTTCGACGGGTCGAGGCCGAGCTGCTCGGCGAGGGCGCCCGTGGCAAGGGGCTGCTCGAGGCGCCACAGGGCCCGGGACTGCAGGAACGAGAGGTCGAACTCGGCGGC
>JBPYDT010000041.1:0-6749 GCA_051986275.1 Acidimicrobiia bacterium | reverse complement strand
CGTGCAGCTCGACGGCGAGTCGCTCCCCGGCCGGGTTGGTGGCCACGAGTGCGCCGTCGGTCTCGATGATCGAGCACGGCGGGCTCATCCAGTTGAGCGGCTTGTAGGCCTTGGCGTCGGCGTGGACGGCGATCGAGCCGTCGTCCTTGAGCACGATGAGGCGACGCGCCTCGGGCAGGCGGGCCCCGAGCCGGCCCGTGTAGACGACCGAGCACCGGGCCACGACGAGCCGCACGGGCGCGTTCGTAGCACGCGGACCGTGGGCACCGGCCTCTACGATGCGCCCGGCTCCGAGACCGGTGGGGATGGCGGATGCTGGCGACGTACAACAACGACTTCTACGACATCGTGAAGGTGCTGCACATCATGTGCGCCATCATCGGGTTCGGCGGTGTCCTCCTCAACGGGCTCTACGGCGCGCAGGCCAAGGCCCGGGGTGGCGCGGCGGCGGCGGGGATCGCGCACGCGAACTTTCGGGTCACCCAGGTCGCGGAGTACTTCATCTACGCCACGCTCCTGCTCGGCCTGGCGCTCGTCGGCCTCGGCAACAACCTCTTCGACTTCGGCCAGACCTGGATCTGGCTCTCCATCGTGATCTTCGTTGCCGCGCTCGGCGTGTCCCACGGTCTCATGACCCCGCGCGTCAAGCGGATGAACGTGCTGTTCGACGAGCTGGCCGCGGTCCCGGCCGGCGGCTCGAGCCCGCCGGCCCAAGCCGCCGAGCTCGACGCGCTGACCCGGCAGGTCGCCGCGCTGTCGGTCGTTCTCGACGTCGCGTTCGTCGTGCTCCTCGTGTTCATGGTCTTCAAGCCGGGCGGGCCTCGCCTCTGACCGCGCATCCTGCGCCGAGCGACCTCGGCGCTACGGTGCCGGCGTGGACTTCTACGGCGAGGTCCTGCTCGAGCTGACGACGGCGCTCGGCGCCGCGCTCTTCGTCGCGAACGGCTACGCGCTGCTCCGCCGTCGAGCCGACGCGCGGACGGCGGCCCGTGAGTCGGCCACGCGGGCTCGACCCGGGAGCCCGGTGCGCAAGCAGGTCCGCGTGGCCACGACCGGCAACCTGCCCCAAGCGCCGGTGCTGCGGAGCGTCCTCTTCATGGTGCTCGGGCTGGCCGTGGCGATCGCCGGCATCGCCTCGTTGACGCACTGAGCCTCGTTGGTCGCCTCCGGCGGCGGCCATGATGTTGGCCGACCGCCGACGGAACGGGTTCTGATGTCGCCTGTGATGTGCGCCCGCGTCGTGCGCCGCTAGTCGTGCGTCGCGACGCGTTGCAGGACGTCGTCACGGCGCCGGCGCGCCGCGACGACTACCTCCGGCGGGGCCTCTGGGACGAGTCGACCCTCGTCGACCGGGTGGCGTCACACGCCGCCGCCCGCCCGGACGCACCGGCGGTCATCGACGACACGGACGCCGTCCACACCTACCGGGAGGTGGCCCGCGACGCCGGCCGCCTCGCGGCGGGGCTCACCAACCTCGGCGTCGAGCCCGGTGACGTCGTGTCCGTCCAGCTCCCCAACTGGTACGAGACGGTCGTCGTGGCCCTCGCGGTGCAGGGCGCCGGCGCGGTCATCAACCCGCTGCTGCCGAACTACCGGCGTCGGGAGCTCACGCACGTGTTCACCACGGCCGCGCCCGCGGCGATCGTCACCCCGGTCGAGTACCGGGGCACCGACCACGGCGCGCTCGTCGAGGAGGTCATCGCCGAGACGGGCGTCGCGCCCCGGCACGTGCGCGTCCGGGCCGACGAGCCCCGGTCAGGCGCCACGCTCGAGCAGCTCCTTGACGGGCCCGACGCGGCGGTGCGCAGCCGCGCGCCGGCCGCCGCGGTGTCCGAGCTGATCTTCACCTCCGGGACCGAGGCCAGCCCGAAGGCGATCATGCACACCGAGCAGACCGCCAACTTCAGCGTGCGCGTGGCTCACGCCGACCTCGGCCTCGGCGCCGACGACGTCGTCTGGATGCCGTCCCCCGTCGGCCACTCCACCGGCTTCAACTACGGCCTGCGCTTCGCGCTCTACCACGGCCTGCCGCTCCTGCTCCAGGACCGCTGGGACGCGGTGACCGCAGTGCGTCTCGTCGGCGAGCATCACGCCACCTACACGCTGGCCGCGACCACCTTCCTGCAGGACCTCGTGGAGGAGGCGAGCCGCAACGGCGCGCGCCTCCCCGAGTTGCGCTGCTTCGGCTGCGGCGGGGCCCCAGTTCCGCCCGACCTCGTGCGCGCCGCGGGCGCCGTCGGCATCGACGTCCTGCGTCTCTACGGTTCGACGGAGGTGCTGGTCGCGACGTGGAACCGGCCGGGGAGCCCGGTCGAGCAGCGCGCGCACACCGACGGGGTCGCGATGTCGGACGTCGACGTCGAGGTCCGAGGTCGACGACGGGATGCCGGCGTCGCCCGGCGAGCCGGGCGAGATCTACGTGCGCGGCCCGAACACGTGCGTCGGGTTCTTTCGCGACGCGGAGCGCACGGCGGCCACGTTTCATGACGGGTGGGTCCGCAGCGGCGACCTCGCCGTGATCGACGCCGGCGGTGCGTTGACGGTGAGCGGCCGGAAGAAGGAGATCATCATCCGCGGCGGCGTCAACATCGCGCCCCGGGAGATCGAGGAGCTGCTCGTCGCGTGGCCCGAGGTCGAGCGCGCGGCCGTGGTGGGCCTCCCGGACCGGCGGATGGGCGAGCGGAGCTGCGCCTGCGTCGTGCTCCGCCCGGGCGCCGCCCTCAGCTTCGAGGACCTCGTGACCCGTCTGCGCGCCGCCGGGCTGGCGGCCTTCAAGCTGCCGGAGTCCCTCGAGATCCTCGACGCGCTGCCGACCACCGCGTCGGGGAAGGTGCAGAAGCACGAGATCATCCGCGCCCTCACGGACCAGACGGCGGCGGGCGCGTAGTGGGCGACGCGACCGATCCGGTGCGCGTCGAGCGCCACGACCTGGGTGGCGGCGCCGCGGCCGCCGTCCTGCGGCTCAACCGGCCGGCGTCGCTGAACGCCATCGACTGGGACACCGTGCGCGCCCTCGACCGCGCCATCACCGAGGCCGACGACGACCCGACCGTGCGCGTGCTGCTCGTGACGGGCGAGGGCCGAGCGTTCAGCAGCGGCGGCGACCTGCAGAGCTACCTCACGCTCCAACGTGACGCCGAGGCCTTCCCCCGGTTCGTTGCCGATCTGCATCACACCTTCGGGCGCCTCCGCGGCATCGCGGCGCCCGCGATCGCGCTCATCAACGGAGTCACCGCGGCGGGCGGGCTCGAACTGGTGCTGAACTGCGACTTCGCGCTCATCGCCCGGTCGGCCCGCATCGGCGACGCGCACCTCAACTTCGGGCAGATGGGCGGGGGTGGCGTGCTCACGCTGTTGCCCCGCGCGATCGGACGCGCCCGCGCCAGCGAGTTGCTGTTCACCGGCCGGTTCCTCGACGCCGACGACGCGGTCGCCTGGGGCCTGGCCAGTCGGGTCGTCGACGACGACGAGCTGCTCGAGGCCGGGCTCGAGCTGGCGCGCGGCATCGCGGCGAAGAGTCGGCTCGCGATCGCCACGGCCAAGGAGGTGCTCGGCACCGTCTGGGCGCGCAACGACGGCGTGGACGACGGCCTGGCCTACGAGCGCGAGCGCAACGCCGAGTACTGCCTCACGTCCTACGACGCACGCGAAGGGCTGCTCGCGTTCGCCGAGAAGCGGGCGCCGCGCTTCGAGGGCCGGTGAGCGCGGCCGCGGCCGGGCCGGCCGTCGACGCCGACAGCCGCTTCTACTGGGACGGGCTGCGCCAGCACCGACTGCTCGTCGAGCGCTGCCCGGCGTGCGGCCAGTCCCGCTTCCCGCCGCTCCCCGCGTGCCCGACGTGCGGCACGCCTGGCGGCACGGTCGTCGAGGTGGAGCCCCGAGGTCGCGTGTACTCCTGGGTCGTCGTGCACCGGGCGCTCGTCGCCGGTGAGGCGGCCGACGTCCCGTACACGGTGGCGGTGGTCGAGCTGGGCGTGGGGTGCCGCGTGGTGGCCCGCCTCGAGTCCACCGGCGAGATCACTGCCGATCAGGATGTCGCGGGCGTGTACGTGGACCACGACGACTGGACCGAGCTGCGGTTCCGGCCCACATGATGCGCGGCGCGGCGATCGCCGGCGTCGGATACACGCCGCTGACTCGTCGTTCCGAGCGCAGCGTGCTCGACCAGGCGCTCGAGGCGTGCCGGGCCGCCCTCGACGACGCCGGGCTCGACGCCGAGGCGGTGGACGGGATCGCCAGCTTCATGCTGCTGCACGACTCCGTCCCGGTGCAGGCGGTCGCCACGGGGCTGGCCCTCCCGGGGCTGCGGTTCGCCGTCGACGCGCAGCTCGGCGGCCAGGCGCCGTGCTACCTCGTCGGGCTCGCAGCGGACGCGGTCGAGGCCGGTCGGGTCGAGGCGGTCCTCGTGTTCCGGGCGCTGAACGGCTGCTCCGGCGCGCGGGTGGGCGCCATGGCGTTCCCGGGCCCCGGCGCGCAGTACCGCTACCCGATCGGGTACGACGCCTACCTCATGTACGTGGCCATGTGGGCCCGCCGGTTCCTGCTCGAGACGGGCCAAGGCGCCGAGGACCTCGGCGGCGTCGCCGTGGCGCAGCGCGCCTGGGCGCACGACAACGAGCGCGCGATCAAGCGGGAGCCGCTCACCCTCGACGAGTACCTCGCTGCGCCCTTCGTCGTCGACCCGTTCCGCGCCGCCGACTGCACGACGGAGGTCGACGGCGCGTGCGCCGTGCTCGTCACGACGCTCGAGCGCGCCCGCGACCTCCGGCACCCGCCGGCGCGCATCGCGTCCTGGGCGTACCGCGCGGGGCCTCGGTCCGGGCTGGACATCGGCGATCACCTGCTGTGGCGGGACTACACGCGCAACTACACGACGCATCTGCGCGACGAGCTGTTCGGACGGGCCGGCGTCACCCCGGCCGACGTCCAGGTCGCCGAGATCTACGACTGCTTCACGAGCACCCTGCTCATGGGGCTCGAAGGGCTCGGGATCACGCCGCGCGGCGAGTCGGGCGCCGTCGTGCGCGCCGGGACGACGGCCCCGGGTGGGTCCCTGCCCGTCAACACCCATGGTGGGCTCCTCGCCGAGGGCTACCTCCACGGGATGAACACCGTGGCTGAGGCGGCGCTGCAGGTCCAAGGGCGCGGCGGCGTCCGCCAGGCGCCACACCACGACGTGTGCGCGGTCACGTCGGGCGCGCTGATGGACGGCTCCGCTCTCGTGCTCACCGCGGACCGATGACGTCGGCGCGCCGGATCCGCGCCGACGAGCCGGAACCAACCCAACGCGAACTCGACGGTGGGTCCTCGGAGCGGGTGACGGGAATCGAACCCGCGTTCTCAGCTTGGGAAGCTGATGTTCTGCCGCTGAACTACACCCGCGCGGGCGAGTGAGGGTAGCAAAGGGTCTCGGAGCGGGAACCGGCTTCGATCGTGTCGGCAACGACGGGCGTGCTGGTGCAGACGTGGCGCCGTAGTCTCCGGCGATGATCCTGTCCGACAGGACGATCCTCGAGTCGCTCGCGCAAGGTCGCATCGTCATCGAGCCGCTCGACGAGGCGGCGGTGCAGCCGTCGTCGGTCGACGTGCACGTCGATCGCTACTTCCGCGTGTTCCGCAACGACACGACGCCCTTCATCGACCCGAAGGAACCGCAGGAGGACCTCACCGAGCTCGTCGAGGTGGACGACGGCCGCGCGTTCATCCTTCATCCCGGTGAGTTCGCGCTCGGCTCGACGCTGGAGCGCGTCACGCTGCCGGACGACCTCGTCGCCCGCCTGGAAGGGAAGAGCTCCCTCGGGCGGCTCGGGCTGCTCATCCACAGCACGGCGGGCGTCGTCGACGCCGGCTGGGACGGCCACCTCACGCTCGAGCTCTCGAACGTGGCGACGCTGCCGATTGCGATCTACCCGGGGATGCGGATCGGGCAGCTCTCGTTCCTGACGATGACCACGCCGGCGGAGCACCCCTACGGCAGCACGAAGACAGGCTCGAAGTACCAGGGCCAGCGGGGTCCGACGCCGAGCCGCTATTACCTCAACTTCCGCGACCGCTAGCGCGCGTTCCGGTTGGCGATGAACTGGCTCAACGGCGTCGTGTCGATCTTGATGAACCCACGAAACGGGTAGTCGAGGCCGGCCACCAGCGCGAGCGTCGTTCCCAGCGCGATGGCGAGCGCACCGAGGATCATGAGGTGCGAGCGGCGGTGGCGGGTGTCCATCGCGGCAGCTACGCCGATGGTGGCGACGGCGAGGACGACGAGGATGGCGAACAGCGCCGTCGGGATCGTGGCCGTCGCGGCGTTCGTCAGCCGGCTGCGGGTGAGCGACACCGCACCGAGCGCGTCGAGGATCTTCTGGTAGGCGGCCTGGTCGGACGGGGCGTGCGGCTCGATCGTCGCGACGACCCGGTAGAGCTGCGCAAGGGACGCGTCGGCGCGCGGGCTCGGTGCGCTCGTTCGCTCGAGGTACGGGATGCCCTCGTGGAGATCCTCTCGGGCGTAGCGGAGCGCCGCGGCGCGGATCGCCATCCCGTCGCGTTCTGGCAGGTTGCGGCTGTTCTCGAAGACGATGCTCAGCTGCGCCGCCTTGTCGGAGACCTGTGACTGCGCGGAGCGCAGCTGTGAGTACTCGTTCACGATGACGAACGCCACGAGCACGGCATAGATCGTGGCGATGGCCTGCAGCGTCGTCGACGCGGTCGGGCCGGCACGCGCCCGCACGTCGGGGCGGAGGCGTCGCCGCAGGATC
>JBPYDT010000040.1:0-7082 GCA_051986275.1 Acidimicrobiia bacterium | reverse complement strand
CTGCTGAACCGGGCGCCGACCCTGCACCGGCTCGGCATCCAGGCGTTCGAGCCCGTGCTCGTCGAGGGCAAGGCCATCCAGATCCACCCGCTCGTCTGTGCGGCGTTCAACGCCGACTTCGACGGCGACCAGATGGCGGTCCACCTGCCGCTGTCGTCCGAGGCGCAGGCCGAAGCGCGGATCCTCATGCTCTCGGCGCACAACATCTTGTCCCCGGCCCACGGCCGCCCGATCGCCGTGCCGAGCCAGGACATGATCATCGGCGTCTACTACCTGACCGAGAGCGTCGACGACGCGCCCGGCGCCGGCCGCTCGTTCTCGAGCCTCGACGAGGCGGTGCTCGCCTACGACCACCGCCTCCTGCCCGGGTCGCCGGTCACGGACCGCACGGCGACGATCGACCTGCACGCGCGGATCAAGGTGCGCATGCCGGGCGCGAAGTTCCCGGCGGACCGGTTCCAGGAGCGCGACGAGAAGCGCCACCCCGACGCGATCGTGCTGCGGCGGTGGGGCTCGAACGGCGACGGCACGGTGCTCGTCCAGACGACGCTCGGTCGCCTGCTGCTGAACGACGCGCTCCCGCCCGACTTCCCCTTCGTCGACGCGGCGCTGAAGAAGCGTGACCTCACCGAGATCATCGGCGAGGTCGTCGACCGCTACTCGCGGGCCGAGGTGGCCCAGACCCTCGACAACCTGAAGGACCTCGGCTTCGAGTTCGCGACCCGGGCCGGGCTCACGATCTCGATCGCCGACGTGAAGACGCCGGAGCAGAAGGCGGCGCTGCTCGAGCGCTTCGAGGCCGAGGCCGAGAAGGTCGAGCAGCAGTACGACCGTGGCATCCTCACCGACGACGAGCGGCGCCAGAAGGAAGTCGAGATCTGGACCGAGGCGACGGACGAGGTCCGACGGGCGATGGAGGCCGAGCTGTCGGCCGAGAAGTTCAACCCGGTCGACATGATGGTCGGCTCGGGTGCCCGCGGGAACGTGATGCAGGTCCGCCAGATCGCCGGCATGCGCGGCCTCGTGGCCAACCCCCGCGGCGAGATCATCCCCCGGCCGATCAAGTCGAACTTCCGGGAGGGGCTGTCCGTCCTCGAGTACTTCATCTCGACGCACGGCGCCCGCAAGGGCCTCGCCGACACCGCGCTGCGCACCGCCGACTCGGGCTACCTGACCCGCCGGCTCGTCGACGTCGCCCAGGAGCTCATCGTCCGGGAGGACGACTGCGACTCCGGGCGCGGCATCTGGATCGAGCAGGTCGTGCACGCGCCCGACGGCCGCCCGCGCCGCGAGCTCGAGACCGAGCTGCTCGGCCGCTGCCTCGCCGAGGACGTGAAGCTCGCCGACGGCACGACGCTCGCGCGCAACACCGAGGTCCGCGAGGAGGAGCTCGCGGCGCTCGCGGCCGACCCTGGCCTCGACCGGGTCCGGGTGCGGTCGGTCCTCACGTGCGACTCGATCGGCGGCGTGTGCTCGCGCTGCTACGGCACGATGCTCGCCACCGGGAAGATGGTCGACCTCGGCGAGGCGATCGGCATCATCGCCGCCCAGTCGATCGGCGAGCCCGGGACGCAGCTGACCATGCGGACGTTCCACACCGGCGGCGTCGCGGGCGAGGACATCACCCACGGCCTCCCGCGCGTCGTCGAGCTGTTCGAGGCCCGCACCCCGAAGGGGGCGGCGACCCTCGCCGGGTCGAGCGGCGTCGTCCGCCTCGCCGAGAACGAGAAGGGCGAGCGCCTCGTCCTCGTCGTCGGCGACGACGGCGCGGAGGAGGAGCACGTCGTGTCCCGGCGCGCCCAGCTGGCCGTGCGGGAGGGCCAGGAGGTCAGCGCCGGCGACCGCCTCGTCGGCGAGGAGCAGACCCCGCTCGACCCCAAGAAGCTGCTCGAGGTCAAGGGCATCCGCGAGACCCAGCAGTACCTCAGCGAAGAGGTGCAGAAGGTCTACCGGGAGCAGGGCGTCTCGATCCACGACAAGCACGTCGAGGTGATCGTCCGCCAGATGCTCCGCCGCGTCGCCGTGTCGGAGCCGGGTGACTCCCCGTTCCTGCCCGGCGAGAAGGTGGACGCGCGCTTCTACGCCGAGGTGAACCGTCAGCTGGTCGAGAGCGGCAAGCAGCCCGCCGAGGGCCGTCCCGAGCTGATGGGGATCACGAAGGCGTCGCTCGCTACCGACTCGTGGCTGTCCGCCGCGTCCTTCCAGGAGACGACGCGGGTGCTCACCGAGGCGGCGATCGAGGGGAAGGTGGACGGGCTCTTCGGGCTGAAGGAGAACGTGATCATCGGCAAGCTCATCCCGGCCGGGACGGGCATGCCGAACTACAACGAGATCGCGACGAACGCGCCCGACTACGAGCCGCTGCCCTTCTACTCGAGCGACGCCGAGGACGTGGACCTCGCCGAGTGGCTCGCCAGCTCCACCGCGACCGCCGCGCCCGCGGAGGACGCCGAGCCGGCCGCCGTGCTCACCGCGGTCCGCGACGACCTCGAGGGCACCGGGACCGGGGAGTAGGTCCCCCACCGCCGCGCGGGACCGCGCGTCCCGCCGGCGGTCAGGCCGCCGACGTCAGCAGGCGGCGCCCCGCGAAGGCGCCGAACCCCGCGGCCACGATCGGCGCGACCGCGGCCACGACGACGATCGAGCGCGGACCCCACACGTCGGCGAGCGCGCCGAGCAGCGGGCCGCCGATCGGCGTCGTCCCGATGAGCAGCACCGTCTGCAGGGCGAGGACCCGCCCGTGCATCTGCGGGTCGGCCCGCACCTGCACGATCGACGTCGTCGCCGTCATGTACATGATGCTCGTCACCCCGACGAGCATGACGACCGGCAAGGCCACGGCGACGCTCGGCACCGCGGCGAAGAGCCCGAGCGCCACCCCGAAGGCGACACAGCCCACGAGGACGTTGCGGAACTGCACGTAGCTGCGCCGGGCCACCACGATCGCCGCGGCGAGCGCCCCGACGCCGAAGAGCGAGTACACGATCGTGTACGCGCCGTCACCCCCGCCCAGGCCCTTCTCGATGAAGAGCGGGAAGATGACGCTGAAGTTGTAGCTGATCGTCCCGACGACCGCGAGCATGGCGAACGAGATCCACAGCTCCGGCACGCTGGCCACATACCGGACGCCGGCGCGCACCTGGCCCCGGCCGCGGGGCGTGACCGGGACCCGGCGCAGCTCCGCCGGCCGCATCATCCCCAGCGCGACGAGCACGAAGATGTAGGAGAGGGCGTCGATCGTGAAGCACCAGCCGAACCCCGCCAGCACGATGAGCAGCCCGGCGAGCGCCGGGCCGACGATCCGGGAGGCGTTCACGAGGGCGCTGTAGAGCGTGACCGCGTTCGGGACGTCCTCCACCCCGACCATCTCGGTGACGAAGGACCGCCGCACCGGGTTGTCGAACGCCAGCATGCAGCCGCCGGCGGCCGCCGTCACGTAGAAGGCGCTCGTCGGCGAGTGCGGGATGAAGGCCAGCGCGGCCAGGGTGAAGGACTCGAGCATCTCGAGCGTCTGGGTGACGAAGAGCAGGCGCCGCTTGTTGGAGCGGTCGGCGATGAGGCCCGCCCACGGCGAGAGGACGAGGATCGGGCCGAACTGGCAGGCCGTGATGAGGCCCACGGCGAGGCCGCTGTTGGTCCGGTGCAGGACGAGCAGGACCAGCGCCACGGTCGTGAGCCAGTTCCCGCTGTTGGACACCAGCTGGCCGAAGAAGAACAGCCGGAAGTTACGGTGGCGCAGCGACTGGAACGTCCTCGGCCGCTCCACCACGGGCGGGACGTACGGCGCCTCGGCGTCGGCGGCGTCATCCTCCATCGAGCTCGCCGCCCCGGTCGGCGGTGTCGGCATCGCCGTCAACATGCCACCGCGGCGGCGCCGACGGAGCACCGACGCCGTTCGCGAGCCGAGACGCCAAGCCGTTTCCGCTACCATTGCTGGCGGCTCGGCGCCGTGAACCCGGCGCCGGCCCGGTCCCGTCCGATCGATCCGAGCATCCCGACGCGCAAGCAGGCCTACGGTGCCCACGATCCAGCAGCTGGTCCGCAAGAGCCGCGAGACCAAGCGTGACAAGTCCAAGACCCCGGCGCTGAAGGGCTCGCCCCAGCGCCGCGGCGTCTGCACGCGCGTCTACACGACCACCCCGAAGAAGCCGAACTCGGCGCTGCGCAAGGTCGCGCGCGTGCGCCTCACCTCGGGGATCGAGGTCACGGCCTACATCCCGGGCGTCGGCCACAACCTGCAGGAGCACTCGATCGTGCTCGTCCGCGGCGGCCGGGTGAAGGACCTGCCCGGGGTCCGCTACAAGGTCATCCGCGGCGCGCTCGACGCGAGCGGCGTCACCGGCCGCCGTCAGGCCCGCAGCCGCTACGGCGCGAAGCGGGAGGGCTGAGATGCCGCGCAAGGGCCCCGCACCGCGGCGCGACCTCATGCCCGACCCGACGTACCGGTCGGTGGTCGTCAGCCAGCTCGTCAACAAGGTGCTCCAGCGCGGCAAGCGCTCGCTCGCCGAGCGGGTCGTGTACTCGGCGTTGGCCGACATCGAGCAGAAGACGGGCGGCGACCCGATCCCGACGCTGAAGCGCGCCGTGGAGAACGTGCGCCCCGTGCTCGAGGTGAAGTCCCGCCGGGTCGGGGGCGCGACGTACCAGGTCCCGGTCGAGGTGCGACCGCGCCGGGCCACCACGCTCGCCATCCGCTGGATCGTCGGGTACGCCCGCGGCCGGCGGGAGAAGACGATCTCGCAGCGGCTCGCCGCCGAGCTGCTCGACGCCAGCAACGGGCTGGGGGCGGCCATCAAGCGCAAGGACGACTTGCAGAAGATGGCCGAGTCCAACAAGGCGTTCGCCCACTACCGGTGGTGAGTGCCGTGGACCGTCCCTAACCACCGCCGGCCGGGAGCGAGCTCCCGCCGAACACGACTCGACCACCGCGAGCGCGCGCACCGACCGCGCGGGGAGTCCGCCGGTCGAGACCACCCACGGGGGGAGAGACAGGAAAGCACGACCGTGGCAGTCCAAGAGAAGGACATCCGAGGCAAGGGGGGCGCGCTGATCCGCGAGGTTCCCCTCGCGCGCGTCCGCAACATCGGGATCATGGCGCACATCGACGCGGGCAAGACGACCACGACCGAGCGGATCCTCTACTACACGGGCCGGACGTACAAGATCGGCGAGGTCCACGAGGGCGCCGCCGTCATGGACTGGATGGTCCAGGAGCAAGAGCGCGGCATCACGATCACGAGCGCCGCGACCACGTGCAAGTGGCACGACACCTGGATCAACCTCATCGACACGCCGGGCCACGTCGACTTCACCGTCGAGGTGGAGCGGTCGCTACGCGTCCTCGACGGCGCGGTCGCGGTGTTCGACGCCGTCGCCGGCGTGGAGCCCCAGACCGAGACCGTCTGGCGCCAGGCCAACAAGTACAACGTGCCGCGCATGTGCTTCGTCAACAAGATGGACCGCGTCGGCGCGGACTTCTTCCGCTGCGTCGACATGATCCAGGACCGCCTCGAGGCGACCGTCGCGCTCGTGCAGCTCCCGGTCGGCGCCGAGAGCGGCTTCCGGGGCGTCGTCGACCTGCTCCAGATGCGCGCCCTCATCTGGGACGACGGCATGGGCGAGACGTTCGACTCGATCGACATCCCCGACGAGCTGGCGGCCGACGCCGACAAGTGGCGCCACGCCCTCATCGACGTCGTGAGCCAGTTCGACGAGAACGTCCTCGAGAAGTACGTCACCGAGGAGGAGATCACCGCCGAGGACCTGCGGCGCGCCATCCGGTCGGCCACGCTCTCCGGCGAGGTCGTGCCCGTCCTGTGCGGCTCGGCGTTCAAGAACAAGGCCGTGCAGCCGCTGCTCGACGCGGTCGTCGACTACCTCCCGAGCCCGGTCGACGTCCCGCCCATCCTCGGGACCGACCTGAAGTCCGGGGAGCACGCCGAGCGCCCGGCCGAGGACGACGCGCCGTTCGCCGCGCTCGCCTTCAAGATCATGAGCGACCCCTACGTCGGCAAGCTCACCTACTTCCGCGTGTACTCGGGCAAGCTCGGTGCCGGGAGCAGCGTGCTGAACGCCACGAAGGACAAGAAGGAGCGGGTCGGGCGCATCCTGCAGATGCACGCCAACCACCGGGAGGACAAGACCGGTGTGTTCTCGGGCGACATCGTCGCCGCCGTCGGGCTGAAGAACACGACGACGGGCGACACGCTCTGTGACCCGGCGCACCCCATCGTGCTCGAGCGCATGGAGTTCCCCGAGCCCGTCATCTGGGTGGCGATCGAGCCCAAGACGAAGGTCGACCAGGACAAGCTCGGCCGGGCGCTCGGCGCGCTCTCCGAGGAGGACCCGACGTTCCAGGTCCGCACGGACGAGGACACCGGTCAGACGATCATCGCCGGCATGGGCGAGCTGCACCTCGACGTGCTCGTCGACCGGATGACCCGCGAGTTCTCGGTGGCGGCAAACGTCGGGAAGCCCCAGGTGGCCTACCGGGAGACGATCACCGCGCCGATCGAGAAGGTCGAGGAGCGCTACGTCCGCCAGACCGGCGGTCGGGGCCAGTACGGCCACGTCGTGATCAGCCTCGAGCCCACCGGGCCCGGGGGCGGGTACGAGTTCGTCGACAAGGTGACCGGCGGGGACATCCCCCGCGAGTACATCCCCGCGGTCGACGCCGGCATCCAGGAGGCGATGGAGGGCGGCGTGCTCGCCGGCTACCCCCTCGTCGACCTCCGCGCCTTGCTGCTCACGGGCTCGTCCCACGACGTCGACTCGAGCGAGATGGCGTTCAAGATCGCCGGCTCGATGGCCCTGAAGAAGGCGTCCCGGCAGGCCAAGCCGGTCCTGCTCGAGCCGATCATGGAGGTCGAGGTCGTCACGCCCGAGGAGCACATGGGCGACGTCATCGGCGACCTGTCGTCGCGGCGCGGTCGTGTCGAAGGCATGGAGCAGCGCGGCAACGCGCAGGTCGTGCGGTCACAAGTCCCGCTTGCGGAGATGTTCGGGTACGCTACCGACCTTCGGTCGCGCACCCAGGGCCGCGCGACGTACACGATGCAGTTCGACTCCTACCAGGCGGTACC
>JBPYDT010000039.1:0-2056 GCA_051986275.1 Acidimicrobiia bacterium | reverse complement strand
AGGCCGAGCACGGAGCCGCGCACCGTGACCGTCGCGTCGTCGGCTGCCCCGGACTCGACCTCGACGCGGGCGAGCGGGCGAAGCGCGGGCTCGGCGGCCGCGACGCGGAGGGTCCACGCGCCCTCGTCGAGCGCGAGCGCGATGTCGAGCGCCTCGTCGGGGAGCGCCTCCAGCCGCAGCAGCCCCTTCACGGCCAGCGGCAGCAGGTGCAGCGGCACCGCGTCGGTGCCCGGGTCGTCCAGGAGCTCGAGACCGAAGCGAGCGAGCTCGTAGATGGTGGGCTCGAGCGCCCGCCCGCTCTCGGTCAGCTCGTACACGAAGCGCGCCGCGGGCGGCTCGAGCCACCGACGGCGGACCAGCCCCGCGTCCTCCAGCCGGCGGAGCCGCGACGCCAGGAGGTTCGACCACATGCCGGGGAGGTGGGTCAGGAGGTCGGAGTAGCGCTGGGGCCCGACGAGGAGCTCGCGGGTGATGAGCAGCGTCCAGCGCTCACCGAGGAGGTCAAGGGCACGGGCGATCGGGCAGAACTGGCCGTATCGGCGAGGCCCCACGCCATCCGATGTTATCCCGAAGTTTCCCTTGCCAGATGGAAAAACCGATTGTACGGTGCCGCGCATGACGACCAAAACCGAGTACGCGCCGGGCACGCCCTCGTGGGTCGACCTGGCCACCACCGACACCAAGGCCGCGAAGGCGTTCTACGGGCCGCTCTTCGACTGGACCTTCGACGACCAGGACACCGGCGGCGAGCCGTACACGCTCGTGTCCCGGGGCGGCCAGATGGTCGCCGGGCTCGCCGGCCAGTCCGCCGAGATGAAGGCGGCGGGCGCGCCCCCCATGTGGTCGCAGTACGTGAACGTGACCGACGTCGACGCGACGGCCAGTGGGATCGAGAAAGCGGGCGGCACGGTCATGGCGAAGCCGTTCGACGTGATGGACGCCGGGCGCATGTGCGTCGCCGCCGACCCGACCGGCGCGGTGTTCTGCGCGTGGCAGCCCAAGAACCACATCGGCGCGGGCCTCGTGAACGAGCCGGGCTCGTTCGGCTGGACCGAGCTGCTGACCGCCGACATCGACAAGGCGGCGGCCTTCTACCACGAGGTCTTCGGCTGGGACGCGAACCCCCTCGAGATGGGGGAGATGAAGTACACCGAGTTCCGCCTGAACGGCGAACCCATCGCCGGGGGCACGCCGCCCCCGATGGCTGGGATCCCGCCGAGCTGGTCGGTCTACTTCGTCGTCGCCGACACCGACGCCACGGTCGCCGACGCCAAACAGCGCGGCGCGTCGGTGCTGAGCGAGCCGATGGACATCCCGCCGGGTCGCTTCGCGGTCCTCATGGACCCGCAAGGCGCGGCGTTCAACGTCATCAAGCTCGCCCCGCAGAGCTGACGCCCGCGCCGTCCACGGCGCGACCTGCCCCGTACGATCGGGGCGATCATGGGCAGCCTGGCGCCGGCGCTGCTCGGCGCGACCTCCGACGCGACGCGCAACCTCTACGTGCTGACCGCCTTCGGCGGCGGCATCATCTCGTTCCTCTCACCCTGCGTCTTGCCGATCGTGCCCGGCTACCTCAGCCTCATCTCGGGGCTCACCATCGGCGAGCTCACCGAGGCCCGGACGAAGACGCTGCACCGGGTGGCGCTGAACACCGTGCTCTTCGTCGCCGGCTTCACGGTCGTGTTCGTCATCCTCGGCCTCGTCACCACCGGGATCGGCCAGACCGTCTTCCAGAACCAGGCGACGCTCACCCGGGTGTGCGGCGGCTTGGTGCTGCTCATGGCGGCGTACCTCGCCGGTTCGCAGCTGCTCACGACGCCGCGCCTCTACCAGGAGTTCCGCTTCCATCCGCACCTCGAGCGCTTCGGGCCCGTCGCGGCCCCTGTGGCCGGCGCGGCCTTCGGGCTCGGCTGGACACCCTGCATCGGTCCGGTGCTCGGCACGGTGCTGAACTTCGCCGCGCAAGGCGAGAACCTCGCGCGTTCGGCGGTGCTGCTCACCGCGTACTCGCTCGGGCTCGGCGCGTCGTTCCTCGTCGTCGGCCTCGCGTTCGGGC
>JBPYDT010000038.1:0-3101 GCA_051986275.1 Acidimicrobiia bacterium | reverse complement strand
ACGTACACGTCGGGCAGGAAGTGCATCTCGATCTTGATCGTCCCGTCGCCCGCGCACGCCTCGCAGCGGCCGCCCTTCACGTTGAACGAGAAGCGGCCGGGGAGGTAGCCGCGGACCTTCGCCTCCTGCGTCGCGGCGAACAGCGACCGGACCTTGTCGAACACGCCGGTGTACGTCGCCGGGTTCGATCGGGGGGTACGCCCGATCGGCGACTGGTCGATGTTGATCACCTTGTCGAGGTGCTGGGCGCCCTCGATCGTCTTGTGGCGGCCCGGCACGACGCGGGACTTGTAGACCCGCTGCATGAGGGCGTGGAAGAGGATGTCGTTCACGAGGGTGGACTTGCCGCTCCCGCTCACGCCGGCGACGACCACGAAGCAGCCGAGCGGGAACCCCACGTCGACGTCGTGCAGGTTGTGCTCCTTGGCGCCGCGGACGACGAGCCAGGCGTCGCTCGGCTCGCGGCGCCGGTCGGGCACCGGGATCGACCGCTCCCCGGCGAGGTACCGGCCGGTGATCGAGCGGGGCTCGGCGATGACCGCGGCGAGCGGGCCGGCGACGACGATCTCCCCGCCGTGCTCGCCCGCGCCGGGCCCGATATCGACGATGTGGTCCGCGACGCGGATCGTCTCCTCGTCGTGCTCGACGACGATGACCGTGTTGCCGAGGTCGCGGAGGCGCACGAGCGTGTCGATGAGCCGCTGGTTGTCGCGCTGGTGGAGGCCGACGGACGGCTCGTCCAGGACGTAGAGCACGCCGACGAGGCCGCTGCCGATCTGGGAAGCGAGGCGGATCCGCTGCGCCTCGCCGCCCGCCAGGCTGCCCGACGCGCGGTTGAGGCTCAGGTAGTCGAGCCCCACGTCGAGGAGGAAGCGCAGGCGCTCGTTCACCTCCTTCAGGATCTGCTCGGCGATGATGCGGTCCCGCTCCGGCAGGTCCAGCGCGCCCAGGTACTCGGCGGCGCGGCGGATCGACCGCTCGCCCAGCTCGTAGATGTTGAGGTCGCCGACCGTGACCGCAAGCGACGCCGGCCGCAGTCGCGCCCCGTCGCACTGGGGGCACGGGACCTCGCGCATGTAGCCCTCGATGAGCTCGCGGGCGCGGTCGCTCTCCGAGTCGCCGTGCCGCCGCTCGAGCCACGGGACCACACCCTCGAACGGGGTGTAGTACGAGCGGCGACGCCCGTAGCGGTTCCGGTACTGGACGTGGACGTCACGCGCGCCGGTGCCGAAGAGCACCGCGTTGCGGTCGCGCTTGCGCAGCTTGCGCCACGGCGTGTCCATGTCGAACCCGTACTCGTCGGCGACCGCCTCGAGCACCCGTTCGAAGTACCGGCTGCGGAAGCCCGTCCACGGGGCGATCGCGCCCTCCGCCAGGCTCAGGTCGTCGTCGGGGCCGACGAGCTCGGGGTCGACCTCGAAGCGCGTGCCGAGTCCGTCGCAGCGCTCGCAGGCCCCGTACGGCGAGTTGAACGAGAAGTTCCGGGGCGCCAGCTCGTCGAACGACAGCCCGCAGTGGCTGCACGCCAGGTGCTCGGAGAACGTGAGCGTCTCTGCATCGTCCGCCGGCTCGTCGTCGCGGGGGACGATCTCGACCTCGGCGACCCCCTCGGCGAGGCGTAGCGCCGTCTCGAGGGAGTCGGTGAGGCGCCGCTCGATGCCGGCCCGTCGGACGAGGCGGTCGACGACGACCTCGATCGTGTGCTGCTCGTAGCGGGCGAGGCGCGCGGCCGACGTCGCGCCGAGCTCGACCAGCTCGCCGTCCACCCGCGCCCGGGTGAACCCCTCCGTGGCCAGCTCCTTCAGCAGCGCGTCGTACTCCCCCTTGCGACCACGCACGACGGGGGCGAGCACCTGGAACCGGGTGCCCTCGGCGAGCTCGAGGACGCGGTCGACGATCTGCTGGGGCGTCTGGCGGGTGATGACCCGCCCGCAGGTCGGACAGTGCGGCACCCCGACCCGCGCGTACAGGAGCCGCAGGTAGTCGTAGATCTCGGTGATCGTGCCCACGGTCGAGCGCGGGTTGCGCCCGGCCGACTTTTGGTCGATCGAGATGGCGGGTGACAGGCCCTCGATGAAGTCCACGTCGGGCTTGTCCATCTGGCCGAGGAACTGCCGGGCGTACGCCGAGAGCGACTCGACGTAGCGCCGCTGCCCCTCGGCGTAGATCGTGTCGAAGGCCAGCGACGACTTGCCCGACCCGGACAGCCCGGTGAAGACGATGAGCCGGTCCCGGGGCAGGCGGAGCGTGACGTCCTTGAGGTTGTGCTCACGGGCGCCCTGGATGATCAGGGAGGTGCTCACCGGCTCCGCCGCCACCGGCTCAGCGTACCGGCCGACCCCTCGAACCGAACGGATGTTCGCATGCGCGCAGGAGGACGCGCTCGCCGGTCAGCCGACGGCGCGCAGCTCGCGGCGCAGCTCGGCGATCTCGTCGCGCAGGCGCGCCGCCTCCTCGAAGCGGAGGTCCTTCGCCGCGTCGTGCATCTCGTCCTGCAGCGTCTGGATGAGCCGGCCCAGGTCGTCGGGTGCCACGCCGGCGAGGTCGAACACCGCCGACCGGGCGGGCTGGCGGCCGCGCCCTCGCCCCCGTCCCCGCGGCGTCGCGGCCTCGTCGCCTCCGTCTCGGGCGCGGACCATCTCGAGGATGTCCGTGACCTTCTTGCGCACCGTCTGGGGGTCGATGCCGTGCTCGGCGTTGTACTCGAGCTGCTTGTGGCGCCGCCGGTTCGTCTCCGAGATGGCCTTGCGCATCGAGTCGGTGACCTCGTCGGCGTACATCACGACCTCGCCGTCGACGTTGCGGGCCGCCCGGCCGATCATCTGGATGAGCGAGGTCTCGGACCGGAGGAACCCCTCCTTGTCGGCGTCGAGGATCGCCACGAGCGACACCTCGGGCAGGTCGAGGCCCTCCCGCAGCAGGTTGATGCCGACGAGCACGTCGAACTCGCCGAGGCGCAGCGACCGCAGGATCTCGACGCGCTCGAGCGTGTCGACCTCGCTGTGGAGGTAGCGGACGCGCATGCCCAGCTCGATGAGGTAGTCGGTCAGGTCCTCGGCCATCTTCTTGGTGAGCGTCGTGACGAGCACCCGCTGGTCGCG
>JBPYDT010000037.1:0-8705 GCA_051986275.1 Acidimicrobiia bacterium | reverse complement strand
AGCCCGACGCGCTCGTCGCCGCGGTGCCCGGCGCGCCGCCCGTCTGCGGTGCGTCGGCCATCACGCGGTCCGTCGCGTGGCTGCTCGCGCTCGACGGGACGCTGCACGCCGAGCCCTGGGTCGGCGTCGAGCACGGCGACCTCGCCGGAGGCGGCGCGCGCTTCACGCTGTGCGACGGCCACGACCCCTTCGAGGGGGTGCCCGTGACCGTGCGGGGCTCGACGCTCGAGGTGATGCGCCGCGAGCACATGCGGTGGCGCTACGTGATCAACGTCGCCCTCCGCCCCGGCGACGCGCCCTTGTCCCTTCCTTCCTTCCCTCGGGAGGCAACCCGATGAAGAACGACTTCATTCGCCGCTATCACGAGGCCGCCGCGCTGATCCCCCGGGGGCCGTCGGTCGAGCAGTTCACCTTTCGCTGGGTCGTGTGCGAGCTGCGCGGCCGCGACGTGCCGACCGCCGAGGCGGTCCGGCGGGCCACCGACGCGATCCGTCACGGCGCACCCAGGTTTCAGCCCCGATATGACGACCGGCTGCTCGCCGGTGCCGGCGACGGCCCGGCCGGGCGCCGCGTGGGCGCGTCGCGCTCGTAGACGGTCACGCCGTCGATGACCGCCACGGGGTGGTAGTCGTCCTCGACCAGCCGGTGCACCGCCGGGATCAGGGTGATCGGGTAGTGCCCGTACGCGCGCACCGCGCCGGTCGCCGTGTCGAGGAACAGCTTCGGCGGATGCGCGCGCATGCTGTCGAGGAAGGTGGACAGCGCGCCCGGGGTCGCGTCCGCGAGCCGCTGCGGGCCGTCAGGCCAGAACGCGGTCTTGCCGACGAGGAAGTCCGTGAGGACGAGTGCTCCCCCCGGGTCGCGTCCCGAGAGCCAGTAGATCTCGGGGAACGACCCCCAGACGGTGATCCGGTCGTTCGGGCTCGTGAGCTTCCGGACCTCGGCGACGAGCGGGAAAGCGCGCTGGTCGACGTTGCTCGGCCCGTGGATCGGCGTCCATGCCTCCTGCCAGTACCACACCGTGGGGACGAGCACGAGCGCGACGAGCGCCAGCCGCGTCCACGCGTTGAACGACGCGATGGCCGGCGCGCCGAGCAGCACGAGGGGCGGCAGCACCTGCAGCCAGTAGTGCCCGAAGTAGCGGAACCCCGCGGCGAACGCCACGAGTCCGGTCGCCAGCCACAGCCAGAGGTCGAGGTCCTCTCGATGCCAGCCCCGACGCACGACGAGCAGGCACACGACGACGTGGCCGATGAGGAAGTACTCGACGGCCTGCCACGCCCGACGGAGCGGGTCCTGGGAGTGCCCGAAGCCGAACAGGAGCGTGCCGTTGCCCGAGAAGGTCCAGTGCACGAAGGGACCGAACGGCACGATGATCGCGACCGCGAGGACGGTGGCGGCGGTGGTGGCGACGAGGATCGCGGCGTCGCGCCATCGTCGGTCGCCGTGGTACCACGCGGCGAGCGCGGCCGGGAACACGCCGATGAGCCACGTCTGGCGCGTGAGCGTCGCGAGGCCGAGCAGCAACCCCGCGAGCGCGGCGCTGCGGGTGCTGCCGCGGCGGGCGGCGACGATCGCGCCGCAGCCCGGCAGGAGCGCGAGGTGCGAGTAGTTGGCCGCCTGGGCATCGACCGGGTGGAACGCGACCGCGCCGGCCACCGTGAGACCGGCCGCCCACCACGCGGCACGGCTGCCGGCCCGGCGGCGCACCTCGGCCGCGAGGAGCAGCGCCGCGCCCGCCAGCTCGAGCGCGGCGAGCACGTGGAGCGGCTCGAGCTTGCGGCTGCCGGTGATCCAGAACGACGCGGCGTACAGGAGCGCGGGGAGCGGCGGCTTGCGGTCGATGACGTCGCGGTAGAGGACGCCGCCGTGCTGCACGACCATGCCCATGGTGGCGATCGCCGCCTCGTCGGGATCGAAGAGTCCCCGCGAGAACCCGGGCGCGCGGGCGACGAGCGCGGCCGCGAGGACGAGCAGGACGAACGGGAGCCCGGCGCCCCACCAGGCGAGCCGGGAGGCGACCGGGCGCTCGACCGCAGGCGCGCCCGGCGGGGAGAGCTCGGTGCTCAAGCGGCGGGTGGCGTGCCGAGGCGGGGACGGATGTCCTGCTCCAGGAACTCCACGACGGCGTTCGAGAAGACGTCGTTCTGGTCGCCCGCGACCATGTGCGCCGCACCGCCGACGTCGACGAGGCGCGCGCCGGGGATCTGGTCGAGGAACTCCTGGACGCCCTCCTCGGTCACGACGTCGCTCAGCAGGCCGCGGACGAGCAGCGTGGGGACGTGGATGCCGCGCAGCGCGGCCTCGAAGAGGGCCTGGAAGTCCTCGGGGGGCACCTCGGTGCGGCCGTGCTCGAGGAACTTCGGGTCCCAGTGCCAGTACCAGCGGCCGTTCGGGCGCTGCCGGAGGACCTTCATGAGGCCGGCCGGGTTCGTCCCGCGCCGCCGGTTCGGGGTGTACGCCGCGATCGCGGTCGCCGCGTCGTCGAGCGTGGCGAACCCGTCCAGGCCGGACGCCATGAAGTCCCGGATGCGCTGGATCCCCTCCGGGTTGCTGCGGTGTGTGATGTCAACGATGACGAGCCCGCACGACACGGTGCGGTCGCTGCCGCCTTCGGCGAGCATCGCGGCGACGCCGCCGAGGGACGCCCCGACAAGCACGGGTGGTCGACCCAGCTGGTCCGTGACGGCGACGCAGTCGGCGGCGTAGGCGGTGAACGAGTAGTCGCCGTTCAGCGCCCACTCGCTGTCACCGTGGCCGCGCAGGTCCAGCGACACCGCCTGCCAGCCGTGGTCCGCGAGGACGCGCGCCGTCGTGCCCCACGCGTGGCGTGTCTGGCCGCCGCCGTGCATCAACAGCACCGGCCACGCGTCCTCCGCGCCCCAGACATCGGCGACGAGATGGATGCCTTCGAAGCCTTGAAACCGCGCGAGCCGGGGTTCGATCGTGCCCTCCGAGCGACCGGGGCGACCGTCGGGCCGTCTCAGAGGCAGCACTATCGTGAGTGAGACGGTCGGTCGACGAGCAAGGGTAGGCGACGTGGAGCAGGTGAAGTTTCACTTCGACCCGTTGTGCCCATGGTGCTACCAGACGTCGCGATGGGCGCGACGCCTCGCCGAGCTCGGTGAGGTCGAGCTCGACTGGGGCGTGTTCTCGCTCGAGGTGGTGAACCTGCCCGACGACAAGGATCCGCAGGAGCTCGACGCGCGCGCCGCGCCCGCGTTGCGCACCGCGATCGTCATTCGCGACCGAAAGGGATCGAAGGAGATCGGTCCGTTCTACGCCGCGCTCGGTCGGCGCATCTGGGAGGAGCCGCCCCCGAACGCCGACATGGCGGTCATGGTCAAGGAGGCGCTCGCCGAGGTCGGGCTCGACGAATCGTGGTGCGACGACGCGCTGGCCGATCCGTCGACCTGGCAGGCCGTGCTGGACGAGCACGGCGCGCTCGTCGAGCGGACCGGCGCCTTCGGCGTGCCGACCATCGTCCTCGACGACGGGACGGGCCCGGCGATCTTCGGCCCGGTCGTGAGCCAGCTGCCGAGCGACGAGGACACGGTGGCGCTCTGGCAGCACCTGTCGTGGCTCACCCGCTACTCGAACTTCGCCGAGCTGAAGCGGGGCCGGGCGACGCCGCCCGACCTGCCTACGGCGGCGTGGTACCGCGAGCAGCGGGCGAAGGAGCGCGCCGCCGCGAGCTGACCGATCAGCGGACGTGGATCTCGGCGATGTCGAGGCGCCCGCCCGGCGGCAGGTAGGTGATCCACACCAGCACGGCGCGCGCCGAGCGGGCCGCCGGCAGCGTGAACTGGGTGTGCGTCCCGAGGTTGGACCGCGACACGCTCGGCCGGCCCCACGCGCCGAGGCTCGCCGGCGCGGGGTCGGCTGACGTGTAGATCGCGCCGTTCCACTGGGATTCGAAGGTGTCGACCGTGACCTCGTGCACGATCGCCGGCGACACAAGGGTGACGTAGATGCCGCTGCCCGCCTTGGCGTTCCCGAAGTTGCGCGTGGCGTAGATCTCGGTCGACCAGGCGGTCCGCGGGTTGTTGTCGATCGCGTTGTTGACCAGCTGAGGGTTCTCGGGGCCGTCGCCCAGCGGATTGAAGTCGCTTGCGCTCGCGATCCGGGGTGAAGGCGCTGCCGCCGAGGAGGGCCGGTTCGCGCGGGTGAGCACGTACGCGCCGAGGCCGGCCGCGCCGACGAGCAACAGGGCCAGTGCGGTCCATGCGAGGGCGCGGCCGGGCCGACGCGGCCGCGTCGCCGGCGCCACCTTCGGCTCGGGCCGTGACGGGGGGCGCGGCCGTGCACGGAGCGTCGACGTCACCTCGTTCGGCGCGGTGACATCACCCTGCGCGCCGAGCGCGAGCGCCTCGGCGAGCGCGGCGGCCGTCGGATAGCGGTCGGACGGGTCGTCGGCGAGGCAACGGTCCACGACCGCGGCGAGGCCACGCGGGACGCTCGGCGGCAGCGGCGCGGGCGGACCCGTGAGGCGGGCGAGCGCGGTCGCCATGTCCGTGTCACCGGCGAACGGCAGGCGCCCGGCCAGCATCTCGTAGAGAAGGAGCCCGGTGGCGTACACGTCGACCCGGGCGTCGGTGGGGTCGCCGCGGACCTGCTCGGGCGCGAGGTAGCGGGCGGTGCCGAGCACCGTCCCGGTGGTGGTCAGGTCGTCGCCGACGCTCGCGGCCTTGGCGATACCGAAGTCGGTGACCTTGACGCGGCCGTCCGCCGCGAGGAGGACGTTCGCGGGCTTGACGTCACGGTGGACCACCCCGTGCGCGTGCGCCTGGTCGAGCGCGAGCGCGACCTGCTCGGCGATGTGCGCCGCCGCGCCGGCCGACAGCGTCCCGCGCTCGTCGAGGAGCCGGCGGAGGTCTCGCCCTTCGACGTACTCCATGACGATGTAGACGACGCCGTCGTCGTCGCCCGCGTCGTAGATGGCGACGATCCCCGGGTCCTCGATGCTCGCGGACGAGATCGCCTCGTTGCGGAACCGCGTCCGCACCGACGCCTCACCCGCAAGGTCTTGGTGCAGGGTCTTGATCGCGACGCGGCGCGCGAGCAGCGTGTCCTCGCCGAGCCACACCGTGGCCATGCCGCCCCGGGCGATCGGGCGGAGCAGTCGGTAGCGCCCGCCGAGCGTGCGGTCGGGAGCGGCCAGTTCCATCCACCGAGAACGCTAGCGACCGACCCGGCGCGTGCTGGGGGCGCCGTGGCCGGCGCTCGCTCTTGGACCCGAGCCGACGCGCGAGGAGCACGCGAGGCGGATGGCAGGTGGCGAGGCGCGGGGGCGGTGTCGCGCTCAGCCGCTGACGGCAGGCGCGCCCGTCAGCCCGCGCCACGGGGCGCGCGAACGGTGCCGTTCCCACGCCGCCGCGGCGCCGACCGTGATCGCCGCGAGCGCCGCGCCGGCGACGCCGTCAAGCATCCAATGGTTGCCCGTGACGACGACCGACAACAGCATCCACGCGGGGTACGTCGCCGCGAGGATCTTCGTGGAGCGCCGCCGGAGGATCGGCCAGAGGGCCAGCACCGCCCACACTGCCCAGCCGACGTGGAGGCTCGGCATCGCGGCGAAGGGGTTCGTGGATCCCAGCCACGCGGGGGCTGCCGACTCGTTCTTCGTCGCGACCACGCCCGCGAGCGGCGTGTGGTCCAGGCTCAGGCTCTCGCTGGTGTCGGTCAGGTGCGTCGGCCCGGGGACGAGGCGCGGTGGCGCGACGGGCAAGAGCCAGAACGCGAGGAGCGCCAGCCCGAGCAGCGCCAGGAACGCGTTGCGGGCGACGCGGTAGCGCGCCGGCGCCTTCCGGTAGAGGACGACGAGGACGAGCGGTGGCGCGAGGAGGTGGGTGAGCGAGTAGCACACGTTGCACAGGTCGACGAGCCACGGCAGATGGAGCACGGCCCGTTGGATCGTGCCCTCGAGGTTCAGCCCCGCGGCGCGCTGGAGGCTCGTGATATGTCCCGCGTTGGCGACCGCGGCGCCGAGCGTGCCCGACACCGAGGTCCGGAGTATGTCGTAGAGGGCGTAGCACCACAACAGCGCGACCAGCTGCAGCAGCGCGGGCTGGACGTGCGCGGCCCGGTTGGCCCGCGCGACCCCGTCGGCGGGCGCGGCCATCCGCGCAGCCGGCACCGCCGCGGTCGTCATCGCCCGCCGCCCCCGGCACCGCGATCCATCGCCGACGCGCGTCGGCACGTCGTGGGCTGCCATCCCTCAGCCACGGCAGAGCAATCGGCACGAAGGGCCCCGGCCCTTTAGGGAATCGCCCGGCGCTGCCCCGCCGGGACGTCAGGCGGGCTCGAGGGCAGGCGGCGCCTAGGCGCCCTGCCGGATGGAGGCCCCGGGCAGGTAGGCGCGGAGGACCAGGCTGAAGGGCCCGGGCGCCGGCGCGGCGTGGCCGCCCGGGGCGGCGCTCACCGCGTGCGGGGCCGGAACACGACCTTGATCGCGGCGCTCTCCTTGCGGTCGAGCGCGGTGCGGACAGCGTCCTGGTAGCCGGCGAGCGGGAACTCGTGGGTGATCACCACGTCGGCCGGGGGCGAGCCGGTCGCGAGGATCTCGAGCGCGCGGTCGATCGACGCGCGCGTCGGGCTCCCGCCAACACCCGGGTCGGTCGAATGGCGGACCGCACCGACCAGTGCGGCTTCCTTCCACCACACCGGGGTCAGGTCGTAGTCACCGGTCGCCGCGGCGCCGAGGAGCAGGACGTGGCCACGGTTGTCGACGGCTCGCAGCGCGTCGTTCACGGTGCCCGGGTAGCCGACGGCGTCGATGACGTACGGGAAACCGCCGATGAGCATGGACTGGTCGCGCTTCCCGGAGCGACGGGCGCCGCTCGCCTCGGCGAGCTCGTCGAAGTGCGCCTTGTCGGGCTGCTCGAGCACGACGCGGTCGGCGCCGGTCGCCGCCGCGGCCGCGGCCTGGTGCGGGTGCCGGGCGAGGACGGTCACCGGGCTCTGCGGGAACAGGGCGCGCACCGCGGCGACGCTAGCGAGCCCGATGATCGCCGCGCCGACGACGAGGACGGGGGCGCCGTCGGGCGGCGGGTCACGCAAGAGCCCGTGGACGGCGATCGACACCGGCTCGTGCAGGCTCACGGCGTGGTCCGACACCGCATCGGGGACTCGGTGCAGCATCGACGCGTGCGCCACGACCTGCTCGGCCCACCCGCCGCCGAGGCCGGAGGTGAAGCCGAGCGCCGACCCGGGAGTGAGCACGCCGCTGAAGGCGTTGTGACACGACGACGGCCAGCCGGACGCGCACGGCCGGCAAGGGGGGTCGATGCCCCGGGCGACGCAGTTGATGTCGGGATTGACGGCGACACGCGTCCCGACCGGCACGTCGCAGTCGGGCCCCGCTTCGATGACCGACCCGCCGATCTCGTGGCCCAGCACGAAGGGGAACGCGTGGCCGAGCGGCATCAGCGTCGGCGCCGCGCCCATGTTCGCCGCGAAGAGATGCAGGTCGCTGCCGCAGATCCCGCCGGCGTGCACCTCCACACGCGCCCAGTCGGCGCGGGGCAGCGCCGGCTCGTCGACCTCGACGAGGGACGCGGGGAACGCGGGGTCGGCGTAGTCGTACTGGACGGCCAGCACGTCGCCCAACCTAGACGTCGGGTCGCGCCCCGGCGTCGGTCCGCTGCTTGCGTCGTCGCCGGCGAGCCGCCAGCCTGCAGGTGAACGGCGACACGAGAGGATCACCCCGTGCGAGCGGCTCGCTGCGAGGAGTACGGCCCACCCGAGAGCGTGGTCGTCGAGGACGTCCCCGAACCCGAGCTGCGCGCGGGCGGCGTGCTCGTCGAGGTCCACGCCGCGTCCGTCAACTACCCGGACGTGCTGATCGTGGCCGACGAGTACCAGGTGTCCATCCCGACCCCGTTCACGCCGGGCAGCGAGTTCGCCGGTGTCGTCGTGGCGGCCGCCGACGATCGCGGTCCGGTGCGCGTCGGCGACCGGGTGTGCGGGTCGACGTTCATCGGGGCGTTCGCCGAGCAGATGGCGGTCCCGGCCGCCGCGCTGACGCCCGTGCCCTCGACGGTGACCTTCGCCGAGGCCGCGAGCTTCGGCGTCGTCTACTCGACGGCGTACCACGCCCTCCACAGCGTCGCCGAGGTGCGGGCGGGAGAGTGGGTCGCGGTGTTCGGCGCGGCCGGCGGCGTGGGCCTGGCGACGGTGGACGTCGCCACGCATCTCGGCGCCCGCGTGCTCGCCGCGGCGTCCAGCGACGACAAGTTGGCCGTGTGCCGAGAGCGCGGTGCCGAAGCGGTCGTCAACTACGAGCGTGACGACCTGAAGGTCGCCATGAAGGAGCTGACGGGCGGGGGCGCCGACGTCGTGATCGACCCGGTGGGCGGCCCGTACGCCGAGCCCGCGTTGCGGGCGACGCGGTGGGGTGGGCGCTTCGTGGTCGTCGGGTTCGCGAGCGGCGAGATCCCTCGGATTCCGCTGAACCTCGTGCTGCTCAAGGGCGTCGTCATTAAAGGGTTCGAGTTCCGGACGTTCGCCGAGCACGCGCCCGAGGCGTCGCGCCGCGACCGTGCCGAGCTGCTCGGCCTGTTCGCTGACGGGAAGATCCGCCCGTACGTGTCGTCCGTCTACCCGCTCGACCACGTCGGCGACGCGCTCCGCGAGGTCGCCGACCGACGGGCGATCGGGAAGGTCGTCGTCGAGCCGGTTCCGTAGTCCTACCCTCCCAGGGTGCG
>JBPYDT010000036.1:0-10659 GCA_051986275.1 Acidimicrobiia bacterium | reverse complement strand
CACGGCGCGTCGGTCATCCCGCAAGGTCGCGGATCCGGCAGCAGCCCGCGAGGCGCGGGCGCTCACGGGCTGCCCCTACCGGGCGTTGCTCCAGTGGACCCTGTGTGTCTGTTGCGCGAGGCTGCCGCCGATGTCGGGGAACGCCGCACGACTCCGACTAGGAGTTCTTGTCGCGCTTGCGCTCGTGGTCGGTGCAGGGCTCGTCACACCGGCGGCTGCGCAAACATCCGGACCCTCCCGGGGCGGCCGGCAGATCAGCATCAACGGTGATGTCTTCGTTGCTCGGAACGAGACGATCAATGGTCCCGTGGTGGCGATCGATGGATCCGCGCGGGTCGATGGTGTTGTCAACGACGACGTCTATGTCGGTTCCGGCAACGTCCGCATCGACGGCCGGGTCACCGGCAACGTGCTCGTGGCCGATGGCGACGCGACCATCAATGGGCACGTAGGAGGCGACGTCATCGCGCTCCGTGGCCGTGTCATCGTGCACAGCGGCGCGCAGGTAAGTGGCGATGTCACATCACGGCATCCGCCACAGATCGCCTCCGGCACGGTGCGCGGCAGAGTCCGGCGACTCAACCTCGGAAGCCTGCTGCGCGGCTTCCTCATCACCTTCCTTTTGGTCTTCTGGTTCGCCGTCACGATCTCGGCCGCCATCCTCGGCCTCTTGTTCGTCTGGCTGTTCTCCCGCGCGGCGGACGCCACGGTCGCCGCCGGACAGCGGTTCTGGCCCGCGCTCGGGTGGGGAGCGCTCGTCGGCATCATCGGGCCCATCCTGGCCGTCTTGGTCCTGGTGACGATCGTCGGTATTCCGCTCGGACTGGGCGCCTTGTCAGCACTGAACGTCCTGGCCCCACTCGGATACGTCGTCGCCTCCCTCATACTTGGACGACGGATGGTCAAAGGAACGAGTACGAGAGCGCGAATCGGTGCGTTCTTCGCCGGGTTCGGCATCCTGCGCGCGGTCGCGCTGCTGCCCGGCATCGGCGTCGTCGTCTGGTTCCTCGCCTCCCTCTACGGTCTCGGCGCGCTCACGATCGCCGCGTGGCGCGCGGGCCACGAAACGCGCACCGCGCCCATCGACGGACAGCAATCACCAAGCGAAACCGGTCCCGCCAGCGTCGGCGCCGCGCAGAACACGTCTGCTCCGAGCGATCCTCCGGAGTCGACCGGCTAGCCCTTTCCACCCGTCCTCGGAGTGCCGGACCCGGCCCGTCCGCGCTCGGTCATAGAGATTCGGACGGGCTGTGGGCCCCCATGTGAGGGCCGTCCCACGTTGGCTAGGTGGTCGAGGCCGTCAACCGCGCCGCTACGTGTCACCCTCGACCGGCGCTTCTGAGACCGAGCCGGGGGTGGTCATGTTGGGATGCGGTAGCGGAGGTGGATGACGCCGTTGTCGAACCGGTGCTCGTCGAGGAGTGCGAGGTCGGTGCGGATGCCCGCGGGCAGGGCTGCTTTGCCGCCGCCGACGATCATGGGCCAGACGAACAGCTGGCATTCGTCGACCAGGCCTGCTGCGAAGGCCTGGGCGGCCAGGTTCGCGCCGCCGATGGTGAGGTCGCTGGTGGCTGCGGTCTTCAGTTCCTGGACGGCGGCGAGGTCGAAGTCGCGTTCGAGGCGGGTGGTGGCCGTCGACACCGCGGTCAGGGTCGTGGAGTAGACGACCTTGTCCGCTGCCTGCCAAGTGCTCGCGAAGTCGGCCGTGAGGTCTGACTGCTCGGCGAGGGCAGGGTTGGTTTCCCAGACGGACATCGTCTCGTAGAGGCGCCGTCCGTAGAGGAACGTGCTGAAGGATCTCAACAGGGCGGTCGTGGCTGCGAACACGTCGTCGTCCGGCTCGTAGAGGTCGAAGGCGCCGTGTTCGTCCTCGATGTAGCCGTCGAGGGATGCGTTGGTGATGTAGACGAGCTTGGCCACGGGGCTACACCTCGAGGCGAGAGGAATACTTCGAACCAGGGCTCTAAAGAGAGCAGATTGGTGGAGGTGACGGGACTTGAACCCGTGACTTCTTCGTTGCGAACGAAGCGCTCTACCGGGCTGAGCTACACCCCCGTGGACCTCGCAGGGTACCAGGCGGGTCCGGCGAGACGGCCGGCGTTGGTCAGCGCGGCGCGCGGTCGCGCTCGTCGAGCGCGGCGTCGAAGCGGGCGAGCACGACGGCGTTCGTGATGTCGCCGCGGGTGCGCTCGAGCACGGCGCGCAGCGCGTCGGTGGCACGACGGAGCCCGCCCGTGAGGGCGTCGGGGTAGTCGACGCTCGCCGCGACGTCGTAGGCGTCCTCCATGACGGCGAAGAGGGTCTCGGCCTCCGCCGCGTCACCGGCCCGGAGGCGGTCGAGCACGGCCCGGCGCAGCTCGCTCGCCGCCTCGACCATGCCGTGCAAGAACGCGGGCGCGTCGACGCGGAGGGTCGCCGCGTCGGGCGGCGGCGAGTGCGTCACGAACGCCAGCGTGAGGTTTGCCTCGGCGTACTCCTTCTGCGCGTCGTGCAGGAACCCGGCCTCTCGCACCGCGGGGTGCGTGGCCGTCGCGGTCGCCGCCTCGTCGAGCGCGGCGCGCGCCGCGGCGAGGTGCTCCCGCGCCGCGTCGAGCGCGTCGCGGTGCACGGCACGGATGGCGAGGGCCGACTCGCGGATGGCCCGGCGGCACAGCGGGAGCGTGCGCTCGCGCGCCTCGTGACGCGCCCGGAGGGTCTCGTTGGCGTCGGCGCCCGCCCGACGGAGGTCCTGCGACCCGTCGGGCTCCACCGCGGAGCTCAGTAGGTGGCGGTGCGGCGCAGCGCGAGCATCGGCTCGGCGCCGCTGCTCGTCTCAGGCAGCGGCGGCACGGCCCGGAGGCGGCGAGCGCCGGCCAGCTCGTACGGGGGCAACGCCGTGCGGCGGCTCTGCGCCCGGGACTTCATCTGCAGCAGCAGGTAGATGTACGCGCCGAGCGCGACGTCGCAGACGAAGTTCAGCCCGAAGAAGACGATGCTGCCGTTGCTGAAGGCGGCCATGATCAACGTGATGCCCACGGCGACCAGGAGGCCGACGAGGACGTCGCGCCGCCGGCGCTGGGAGGTCGTCATGCCGCCGACCCGGACCGGCGCGCCGTAGCGCGGCCCGCCCATCGGTGCGGCCGGTCCGACGGGACCCATGAGGGGCTCGACGCCGCTGGGCTCGCGGTCGTAGCCGCGGACGCGCGCGGCCGCCGAGCCAAAGATGGAGAGGACCTGCGCCATCCCGCCGGTCACCTGACGGTTTCCGCTGTCCGCCTTCGAGCGGAGGATCGGTGGGATGAGGACGACAGCCCAGAGGATGCACAGGACGAGGATGACGACGACGGCCACGATCCTGAGCTGCTCCTCGTCCTCGACTCCGCCAGCTGCTCCGCAAACACAGCCACGGCGGACTCCTCTGGGATTCCGCCGTGGAAAGTTGGAAGAAGGTTAGTCAGCCGAGGGTGGCGAGGGTCAACCTCTAGGGCATCAAAAATTCGCTATTTCATGGGCTCCGCGTCACATTCCCTCTTCGTGGTCGCCCGAACGCCGCCAGTGGCCGGTGCGTCCGCCGCTCTTCTCCCACAGGGCGAGGTCGCTGATCCGCATGCCCCGATCCACTGACTTGCACATGTCGTAGATCGTCAGGGCGGCCACCGCGGCGGCGGTGAGGGCCTCCATCTCCACCCCGGTCCGGTCGACGGTGTCGACCTGGGCCTCGACCTCGATGTGGGCCTCCTCGATCCGGAAGTTCACGTAGACGGCCCCGACGAGCAGGGGATGGCAGAGCGGCAGCAGGTTGGCCGTCTGCTTCGCGGCCTGGATCCCGGCGACGCGGGAGACGGCGAGCACGTCGCCCTTCGTGATCGCGCCCGCCGCGATCTGGGACGCGGTGTCCGGCTGCATGAGGACGCGGCAGCGGGCGACCGCCCGGCGGTGGCTCGCCTCCTTGGCGGTCACGTCCACCATCCGGGCCCGCCCGAGCGGGTCGAGGTGGGTGAACTCGGACGCGCTCACGCGCGTCGAGTCTACGGGGCGGGGCGCGGCCGTCCGGGGCCCGACGGGCTCGGGCGGCCCGATCAGCCGCCGATCTGGCTCATGGTGCGCGCCGGGCGCACGAAGTCGACCTGCCCGATGCGGTGCCCGGCCCACTTGGCGGCTACGGCGTCGGCGATCGCCGCGGCGACCGCGTCGTCCGCCGCGGCCGCCGGGCCCTCGCCGCGCAGCAGGGCCCGCAGGTCGGTCTCGCCGAGCGCGAAGAGGCAGGTGCGGAACCGTCCTTCGGCGGTGATCCGGACCCGGTCGCAGTCGCCACAGAACGGCTCGGTGACGCTGGCGATCACGCCGACGTCGCCGTGGCCGTCGGCGTAGCGGTGCCGCGCCGCCGGCTCGACGTGGTGGTCGGTCGCCGACGTCGCCAGGGGGAACACCGCGTCGATCCGCTCGAGGATCTCGTGCGCGGGCACGACCTGGTCCATCGACCAGCGGCCGGGCGCGTCGAGCGGCATGAACTCGATGAAGCGGACGCCGATCCCCCGGTCGCGCCCGTACGCCGCGAGGTCGACGACCTCGTGGTCGTTCACGCCGCGGATCACGACGCAGTTGAGCTTCACGGGGTCGAGGCCCGCGTCGAGCGCGGCGTCGACGCCGGCCAGCACCCGGTGGAGGTCGTCCCGGCGCGTGAGCGCCTGGAACGTCGCGCGGTCGAGCGAGTCGAGGGACACGTTCACCCGGCGCAGGCCCGCGCCGGCGAGGTCGTGAGCGAGCTCCGGCAGGCGCACCCCGTTCGTCGTCATCGCGAGGTCCACGTCGAGCGGGGCGAGCAGCTCGAAGAGGCGCGGGAGGTGGGCCCGCATCGTGGGCTCCCCGCCGGTGACCCGCACCGCGCCGAATCCGAAGCGCTCCACGCAGATCCGGGCGACCCGGGCGAGCTCCTCGTAGGTGAGCAGCTCCTCCCGGTCGAGCCAGACCATGCCCTCGGCCGGCATGCAGTAGGTGCAGCGGAAGTTGCAGCGGTCGGTGACCGAGAGCCGCAGATCCTGCGCCCGCCGGCCGAAGCCGTCGACGAGCGGGGTGACCACGCCGTCAGGCTAGAGCGGGCTCGGAACCGGGTTGACAGCGGCCACCGTGAGTGGTCTTATGGGCGGGCCTTACCACCGTGCGTGGTAGGTGGAGGACAACCGAGCCACCTCTCGGGGAGGCGACGATCCGCTGGCCGGGAAACTGGTCGCTTAGGTCAGCGGGGAGCCAGGCGAAACCGGCCCCATCACTTGGGGGCCGGCTGTCGCCGTTTGCTGGACGAGAGGACAGAGCGTGGCTCGGAGGTCGGAGCACCGGACGCGGCTGGGGCTGGCCGTCGCCGGTCGTCCCTCGAGCCTCGCGCTGCCTGGAGCGTCACGGTCAACGTCGACCGTGGGGCTCCCGACCGGCCCGACCGCCCCGTCGCGTCGGGGACGCGCGGGCGTGCCGGACTCCCGGTCGCGGGCCAGTGGCGGTGGGGTCGAGCGGTCGTCGACGGCGACGGCGCGCGTCTCTGACGGGACCGCGCCCTCGGTGGTCGGGCTGGGCTGACGAGCCGTCGGCGCAGGCTCCGGCCTTCTTGGGGCAGGCCGGGGCCCGACCCCCTCCAAGTCAGTGGTCGGGCACGCCGTCGAGGCGCATGACGGTCACCGACGCGCCCGCGGGCACGCCCTCGCCGTCCGGGATCTTGGCGAGCCCGTTGGCGGCCGCGGTCGCGGACAGCACGTTGCTCGCCTGGTCGCCGGTGCGCGCGACGCCGTAGCCGTCGCGCGTCGCGCGCAACCGCACGCGGTCGAGGTGGAGTCGGCCGTCCGGGCGCCGCGTGAAGGGGTGCTCGGCCCGCGCCTGCACCTCCGGACGGAAGCGGTGCGGGTGGCCGAGGCGGGTGAGCATCGCTGGTCGCGCGAAGCACTCGAAGCTCACGAGCGACGACACCGGGTTGCCGGGCAGCCCGAAGACCGGCGTCCCCGAGACAACTCCGAACGCGAGCGGCTTCGCGGGCTTGATCGCCACCTGGCGCTGCACGAGGGTGCCGAGGCGCGCGAGCGCGGCGTGGACGTAGTCGTAGTCGCCGACGGACACGCCCCCGCTCGTGAGCACCACGTCGTACTGGGCGGTCGCGGCCTCGATCGCCGCCGTGATGGCCTCCTCGTCGTCGCGGGCGATGCCGAGATCGACCGCGTCGCAGTCCGCCTCGCGCGTGAGCGCGAGCAGCATCGGCCGGTTCGAGTCGCGGATCTGGCCGGCGGCGAGCGCGTGCGGATCGTCGGCCGCGACGAGCTCGTCCCCCGTGGAGAGGACGCCGACGCGTGCGCGCCGTGTCACCCGGACAGTCGTGGCGCCGATGCTGGCCAGCACGCCGAGCGCGGGCGCGGTGAGCACGGTGCCCGCGGGGAACACCGGCGCGCCGGCCTCGAGGTCGCCCCCCGCGGGCCGGACGTGGTCCGCGACCGACGCCGCCGCGCCGATGTGCACCGCGTCGTCGCCCGCGGGCGTCGTCCGCTCGACCATCACGACCGCGTCCGCCCCGGGCGGCACGGGCGCGCCGGTCATGATCCGGATAGCCTCGCCCGGCCCCACCGCCTGGTCGGGGGCGCGCCCGGCCGGCAGGTGGCCGACGACCCGGAGCCGCACCGGCGTCTCCGGCGACGCGCCGGCCGTGTCGGCGGCCCGCACGGCATAGCCGTCCATCGCGGAGTTCGCGAAGGGGGGCACGGCCTCCCGGCTGCGGACCTCCTCGGCGAGCGCCAGGCCGTGCGCCTCGACCAGCGGCACGGTCACCGGCTCCAGGCGGGTGACGGCGGCGAGCACCTCCTCCTGGACCGCGGTGAGCGGCGCCAGGGTCATCGGCGGGCGTGACGCTCGACGATCGTGGCCAGCATCTCGACGAGGTCGGGCGCGAGTTCGGGGCGGGCGAGCGCGAGCTCCACGTTGGCGCGCAGGAAGTCGAGCTTCTGGCCGATGTCGTAGCGCCCCTCGGAGAACACCACCCCGTGCACCGGGTGCTCGCCGATGAGGTTCCCGACGGCGTCGGTGAGCTGGAGCTCGCCGCCGACGCCGGGCTCGGTGCGGTCGAGCGCGTCGTAGATCTCAGGCGAGAACACGTACCGGCCGATGACCGCGAGGTTCGACGGCGCGTCGGCCGGCGCCGGCTTCTCGACGACACCCTGCACGCGCACGAGTCCCGGCTGGACGACGTCGACCGATGCGGCGCCGTACGCCGAGATCTCCGGTGGCGCCACCTCCATGAGCGCGAGCACCGTGCCGCCCTCCAGCGCGTGCACATCCAGCATCGTGCGCAGCAGCTGCGAGTCGTCGACCATGATGTCGTCGCCCAACAGGACGGCGAACGGGTCCGCGCCCGTGTGGTCCCGCGCCACCGACACGGCGTGCCCGAGCCCGAGCGGGTCGCGCTGGCGGATGAAGTGGATGTCGGCGAGGTCGTTCGTCGCCTGCACCTCGCGGAGCAGGTCGTCCTTGCCGTCCTGCTCCAGGTAGTACTCGAGCTCGAAGTTGCGGTCGAAGTGGTCCTCGATGGCCCGCTTGCCGCGACCGGTGATGACCAGCACGTCCTGGATCCCGGCACGCGCCGCCTCTTCCACGACGTACTGGATCGACGGCTTGTCGACGATCGGCAGCATCTCCTTCGGCTGGCTCTTCGTCGCCGGCAGGAACCGCGTTCCCATCCCCGCCGCCGGGATCACCGCCTTGCGCACCGGGCTCGTCACGCTGCGACGCTACCGCCGTCGTCTTCTTCGCCGAGTCCGTGCTCCTCGCCGCGCACGAGCCGACGCAGGTTCGAGAGGTGGCGCGCGATGACGAGCGCGGCGAGCCCACCCGTCACCGCGAGGTCGAGCGCCGATCCGTCGCGCAGCGCGACGATCGCGGGGAAGGCGACGGCGCACACGACGGACGCCACCGAGGCCTTGCGCAGCCCGCGGGCGATCGCGAACCAGACCGCGCCGACGACCGCGGTCTCGATCGGGAAGACGACCACCAGGACCCCCGCCGCGGTCGCCACGCCGCGGCCGCCGTGCAGCTTGCGCTGGACCGGGAACACGTGGCCCAGCACGGCCGCCACGCCGAGGATGAACGCGCCGCGGTGCCCGTCGAGGGCGAGACCGACACCGGCCGCGGCGGCGCCCTTGCCGATGTCGAGGAACAGGACGAGCAGGCCGGCCTTCCAGCCCAGGACCCGGAACGTGTTCGAGGCACCCGGGTTGCCGGAGCCCTCGTGGAGGATGTCGTGCCCCCGGGCCCGGGCGACGAGCGCGGCGCTCGGGAACGTCCCGAGCAGGTAGGCCACCGGGATGAGGCACCCGACGACGAGCACGTCGATGAGTCTGACCGGTCGGGATGACGGAGGCCTCGCCCGGCGTTACGCTTAGCAGTCGACGGCTCCGAGTGCCAGCACTCTGGCTGGCGGGCCGCCACGCTGGAGGGGTCATGCCCACCTACCGGTACCGCTGCGGGGGCTGCGGCGAGGAGTTCGAGGTCTGGCAGTCGATCACGGACGACCCGCTCCGCACCCACGACCACGGCTGCGGCGGCGAGCTGGTGAAGGTGCTCACCCCGGCCGGGATCGTGCTGAAGGGCTCGGGCTTCTACCGGAACGACAGCCGCAGCGGCTCGAAGGGGGGCGGCGGGGGCAAGTCCTCGGGCGACGGCTCGGGCGACGGCGGAAGCGACAAGTCGGACAAGGCGGCGGCGTCGAAGGACGGGCACGGCTCGAAGGACGGTGACGGCGCGAAGTCGTCCTCGGGCGGGGAGTCCTCGAGCTCGGCCGCGAGCAGCACCACGTCGTGAGCGCGGGCGCCGGCGCGTCGCACGGCGCCCCACCCGTCGAGGCGGTCATCTTCGACTACGGCGGGGTGATCTCGGTGCGCTTCCTCGGGGACCTCGGGCGCTTCGAGGCGGAGCAGGGCTATCCACCCGACAGCGTCAGAGAGCTGATGTTCGGCGCGCCGGGCGACGGGACCGCGGTCCACGACTTCCACCTCCTCGAGATGGGCCGCCTGCCGCTCGCCGACTACCTCACCGGCCTGACGCGCCGGGCGCCCGAGGTGCTGGGCCGGCCCCTCGACTACGACGCCTACCAGCGCTTCATGGCGGCGTCCGCCGTCGGGGTGCACTGGCCGGTGGTGCACCGGATCCGCGAGCTACGCGACGACGGCATGGCGCTCGCCCTGCTGACGAACAACGTGCGCGAGTTCGGCGACACGTGGCGCGCCACCTTTCCCGTCGACGAGCTGTTCCCGCTCGTGGTCGACTCGAGCGAGGTCGGCATGCGCAAACCCGACCCCGCGATCTACGAGCACACCTGCGCGCTGCTCGACGTGCGGCCCGACGCCGCGGTGTTCCTGGACGACGTCGAGGAGAACGTCGCCGCGGCGGCGGCCGTCGGGCTTGCCACCGTGCGCTTCGGCCCCGATCCGATGACGTCGCTCGCCGAGCTCGACGCCATCCTGACCCGGCGCGGCGTCAGGACCCGCTGACCTGCATCTCGCCGAGGACGAGCGTCGCGCCCGCGGCCGACCCCGGCAGCCAGGTGAGGTCGGCGCCGACCTCGACGACGTCGAGCAGCATTCGCTGCAGCGTCGACGCCACCGTGACCTCGCGCACCGGCTCGGCGAACGCCCCGTCACGGATCATGAGCCCGACGGCGCCGACCGAGAAGTCACCGCTCACCGGGCTCGTGCCCGAGTGAAGCCCGCTCACCGACTGGACGTAGAGCGCCGAGGGCAACGAGGCGACGATGGCGTCGGGGTCCCGCTCGCCCGGCGCGAGCGCGAGCGCCCGCGCGCCGACCCCCGGCGGGGACCCGAGGCCGCGCACCGCCGCGCCGGTCGTGCCCGCGCCCGAGCGTCGACCGGTGTAGACGTTCTGCAGGAACCCGGTCAGGGTCCCGCCGTCGAGCAGCGGCGTGCGGCGCGTCGGGACGCCTTCGGCGTCGTGGGACGTCGCGCCGCGCGCCCGGCTGTCGGTCGCGTCGTCGACGAGCGTGACGATCGGGGCGGCGACCTGCTCGCCGTCGCGGCCGGCGAACATCGAACGACCCTTCAGCACGGCCTCGCCGTTCAGCGCGGCGCCGATCAGCGACAGCACGGACGCGGTCACGAGCGGATCGAGCACGACGGGCAGCTGCTGGGTATGGGGCTGCATCGCACCGAGCAGCCGGACGGCGCGGGTCGCGGCATCCCCCGCGGCCTCGTCGACGTCCAGCTCGTCGAAGGTGCGCCCGACGGAGAAGCCGTAGCCGGTGCGGGTCTCGTCCGCCGTCCCGGCCAGCGCGCTCACGCCGCACGAGCACGCGGTGCGTCGCGTCGTCGCCGCGACGCCGAGCGAGCTCGCCACGGCCGCCTCGACCGCCGAGTCGTGGTAGCCGGCGCTCTCGACGGCGCGCACCCGAGGGTCGGCGGCGACCGTCGCCGCCTCGAGCGCCAGGGTCAGCTCGACCTTCGCGTCGGCCGACACCGCCGCCAGGTCCTCGCGCCACAGGTCGAGCACCGCGGCCGGGTGCGCGACCTCCTCGAGGGTCGGGAGGCCGAGCCAGGGGTCTGAGGCGGCGAACGTGGCGTTGTCGCGGGCCTCGGCCAGCGTGTCGTCGAGCACGGACGGCTCGAGCGCGCCCGCCCACGCGTACCCCTGCCGGCCGTCGTG
>JBPYDT010000035.1:0-2046 GCA_051986275.1 Acidimicrobiia bacterium | reverse complement strand
TTGCTGATCCCGTAGACGAGCCAGGCGATCGACGCGAGCGCGGTGAGCCCGATCGCGATCCAGCCGAAGACGATCCCGGTGATCGCCATGGCGCGCCCCCGCTGCCGACCGTTCGAATCCGCGATGCGGCCGAGCGCGATGTAGCCGAAGATCACCGCCAGGATCCCGCCGATGATCCCGGTGCAGAGCACGGCGATGCCGAGGACGAGCGCCGCGACGGCGAACCCGTTCGTCGTCGCCGTCTGGGTCGGTGGTGGCGCGTACCACCCGCCCGCGGCCGGCGGGGGTGGCGGCGGGGACCCGGGCGGCGGCGGGGCCGGCGGCAGGGAGCTCGTCACCGCCGTCAGCCTACGCGGACGTCAGAGGTCGGCGACGACGTCGACCATGAGCGCGCCGGCCGCGGTGGGGTTCATCCCGACGTGCGCGCCCGCGTCGCGGAGCGCGTCGATCTTGGCCTGCGCGGTCCCCTTCCCGCCCGACACGATCGCGCCCGCGTGACCCATCTTCTTACCTGCCGGTGCGGTCACGCCGGCGATGTAGGCGACGACGGGCGTGGCCATCTCCTTCTTGATGAACTCGGCGGCCTCCTCCTCGGCCGAGCCGCCGATCTCGCCGATCATCATCACGGCGCGCGTGTCGGGGTCGGCCTCGAACGCCTGCAGGCAGTCGATGAAGCTCGTCCCGGGGACCGGGTCGCCGCCGATGCCGACGCACGTCGTGACGCCGATGTCCTGCTGCTTGAGCTCGTAGAGCGCCTGGTAGGTCAGCGTGCCGGAGCGGCTCACGATCCCGACGGGGCCGCCGGCCTTGGCGATGTGGCCGGCGGTGATCCCGATGTTGCACTGCCCCGGGCTGATGATCCCGGGGCAGTTCGGCCCGAGCAGCCGGACGTGCGGGTGCTCGAGCCGGAGCTGGTTGAAGAACCACGCCTCGTCGTGCATGGGTACGCCCTCGGTGATCACGACGATGAACTCGACGCCGCCCGACGCGGCGTCGAGGACGGCGTCCTTCACGCCGGCGGCGGGGATGAAGATGCACGACGCGCTCGCGCCCGTCGCCTGCACCGCCTCGGCCACGTTCGCGAAGACGGGGACGCCGTCAACGTCCGTGCCCGCCTTCTTCGGGTTGGTGCCCGCGACGACCTGCGTGCCGTACTCGCGGTTCAGGCGACCGTAGAAGCGGCCCTGCGAGCCGGTCAGACCCTGGTACACGACCTTGGTGTCGCGGTCGACGAAGATGCTCACGCCGCCGCCTCGTTCGCCAGCGCGACGGCGGCGCGTGCGGCGTCGAGCATCGTCGGCTCGAGCCGCAGACGGTCGGACAGGTGGGGCTGGAGGATGGCCCGGCCCTCCTCGGCGTTGGTCCCGTCGAGGCGGATGACGATGGGCGAGGCGATGCGCACCCGCTCGAGGGCCTGCACGATTCCCGTGGCGACCTCCTCGCCCTTGGTGATCCCCCCGAAGATGTTGATGAAGATGGCGTGGACGTCGCGGTCGTGGTTGATGACCTCGAGCGCGTTGGCCATGACGTCGGCGTTCGCCCCGCCGCCGATGTCGAGGAAGTTGGCCGGCCGCCCGCCGACCTCGTTCACCACGTCGACGGTGCTCATGGCGAGGCCGGCACCGTTCGCGATCACGCCGACCGTCCCCTCGAGCCCGACGTACTGGAGGCCCTTCGAGAACGCCTCCTCCTCGCGGGCGTCGCGCGGCTGGGTCTGCTCGTACTCCTCGTACTCGGGGTGGCGGAAGACCGAGTTGCCGTCGAGCGTGACCTTGGCGTCGAGGGCCCGCACCCGCCCGTCGGTGGTGAGGATGAGCGGGTTCACCTCGACGAGATCGGCGTCGGCGTCCACGTAGCAGTGCCACAGCTGCTGGAGGATCTCGATCGCACCGTCCCGGGCGTCGGGGTCGAGCCCCGCGGCGCTCACCCACTCCTCGCACTGCGTCGCCGTGAGCCCGGTCACCGGGTCGACGTGGATGCGGGCGATGGCGTCGGGGTTCGTGGCCGCCACCTCCTCGATCTCGACGCCCCCCTGCGAGGAGAGCA
>JBPYDT010000034.1:0-8631 GCA_051986275.1 Acidimicrobiia bacterium | reverse complement strand
CGTTCAAGGCGCTGCTCCGGCGCGACATGCGCGTGCTCCAGAAGAACCTCTTCAAGGAGTTCCTGCCGCGAACGCTCATCCAGCCGTTCCTGCTGGTCTTCGTGTTCACGTACGTGTTCCCGAAGATCGGGCAAGGCATCGGGGGCCACGGTGCGACGCCCGCCGCCGTCGCGACGGTCCTGATCGCGGGCGTCGTCGGCATCAGCATCCTGTTCCAGGGGATCCAGTCCGTGGCCCTGCCGATGGTGCAGGAGTTCGGGTACACAAAGGAGATCGAGGACCGGGTGATGGCGCCCCTGCCGGTGTCGCTGGTGGCGCTCGCCAAGGTCGCGTCGGGCGCGATCCAGGGGCTCATCGCCGCGGCGATCGTGTTCCCCATCGCCGCCGTGGTCCCGGCGAGCCCGGTCCACCTGCAGATCAACTGGCTGGTTCTCATCACGCTGGCGCCGCTGGCGTGCATCACGAGCGCGGCGCTCGGCCTCACGTTCGGGACCGTCTTCGAGCCCCGGACCGTCCCGATCATGTTCGGCGTCGTCGTGATCCCCCTGACCTTCCTCGGCGCCGTCTACTACTCGTGGGTCGCGCTGACGCCGATCAAGGTGGCCGGGTTCTCGTGGCTGAAGGTGCTCGTGCTCTTCAACCCGCTCATCTACATGAACGAGGGGTTCCGCGCCGCGCTCACGAACGCCAGCCACATGTCGCTGTGGGCGGTGTATGGCGCGCTCTTCGCCTTCGCCGCGTTCTTCCTCTACGCGGGGATCAAGGGGTTCAAGCGGCGCGTCCTGAGCTGACGGCCGGGGAGCCAGCGGCGCGGTGACCGGGGAGCCGGCCGGGCGGGCGCGCGCCGACGCCCAGGCGTTCTTCGCCGACCGGGCGGCGGGCTGGGACGACCGGTTCCCCGACGACGGGCCGGCCTTCCAGGGCGCGGCCGAGGCGCTCGCCCTGCCGCGGGGCGGGACCGTCCTCGACGTGGGATGCGGCACGGGGCGGGGCGCCGACGCGCTGCGAACGGCGGTGGGCCCCGACGGCCTCGTCGTCGGGGTGGACGTGACCCCCGAGATGCTCGGCGTCGCCGCCCGGAAGCATCGCCCGGCTGCGTTCGGGCTCGCGGACGCCGACGCGCTGCCACTGCGTGACGGGTGCGCGGACGGGGTGCTGGCTGCCGGGCTGCTCACCCACGTGCCGACGCCGGCAGCGACGCTCGTCGAGCTGCGGCGCGTCACGCGACCCGGCGGGACGCTGGTCGTGTTCCACCCGATCGGCCGGGCCGCGCTGGCCGCCCGGCATGGGCGGACCCTCACGCCCGGCGAGCTTCTCGACCCACCGGTGTTGCGCGGTGTGCTCGGTTCGGCCGGGTGGGCCGTGGACGAGATCGACGACGGCGCAGCGCGTTACCTGGCGCTGGCGCGCGCCGCGTGAGGCGCGCTTAGCGGCGCGGCGTCATGTCCAGGTCGGGCGGCGGCTCGTCGGGGATCTTCCAGCGGAGGAACTCTTTGTCGTAGAGCTCGTGGTAGGCGTTCGCCGCGTCGACCATCGCGTGGAAGCCCGTCTCGAACGCGTCCCAGTCCTCGGCGTCGATCGCCTTGGCGACCGTCGCCAGCTCCTCGTTGATGAACTTGTCCATGTTCTCGACGTACTTCGGTCGGAGGAACGCGCCCTTTTCCATGAGGTTGACGGCTTCCTTCAGCTGGAAGCGCGCGAGCGCACGGTTGTGCGCCTGGCCGGCGTAGTAGCACTTCCAGATCCGCGCGCCGACCTGGGGCATGATCTCCGCCATCCCCGGCATGAGCGGCCCGAGCTCGTCGAGCGTGAACGTGCCTTTGCCGGTGTCGATGATGTGTTCGTGGTCCGCGCCTGAAGCCATGGTCGGAGCCTATCGGCCGTGTCCGCGACGCCGTCGGGCCGGCTCGCGCCGGCCTGAGTGGTTCGACTCGACTCGTGCGCGCGGCCTGCGCCGCGGGAGCATCGCGCCGTGATCGACGTGCTGCTGACCGAGCACGCCTTTCGGGAGTACCGCGATCGCCTCGAGCAGGCGGCCGTCCCGACGCGGCTGATCCGGGTGCAGCAGGACGGGGTCCTCGTCGTCGACGGCTCGCCGCCCGACGTCGTCCCGCAGCCCGAGGTGGCGTGGCTGACCGCCGAGGCCTTCTACGACGGCGTCGTCGTGGCCTTCTTCGACGCCGTGGCGGCCGCGCCCTCGTTGCGGTGGCTGCACTCCCCTGCGGCGGGCGTCGACCTGCCGTTCTTCGCCGGCCTCGCCGAGCGCGGCGTGCGCGTGACGACATCGCACGTCAACGCCATCCCGATCGCGGAGTACGTGCTCGCCGCCGTCCTCTCCCACTACCTGGGGCTGGACGAGTGGCGCGAGGCGCAGACGGCGCACGCGTGGCGGCATCACGAGTTCCGCGAGGTGCACGGCACGACCTGGCTCGTGGTCGGGCTCGGCGCGATCGGTGGCGCGGTGGCCACGCGGGCGGGGGCGTTCGGGGCCCACGTCGTCGGCGTGCGACGGACGCCGCGCGGTGACGAGCCCGTCGCCGAGCTGCTCACACCCGACCGGGTGCTCGACGCCGTGCCGCGAGCCGACGTCGTCGTGCTGGCCGCGCCCGGCACGGCCGCGACGCACCACCTCGTCGACGACCGGTTCCTCGCCGCGATGCGACCCGGCTCGGTGCTCGTGAACGTGGCTCGGGGGTCGCTCATCGACGAGCCCGCGCTCCTGCGGGCGCTGGAGCGGGGTGTCCCCGAGGCGGCGATCCTCGACGTGTTCGACACCGAGCCGCTCCCGCCCGACAGCCCGCTCTGGGACCACCCGCGCGTCGTGGTCACGCCTCATTCCTCCTCGGGCGGCGCCGGACGGCTCGCACGCGCCGTCGACCTCTTCGTCGACAACCTCGGCCGGTACGCGCGCGGCGATCCTCTCCTGCACGAGGCCGACCCCGCCGACCTGCCACCGGGCCCGTGACCGACGACGCTGCGCAGCTGCGCAGCATCGCGGACGCGGCCGCCGCGGCCCGGGCGCGGCTCGACGACGAGGCGTGGCACTTCGTCTCCGGCGGCGCCGGCGACGAGCTGACGGTGGAGGAGAACCGCGCCGCGTTCCGCCGACGGCGACTCCTGCCGCGCGCCCTCACCGGGATGGGGCCGCCCAACACCGCGACGACCGTGCTCGGCTGCCCCGTCGCGTTCCCGGTGCTCGTCGCGCCCTTCGCCGGCGACACTCGATTCCACCCCGACGGCTACACCGCGGTCGTGCGCGCCTGCGCCGAGCACGGGACGGTCGCCGTTGTGCCCGAGCTGACGACCGAGCCGCTCGAGTCGCTCGCCGAGGCGGCGCCCGACGCGGCCCGCGTCTTCCAGCTCAGCCTCCTCGGCGACGAGGCCGACTTCGCCCGGCTCGGTGGCCGCGCCGCGGCCGCGGGGTACGCGGCGCTCTGCGTGACGGTCGACGCGCCGGTGGTCGGCATCCGCCGACGCACGGCGCCGCTCGGCGTGGCGCAGACGACCCATCTCACGCTCGGCAACTTCGGACCCGACTCGGGCATCGACGTCGCCGAGTACTTCGGGCACGCGCAGCGCCTCGACCGGCCGACCTGGACGTGGGCGCGCCTCGCGGACGCGGCCGCCGGCGTCGGCCTGCCGTTCGCGGTGAAAGGGATCCTCGGCGCCGCCGACGCGCGCGCCGCGGTCGACGCCGGCGCGGCGGCCGTGTACGTCTCGAACCATGGCGGGCGACAGCTCGACCCCGCACCCGCGACGCTCGACGTGCTCGCCGACGTCGTGGCCGAGGTGGGCGACGAGGTCGAGGTACTCCTCGACGGTGGCGTGACGAGCGGCAGCGACGCGGTGATCGCGCTGGCGCTCGGGGCTCGCGCCGTGCTCGTCGGACGCGGCGCGGCGTTCGGGCTGGCGGCCGCCGGGCAGGCCGGCGTGGCCCGGGTGCTGGCCCTGCTCGAGCACGAGCTGCGGACGACGATGACGCTCCTCGGCCGCGGCCAGCTGTCCGAGCTCGACGCCGCGGCGGTGAGCCCCGCCCCTCGCTGAGACGTCGGCGATAGCGTCGGGCCACGAGCACCTACGACCCCTTCGACGCGCAACCGCCCGAGGAGGCGTGGCCGCTCCTGGCGGAGCTCCGCGCCGCCGGTCCGGTGGCAACGATCGCCGGCGGCATGCCCTTCGTGACCCGGTACGAGGAGTGCCGCGAGGTCCTGCGCGACATCGCGTCGTTCTCGAACGCGTCCGGGTTCAAGGCGCCAGGCGTCGTGATCCCACCCGAGGACCGGCTGCTCGGCGAGCTCGACCCGCCGCGCCACACGCTGGTGCGACGCGTCATGGTGACGGCGCTCACGCCGCGCGTCGTGCACGAGGCCGAGCCGTTCATGGCCGAGACGGCGCACCGGCTCCTCGACGCCGTCCCCGTGCCCGGGACGGCGGACCTCGTGCCGGCGTTCACGGTGCCGCTGCCGAACCGCGTCACGGTCCACCTGCTCGGCCTGCCGCCCGAGGACGCCGACCAGCTCGCGGTCTGGGCGAAGGAGCTCATGGAGAGCGGGTTCCCGGCGACGAACCGCAGCGAGCGGGGCGAGGGCTTCGCCGCGGCGTTCCCCGAGTTCGCCGGCTACATCGACGAGCAGATCGCGCGCCTCGACGCCGACACCGAGGCCGACGACGTGCTGGCCCGGCTCGTTCGCCTCGAGAGCGACGGGGAGCGCCTGCCGCGCCGGCAGGTGCGCGCCCTCGTCCGCAACCTCATCACCGGCGGGCTCACGACGACGAGCCAGCTGCTCGGCAATCTCTTGTTCGAGCTCCTCCGTGACGGGTCGGTCGAGGCCGCCATGCGCCGCGACCCGGCCGTCCTCACCGGCGCGGTCGAGGAGAGCCTGCGGCTCGCGCCACCGGTGCTGTTCATCTTCCGGGGCTGCGTGCACGCCACCAGCGTGGGTGGCCGGGCCGTCACCGAAGGGGAGCGCGTCGTCGTCGGCACCGGCTCGGCCAACCGCGACGAGCAGGTGTTCCCGGACGGCGAGCGGTTCGACGCGACGCGCCCGAACGCCGAACAGCACCTCACGTTCGGGTACGGGCAGCACGTGTGCCCCGGTGCCGCGCTCGCCCGCACCGTCGCCCGCGTCGGGCTCGCCACCTTCTTCGATCGCTTCCCCGCCGGGACCGTGCGTCTCGCCGACGGGTTCCGCTTCGAGAACGTGCCGACGTTCTTCGAGTGCGGGCCGCGGCGCCTGCCGGTCGAGACGCTGCCGGGGTGAGCCCGGCTGACCCGCCGACGCTGGCGGGCCGGCGAGTGCTCGTCACCGGCGCCACCGGCCGCGTCGCGTTCCCGATCGCCCGCGCGCTCGCCGGCGAGAACACGGTGTACGGCGCGGCGCGCTTCACCGACCCGCCGTCACGGGCACGCCTCGAGGCCGCCGGGGTGATCCCGGTCCCGGCCGACCTCGGGGTCGTCGACATGACGACGCTGCCCGACGCCGACTTCGTCTTCCACGCCGGCGCGGCGCTCGGCCGCGACGTCGAGTGGCGCACGTCGTTCGAGGTGAACGCCGCGGCGAGCGGCCGGCTCGTCAGCCGCTACCGCGAGGTCGAGGGGTTCGTGTTCTGCTCGACCGGGTCGGTGTACGCCTACCAGGGGGCCCGGCCGCTGTCCGAGGACGACCCGCCGGGCGTGCACCTCGGCGTCTACAGCCTCTCGAAGATCGCCGCCGAGTCGGTCGTCGCCTTCGCGGCGGAGCAGCACGCCGTCCCGACGACGATCATCCGGATCTTCTCCACGTACGGCCCGCTGGGCGGCGCGCCGGCCGACCGCCTCGACCGGCTCGTCGCCGGGCGGGAGCTCCGGCTCCACCCGGACGCGCCCAACCGCTACAACCCGATCTACGAGGACGACTACGTCCGGCTCGGGGTCCGCGCCCTGCTGGTCGGCCAGGTCCCGCCCCTCGTCGTGAACTGGGCGGGCAGCGAGACGGTCAGCGCCGAGGACTACTGCGAGTACCTCGGTGAGCTCGTCGGCGTGAGGCCGCGATTCGTCTACACCGACGCGGCGCCCACCCCGCTGTGGGCCGACGTCACGCGCATGCACGCGGTGCTCGGCGCTACCCAGGTGCCGTGGCAGACCGGCATGCGCCGGCTGGTCGAGGCGCGTCATCCCGGTCGGCTGGTCCGATGACGGTCACCGGCCTCGCCGAGCTCGAGGCGCGCGCCACGGCGGCGCTCGCGCCCGGGGCCGCCGAGTACATCAACCGGGGCGCCGGCGAGAACCGCACCCGGGAGGCAAACCGGGCGGCGTGGGCGCGCTGGTCACTGCACCCCCACGTGCTGCGCGACGTCGGCACCCTCGACACCGCGACGTCGGTCCTCGGCACGCCGGTCGGCTCACCGATCCTGGTCGCGCCGACCGCGATGCAGCAGCTGGCCTGGCCCGACGCCGAGGAGGCCACGGCCCGCGGCGCGGCGCGGGCGCGCTCGCTGATGATCGTCTCGATGGCCGCCAGCCGGTCGGTCGAGGCCGTCGCCGCGGCGGCGCCCAACGTGCCGCGCTGGGCGCAGATGTACCTGCTGCGCGACCGCGGCCGGACCCGCGCGCTCGCCGAGCGAGCGCGCGACGCCGGCTACCGCGCGATCGTCGCCAGCGTCGACGGTGCGGCCGTGCCCGTCGACCAGCGCAGCAGCGTGCCGGCACCGCCCGGCCTCCCCTTCCCGAACCTCGCGCCACCCGGCGCGATCCACGCCGACCTGCTCGCGGCGCTCGCCGACTTCGACCAAACCGTCACCCCCGACGACCTCGCCCTCTTCCGCGAATGGACCGGGCTGCCGGTCGTCGTCAAGGGCGTCCTCCGCGCCGACGACGCGCGCGCGTGCGTGGCGGCCGGCGCCGCGGGCGTCGCCGTGTCGAACCACGGTGGGCGCACGATCGACGGCTGCGTCGCCACCGGCGACGTGCTCCACGAGATCGCCGAAGCCGTGGGCCATGTCGCCGAGGTCTACGTCGACGGCGGCCTGCGCACGGGCGCCGACATCCTTCGCGCGCTGGCGCTCGGCGCACGCGCGGTGCTGGTCGGACGGCCCGTCGTGTGGGGCCTGGCCATCGACGGGGAGGACGGCGTGGCCACGGTGCTCGACCTCCTCACCGGCGAGCTCCGTCGAGCGATGGCGTTCTGCGGCGCGGCCAACGTCGCGGCGATCACCCGCGACCTGATCGTCGCGAGCCGGTGCTGACCCGCCTGTGCGGCGAGCGCCCGATCAGTGCGGGAACTCGCCCGCGTTCACGAACAGCGCCTGGCCCGAGATCATGCGGGCGCGGTCCGAGGCGAAGAAGGCGACGACCTCCGCGACGTCCTCGTCGGCCGGGATCTCGCCGAGCGGCATGTTCTTCGTGATCCCGGCGATCACGTCGTCGCGGGACACCCCGGTGCCCTGCGCGGTCATGTCCACGTAGCCCTCGACCGGGGGCCCCCACATCCACGTGGGCACGACCGTGTTGACGCGGATCTTTGACGGCCCGAGCTCCTTCGCCAGGTAGTACATCGCGGTGGTGAGCGCGCCCTTCGACGAGGCGTAGGCCATCTGCATCAGCTGGGGCCAGTAGGTGGCCTGCGACCCGATGAACACGATCGAGCCCCCGCGCTCCTTCAGGTGCGGGATCGCGGCCTCGCAGACCCGCAACGTCCCAAACACGTTCACGTCGAAGGTCTGGCGCCAGGCGTCGAAGTCGGCGTCCTCCAGCCCCCCGAACACCGTGTCGAGCGCGGCGCAGTTCACGAGCGAATCGAGGCGCCCGAAGTGCTCGACGGCTGCGTCGACCAGCGCGGCGCACGCCGCCGGATCGCTGATGTCGGTGCGGTGCCACGCGACGCGCTCACCCGAGGGGTCGAGCTCCTTCGCGATGGCCTCGAGGTTCTCCGCGCGGCGCGCCCCCATCATCACCGAGGCGCCCTCGCGCACCGCGACCGCGGCGATCTCGCGGCCGAGGCCGGGGCCGACCCCCGACACCACCATCGTCGTTCCTCGTAACAGCACCCGTCTCCCCCTGCTCGAACGCCCGGGGGGAGCGTGCCACGTTTGGCACACCCGCCGAGCCGCGGGTCAGGTGGTGAGCGCCGGCCAGGCGAGCACGGGCAGGCCGGGGGTGGGCAGCCCCTCCCATGCCCACACGCCGCCCGGCACGGCGTCGGTCGCGAAGAGAGTGCGACCGTCGGCGCCGCCGAAGCAGCAGTTCGTGGTCACGCCCCGCCCGGGGAGCGGCAGCTCCTCCAGGGTGCGGCCGTCCGGCTCGAGCACGGTCACGCCGTGCCGACCGCCGGCGACGTAGAAGCGGCCGTCCTCGTCGAGGCAGAACCCGTCGCCCGTCTGGTCGGCGAACCGCTCCGGCCCCTCGGGCCCGAGGCGCACCAGCCCCGAGTGGGGACGGCCCAGGAGCCCGTTCTCGACGACGACGAGCGTGCCGTCGGGCTCGCGCGCGATGCCGTTCGGGTACCAGAGGCCGTCGGCGGCGCGGGTCAACGTCCCATCCGGCCGGTAGCCCCAGACGCGGCCGACCGCGGCGTCGGGCAGCGGCCACGGCGGCGGGTCGGTGAACCACACCGTCCCGTCGGCGTCGACCACGAGGTCGTTCGGCGCCTGCAG
>JBPYDT010000033.1:0-9793 GCA_051986275.1 Acidimicrobiia bacterium | reverse complement strand
CCAAGCGCGGCATCGGCCCGGCGTACGCCGACAAGGCGCTCCGGGTCGGATTGCGGATCCAGGACCTGCTCGACCCGAAGATCTTCCGCGAGAAGCTCGACCTCGCGCTCCGCGAGAAGAACGGCGTCCTCACGAAGGTCTACAACCGGCTCCCGCTCGACGCGGACGAGATCTGTCGGACCTACCTCGGCCTCGCGCCGCGCCTCGAGCCGCACATCGCCGACACCGTCCACCTGCTGCACGAGGCGCTCGAGGCCGGCCAGCACGTCCTCTTCGAGGGCGCGCAGGCCACGTACCTCGACCTCGACCACGGCACGTACCCCTTCGTCACCTCCTCGAACCCCATCGCGGGTGGCGCCTGCACCGGCGCGGGGGTCGGGCCCCGCGACATCACCCGGGTCGTCGGCGTGGCCAAGGCCTACGTGACCCGCGTCGGGAGCGGGCCGTTCCCGACCGAGCTCCCCGACGGCGACCCGGTCGGCAACGAGCTCGTCGAGCGCGGCGCCGAGTTCGGCACGAACACCGGCCGGCGGCGCCGGCCGGGCTGGCTCGACGCGGTCATGCTGCGCCACGCGGTGGCGCTGAACAGCTGCACCGAGCTCGCGGTCACGAAGCTGGACGTCCTCTCCGGCTTCGACGAGCTGAGGGTGTGCGTCGCCTACGAGGGCGAGGACGGGTCGCGCTACGAGCACGTCCCGTACCACCAGTCGGTCCTCCACAAGGTCCGCCCGATCTACGAGACGCTGCCCGGCTGGCGCGTCGAGATCGACGGCGTCCACCGCATCGGCGACCTTCCCCCCGAGGCTCGCCAGTACCTGCAGTTCGTCGAGCACGCGGCGGGTCTCCCCGTCACGTTCGTGTCCGTCGGTCCGAGCCGCGACCAGACGGTCGTCCTGCCCCGCGCCGCGTGACCCGCGCGCTCGTCGTCGGCAGCGGCGGCCGGGAGCACGCGCTCGCCTGGGCCCTCCGCGGCAGCCCGTCGGTCGACGCCGTCTTCGTCGCGCCCGGCAATCCCGGGATGGAGACGGTCGCCGACCGCTGCGACGTCGTGGCGAAGGACCCGGCAGCCGTCGTGGCGCTCGCCGAGCGCATCGATGCCGATCTCGTCGTCGTCGGTCCCGAGGAGCCGCTCGTGGCGGGAGTCGCGGACGCGGTGACGGCCGCCGGCCGCCTCGCGTTCGGGCCGAGCGCCGCCGCGGCGCGCCTCGAAGGGTCGAAGGCCTGGATGAAGGAGGTGCTCGCCGGTGCAGGGGTCCCGACGGCCGAGCACGCCAGCTTCCGCGCCGACCAGGAGGAGGCCGCGCTGTCGTTCCTCGGGACGCTCGCCGGGCTCTACGTCGTGAAGACCGACGGGCTCGCCGCGGGCAAGGGCGTCTTCGTCACCGAGTCGGAGGTCGACGCGCGCGACGCGGTGCGCCGCTACCTGCGCGGCGAGGCCTTCGGCGACGCGGGCCGCACCGTCGTGATCGAGGAGGGGCTGCGCGGCCCGGAGCTGTCGCTGCTCGTCGTGTGCAACGGGGATCCCGACCAGGCGCTGCCCCTCGCGCCCGCGCAGGACTTCAAGCGGATCGGCGACGGCGACACCGGGCCCAACACGGGCGGCATGGGTGCGTACTCGCCGGTGCCGATCGCGGGCCCCGAGCTCGTCGAGCAGGTGATGGCGGTCGCGGTGCGGCCGACACTGGACGCCCTCGCGGCGCGCGGCGCGCCGTACCGGGGCGTGCTCTACGCCGGGCTGATGCTCACGGCCGACGGGCCGAAGGTCATCGAGTACAACGTGCGCTTCGGCGACCCGGAGTGCCAGGTCGTCGTCCCGCGTCTCACCTCCGACCTCGGCGAGCTCTGCGTCGCCGCGGCCCGTGGCGCGGCGCTCCCGGCCGTGGCGTTCGGCGACGACGCGTGCGTGACCGTCGTGCTCGCCAGCGGCGGCTACCCCGCGGCGCCGACGACCGGCGAGCGCATCGACGGGCTGGACGCGCTCGCCGGGCAGTCCGACGTCGTCGTGTTCCACGCCGGGACGGCCCGCGCGGCGGACGGGTCGCTTGTCACCTCGGGCGGCCGGGTGCTGGACGTCACCGCCCGGGGGCCGACGGTCGCCGAGGCGCGGCGCCGGGCCTACGACGCCGCGGGCGCGATCTCGTGGCCGGGGGTTCAGTACCGCCGCGACATCGCGGCGGCCGCGTGACCGCCCTACCAGCCGGCGAGCTGACCGCGCTGGCGCTTCCCTCCACGGGTGCGAATTCCTGCGGCGACGAGCGAGCACTCGATGCAGCGCGTCGGCTGACGGCGACGAAGTGGGGGGACGAGGCACTCACTGCAGAACGGCTGTCCGCACTCGTCGCATCGACCGACAGCGCGCTCGTTCCAGTGCTTCGCGCACGCGCCGAGGCCGACGCTCACGGGCTCCCTGCCGTTCACGGGTGCCCCTCCCGGTGGCTCGACCCTCTCCCAGCTGGCGCCGGCCATGTACGCCATCGTCTGCCCGACCGGCTCCTACAGTGTCGACCAGGAGGAACGCCGCCTTGATCCCCCGGTACGCGCTCGAGCCGATGGCCCGGCTGTTCACGGACGAGGCGCGATACGCCACCTGGCTCGAGGTCGAGGTCCTCGCCGTGGAGGCGTGGGCGAAGCTCGGCGTCGTGCCCGCGGCCGACGCGGCGGCGGTCCGCGAGCGGGCCGGATTCGACGTGGCGGCCGTCGAGGCGCGCGAGCGGGTCACCGATCACGACACCGCGGCGTTCGTCGACGTGGTCCAAGCACGCGTCGGCGGCCCGGCGGCCCGGTGGATCCACCACGGACTCACCTCGAGTGACGTCGTCGACACCGCGCTGTCCGTCACGCTCGTGGGTGCCTGTGACCTGCTGCTCGAGGCGGTGGACGCGCTCGACGCGGTCGTCGCCGCCCGCGCCGTGGCGTTCCGTGACACGCCGATCGTCGGGCGGACCCACGGCATCCACGCCGAGCCGACGACGTTCGGCGCCAAGCTCGCGCTGTGGGCGCTGGCGCTCCGGCGCGACCGACGGCGGATCGCCGCGGCGCGCGACGGCATCGCCGTGGGGAAGCTGTCCGGACCGGTCGGCACCTACTCCAACGTCGACCCGGCGGTCGAGGCTTTCGTCTGCGAGCACCTGGGCCTGCGGCCCGTCCCCGCCAACCAGATCGTCGGGCGCGACCGGCACGCGGCCGTGCTCTACGCGTGTGCGTCCCTCGGCGCGACCGTCGAATCGTGTGCGCTCGAGATTCGACATCTCCAGCGCACGGAGGTCGGCGAGGTGGCGGAGCCGTTCCGCGCCGGTGCCCAGAAGGGGTCCAGCGCGATGCCGCACAAGCGCAACCCGGTGAAGGCCGAGCAGCTCTCCGGTCTGGCGCGCGTGCTGCGCGCCAACGTGATCCCCGGGCTCGAGGACGTCGCGCTCTGGCACGAGCGCGACATCTCGCAGTCGTCGGTCGAGCGCATCGTGCTCCCCGACTCGCTGCAGCTCGCCTACTACGTCACGGTGCGGCTCCGTGACCTCGTCGACGGCCTCGAGGTGCACGCCGACCGCATGCTCGTCAACCTCGAGTCGTCCTTCGGGCTCGTGTTCAGCCAGGCGCTGCTGCTCGCGCTCGTCGAAGCCGGTTGGTCGCGCGACGACGCGTACCGCGCCGTGCAGCGCGACGCCACCGTGGCCTGGGAGGGGCGGCGTCCATTGCTCGACGTGGCGCGCGAGGACGCCGCGGTGCGCGCGGCCCTGGGCGACGAGCGCCTCGCGGCGTGCTTCGACCTCACCGCGGCGCTGGCGCACGCGGGTCGCGCCGTCGACGCGCTCGCCGATCCCGACACGTCGTGACGGGCGTCGCCCTCCCGCACCGGTACACCGGCAAGGTCCGTGACCTGTACGCAGTCGGCACAGATCGCGTCCTCATGGTCGCGTCCGACCGCATCTCGGTGTTCGACGTCGTGCTGGGGGACGAGATCCCCGACAAGGGTCGGGCGCTCACCGCGCTGTCGGCGTTCTGGTTCGAGGAGACTTCGGCCCTCGCGCCGAACCACCTGCTCACGGCCGACCCCGCCGAGTTCCCGCCCGGCGTCGGTGACGCGGTCGGCGGACGGGCGATGGTCGTCCGGGCCGCGCAACCGGTCCGGCTCGAGTGCATCGCGCGCGGCTACCTGTTCGGCTCGGCCTGGGACGAGTACGCCGAGTCCGGCACGGTGTGCGGACGGGCCCTCGCCGCCGGGCTGCGCCGGGCGGAACGGCTGCCCGCGCCGATCTTCACGACGACGACGAAGGCCGAGCCCGGCGCCGGCCACGACGAGCCGCTGACCGACGCCGAGGCGGCGGCGCACGTCGGGGAGGCCGTCTTCGAGCGGTGCCGTGACCAGGCGCTCGCCGTGTACCGCCACGTCGCGGCCCACGCCGAGGCGCGCGGGCTCCTGCTCGCGGACACGAAGCTCGAGTTCGGGATCGTCGACGACGACGTCGTGGTCATCGACGAGCTCTGCACGTCCGACTCGTCGCGGTACTGGGACGCCGAGTCCTACGCCGTGGGCGGGTCGCCGCCGTCCTTCGACAAGCAGTACGCCCGCGACTACTACGCCGAGACGGGGTGGGACCGCCGGCCGCCGGCACCGCCGCTGCCGCCCGACGTGATCGCGGGAACCCGCGCGCGCTACGTCGCGGCGTACGAGCGCCTCACCGGGCGAGCCTTCGACGCGTGGCCCGCGCCGCGATGAGACGGCACCGCAGCGCCGCCGCGACCGCTCGGTAGCATCGACGCGTGCGCTACGAGGCCCGCATCGAGGTCAGTCATCGTCCCGGCGTCCTCGACCCGCAGGGCGCCACCGTCGAGCGCGCCCTCCCGGCGCTCGGCTACGAACACGTGCGGGACGTGCGCATCGGCAAGTGCATCCGCCTCGAGCTCGACGCGCCCGACCGCGCCGCGGCCCGCGCGGCGGTCGAGTCGATGTGCGAGCGCCTGCTCGTCAACCCGGTGATCGAGGCCTACGAGATCGAGCTCACCGAGCTCGCCCCGGTGAGCTGAGGTGGGCGCCCGCGTCGCGGTGATCGTGTTCCCCGGCACGAACTGCGAGCTCGACGTCGCCGAGGCGCTGGAGGGGCTCGGGGGGTCACCGGAGCTGGTGTTCCACACCCAGACCGACCTCCACGGCGCCGACGCCGTCGTCATCCCTGGTGGGTTCGCCCACGGCGACTACCTCCGCACCGGGGCGCTCGCCCGCTTCTCGCCCGTCATGACGGCGGTCACGGCCCACGCCGCCGCCGGCGGGCCGCTCGTGGGGATCTGCAACGGCTTCCAGATCCTGACCGAGGCCGGGCTGCTGCCGGGTGCGCTGCAGAAGAACACGGGGCTGAAGTTCTTGTGCCGCACGGTCGCGTGCCGTGTCGAGACCTCACGCTCGGCGTTGACCGGCCACGCCTCGCCCGATGACGTGCTGGCGCTGCCGATCAACCACTTCGAGGGCGCGTACCGCTGTGACGACATGACCCTCGCACAGCTCCGGGCCGACGACCGGGTGGTGCTCCGCTACGTCGACAACCCCAACGGGAGCCTCGACTCGATCGCGGGCGTGTCGAACGAGGGGGGCAACGTCGTCGGCCTGATGCCCCACCCGGAGCGTGCGTCGCACGCGCTGCTCGGCTCGACCGACGGGCTGGTGCTGCTCGAGTCGCTGCTCGACGTCCGGGTCCGCGCCCGGGTCTGATCACCCGCCGCGCGTGATCCCCGCCCGCCCGAGCACGTCGGCGGGCACGCCCATCTCGCGCCACGTCCCGTACGCGATGCCCTTGCGCTCGCCGTACGCCTTCGCGACCTTCACGAACCCGGTCTCGAGCGTCGACAGGTCGGCCCCGGTGCCCGACTTCGCCGCGAGCTCGGTCTCGAGGTTGCGCCGCTCCTGCAGCAGCTGGAGTCGCTGCAGCGACCCTGCCTCGGCCAGCTCCTTCGTGAGGGCGTCGAGGCGCTGGCGAATCGTGTCCGCCGTGCGCGGGCGCCCTCGACGCGGCCGGTGCTGCTCGAGCCCGTCGAGGTACGCCTTGACCGCCCGACCCTCGGCGCGCCCCGCGGCCATGGCCTCTTTGTGCTGGCTCGTCATCGGCCTGGGTGCCATTTGGTCGTCCTTGCGCTCGCCTATTTCCCCAATTCTGGCATGTCGCATTTGCCGAAATCGAGTCGTCGGTAGGCTCGGCGGGTGCTGAGCGCGGAGCCGTTGCATCGGGCGCTTGGCCTGACCGACGACGAGCTGGCGGCCGTCGTCGAGCTCCTGGGGCGGGAGCCGTCCGAGCTCGAGCTCGCCATGTACGCCGTGATGTGGTCCGAGCACTGCTCCTATAAGTCGTCGAAGGTGCACCTGCGGCGCTTCGAGGGCGAGGCGCCCTGGGTGCTCGTCGGCCCGGGCGAAGGCGCCGGTGTGATCGACGTCGGCGACGGGCTCGCGGTCGCGGTGCGCATCGAGAGCCACAACCACCCGTCCGCGGTCGAGCCCTACCAGGGGGCGGCGACCGGCGTCGGCGGCATCATCCGCGACGTCTTCTCGATGGGCGCGCGCCCGATCGCCCTCATGGACCCCCTGCGCTTCGGGCCGCTCGACGACCCGCGCAGCCGGTACCTGTGCGAGCAGGTCGTCGCCGGCATCAGTGGGTACGGCAACGCCGTCGGAGTTCCCACGGTGGGCGGCGAGCTCGGGATCGCGCCGTGCTACGCCGGCAACCCGCTCGTCAACGTGCTGTGCCTCGGCGTCGCGCCGCACGAGCGCCTCGTGCTCGCGCGCGCCGGCGCCGCGGGCAACCTCGCGGTGCTCCTCGGCTCCTCGACGGGACGCGACGGCATCGGCGGCGCGAGCGTGCTGGCGTCCGCGGGGTTCGCCGAAGGATCGGAGGAGAAGCGGCCCTCGGTCCAGGTCGGCGACCCGTTCGAGGAGAAGCGCCTCATCGAGGCGTGCCTCGCGCTCCTCGACGCCGGCCTCGCGGTGGGCATCCAGGACCTCGGCGCCGGCGGGCTCTCGTGCGCCGCGTCCGAGACCGCGGCCAAGAGCGGGCTCGGCATGGACGTCGACATCGCCCGCGTGGCGCGCCGCGAGCCGCACATGACGCCCGTCGAGGTCATGACCTCCGAGAGCCAGGAGCGGATGCTCGCGATCGTCGAGCCGGCCAACCTCGACGCGCTGCTCGCGATCTGCGACCGGTGGGACGTGCACGCCACGGTCGTCGGCCGGGTCACCGAAGGCGGGCGGTTCCGCGTCGTCGACGGGCTCGACGACGGGGCGGGCGACGTCCTGGCCGACGTGCCCGCGGCCAGCCTCGGCGACGGGCCCGTCTACACCCGGCCCGCGACGCGCCCGGCGAGCCAGGACCTGCTCAACGCCGCCGATCCGTGGCCCGCGCTCGCGCGCCGGTTCCCGGCCGGGGCCGACCTCGGGCCCGAACTCCTCGCGCTGCTCGGCGCGCCGGGGCTCGCCGACAAGTCGTGGATCTTCGGCCAGTACGACCACCAGCTCTTCCTCAACACGGTCGTCGGGCCCGGCGCCGACGCGACCGTGCTGCGCCTGCGCGGCACCCGGCGCGCGCTCGCGCTCAGCACCGACGGCTCGGCCGCCTTCTGTCGCCTCGACCCCCGTACCGGCGGTCGCCTGGCCGTGCTCGAGGCGGCCCGGAACGTGGCCTGCGTCGGCGCCGTCCCGCGGGCCGTCGTGAACTGCCTGAACTTCGGGAACCCCGAGCACGCCGCCGTGATGTGGCAGTTCGCCGAGGTGGTCGACGGCATCCAGGACGCGTGCCGCACGCTCGCCGTGCCGGTGATCGGCGGCAACGTCAGCTTCTACAACGAATCGCACGGCCGAGACATCGACCCGACGCCCGTCATCGGCCTGGTCGGGCTGCTCGACTCGCTCGACGTCGTCCCGCCATCCCCGGCGCTGGGTCCCGACCAGGCGATCGTGCTGCTCGGCCGCACGGACGTCGAGCTGGGCGGCTCGGCCTGGGCGGCGCGCCACGACCTCGAGGGTGGTCGGCCGCCGGCCGCCGACCTCGACACGGCCCGCGCGGTGCACGAGTGTGTCCGGCGGCTCGTCGTGGACGGCGCGGCGCTCGCCGTGCACGACTGCGCGGAGGGCGGCGCGGCCGTCGCCGTGGCCGAGATGTCCGTCGCCGGTCAGTGCGGCGCGAGCATCACGCCGCCGGCCGGGCTCCCCGTCGCCGCGGGGTGCTTCTCCGAGTCCGCGTCGCGGGTCGTCGTCGCGGTGGCGGCCGACGCGGTGCGCGGCGTGCTCGCCCGCGCCGCCGCCGACGGTGTCGCGGCGGTCGAGCTCGGCCGGTCCGGCGGCACGCGGTTGCGCGTCGACGGGGCGGTCGACGTCGACCTCGCCGACGCGACCCGCGCCTGGCGCGACGGCCTCCCCGCGATGCTCGAGCAGCCCTGACATCGCACGGCGACACGCCCCGCTGACGCCGACGTGTGGACGACGCCTCCGCCGGGATCGGCGAGGCCTCGTGGGATACTGGGACTGATGGAGGACCGCAGCCCGCCGGGCCTGGGCCACGCGTGCGGCGTCTTCGGCGTCTACGCGCCGGGCGAGGCCGTCGCGCAGCTCGCCTACCTCGGTCTCTACGCGCTCCAGCACCGCGGCCAGGAGTCGGCGGGCATCGCCGTGAGCGACGGCGAGACGATCACCGTCGTGAAGGACATGGGCCTCGTGACCCAGGTGTTCGACGAGCGCCGGCTCGCGCCCCTCGACGGGCACCTCGCGATCGGCCACAACCGCTACTCCACGACGGGTTCCAGCACGTGGCGCAACGCGCAGCCCGTGTACCGGTCGGTCGGCGACGCCGGGTTCGCGCTCGGTCATAACGGCAACCTCACGAACACCGCGGAGCTCGCCGAGCGTCTCGGGATGCTCCCCGGGCTCGCCGACCCGAGCATCGACGTCGACTCGACGACCGACTCGGCGCTCATCGCCGAGCTCGTCGCCCACGAGTACCCGACCGAGCTGCGCTCCGACGGACGCGACCTGGAGCTCGCGCTCGAGCGGGTGCTGCCCCGCCTCGCCGGCGGCTTCTCGCTCGTGCTCATGGACGAGGCGCACCTCATCGCGGTGCGCGACCGGCACGGCTTCTGGCCCCTGGTGCTCGGCCGCGTCGAGGGTGGCGGCTGGGTGGTCGCGAGCGAGACGGCGGCGCTCGACATCCTCGGCGCGCACGTGGTGCGCGAGGTCGAGCCGGGCGAGATGGTCGTGATCGACGCCTCGGGGCTGCGCGAGCACCGGTTCGCCGACCCCACGCCCTCGCTGTGCCTCTTCGAGTTCGTGTACTTCGCCCGGCCCGACAGCTACCTCTACGGCCGCAACGTCCACGCGGCGCGCCGGCGCATGGGCGAGGAGCTCGCCCGCCAGGCGCCCGTCGAGGCCGACATGGTCATGCCGGTGCCCGAGTCCGGGATCCCGGCGGCGCAGGGCTACGCGCACGCGTCGGGGATCCCCTACGGCGACGGGCTCGTGAAGAACCGCTACGTCGGCCGCACGTTCATCCAGCCGAACCAGCGGCTGCGCAGCGGCGGCGTGCGCTTGAAGCTGAACCCGCTCCCCGAGGCGATCCGCGGGAAGCGCCTCGTCGTCGTCGAGGACTCGATTGTGCGCGGGACGACCACCCGCCAGGTGGTCGCGATGCTGCGTGAGGCCGGGGCGCGGGAGGTGCACCTGCGGATCTCGTCGCCCCCCTACAAGTGGCCCTGCCACTACGGGATGGACACCGGGCGGCGCGCCGAGCTGCTCGCCGCCGACCTGTCGGTCGGGGAGATCGCCGAC
>JBPYDT010000032.1:0-8893 GCA_051986275.1 Acidimicrobiia bacterium | reverse complement strand
CAGTACTGGCCCGAGTCGTGGGTCGCCGACCGCACGGGACACCTCCGCTACATGGACATCGGCGAGGGCAACTACGCCCAGACCGAGGACGTGGTTCGGAGCCTGCTCGGCGTGCCCGCCCGCTCGCCGCGCGCACCGGCGGTGGGCTCCGGGGCGCTCGGCACGCCTCCGACGACCAAGCAGAACGTGACGAACGAGACCTACCTCGGGCTCTCGAAGGGCGTCGAGACCGTGCAGCCCGGCACGAACAGCTACCCCGACGTCCCGCCGAGCCTGCCGAACGGCACGGCGGCGCTCGTCGGCTCGTGGACCGCGACCCAGGAGCAGGTCCAGGCGGCGGCGCCCGGCGCGTCCATCGTGCTCGGCTACCAGGCGCGCTCGGCGAACCTGGTGCTCGCGGCGGGGACCGGCGCGCCGATCCAGGTCGAGGTCCAGCTCGACGGGCACCCCCTGCCCCCGGCCGACCGGACGTCCGAGACGCAGGTGGACGGGCAGGGCAACACCTTCATCACGGTCAGCGCCCCCGACCTCTACCAGCTCGTGCTGAGCCCGGGGATCGAGGGGCACACGCTGCGCCTGACCGCCGAGCAGCCCGGCCTCCAGGCGTACGCGTTCACGTTCGGCGCGTAGTGCCGTCCGTCACCGATCTCGTCGCCCTCTTCGGCGCGGGGGTGGCGTCGTTCCTCGCGCCCTGCATCGTCCCGCTGCTGCCCGCCTACCTCGGGATCATCGCCGGGGAGACGGCGGACGCGCGCGACCCGGCGCGCGCCGTGCCCGCCACGGCGCTCTTCGTCCTCGGGTTCGCCGTCGTCTTCGCGGCGTTCGGCGCCGCCGCGGGGCTCCTCGGCTCGTCGCTGCACCATGTCCAGCTGCTCGTCGAGCGGATCGGCGGGGTCGTCGTGGCGATCATGGGACTCGTCCTCCTCGGCGTGCTGCGCGGGCCGTTCATGCGGGAGCGACGCCTGGTGCAGCGGGTCCCGCAGGGCGGCGGCCCGCTCCGCCCGTTCGTGATCGGTGTCGCGTTCGGTGCCGCGTGGAGCCCCTGCGTGGGGCCGCTGCTGGCGGCCGCCCTCACCCTCGCGGCGCGCAGCGGCCAGGTCGGGCGCGGCACGCTCCTCCTCGTCGCCTACGCCTTCGGCATCGGGGTGCCGTTCCTGCTTGCGGCGCTCGCGCTGGCGTCCTTCCCCGGGCTCGCGGCGCGGCTCCAGCGCATGGGACCGACGATCGAGCGCGTCGCGGGCGTGCTCCTCGTCACGCTCGGGATCCTGCTCGCCACGGGGGCGTACTCGTCGCTCACCTCGTACCTGGCGCGGTTCACCCCGGCGGTCGGCGGCCTGTAGCCGCCCCCGGGACGGCAACGCGCGAGGCTCAACGCCGGGCGGTGCCCGTCACCGCGTCACCGGAGCGCAACGCTCTCCGAACAGCCCCGAGACCCAGCACTGACGTGGAGCCGGGTGTCGGGATCGAACCGACGACCTCTGCTTTACAAGAGCAGCGCTCTACCAGCTGAGCCAACCCGGCCGGGCCCTCCAGGCTAGTGGCGAGGCCCCGCGGGACCCGCGACAACGTGCCGAAGCCGTCGGGTGCGGGTAATTGATGAGGTACTAACCCGGCGTGCGCCGTTGGCGTGCGACCTCGAAGCACGCGACCGCTGCGGCCGCCGCCACGTTGAGTGATTCCGTCGCGCCGGTCATCGGCACGCGTGCGATGACGTCGCAGCGCTGTCGTGCAAGGCGGGCAAGGCCCGCGCCCTCCGCGCCGAGCGCGACGATGAGCGGTCGGTCGGCGATGCCCAGGTCGTAGATGCTGGTGTCGCCGCGGGCGTCGAGACCGATGGTCCACACGCCCGCTCGCCTCGCCTGGTCGAGCGCGCCGGCCGCGCCGCCGACGAGCGCGATCGGGACATGCTCGGCCGCGCCGGCCGCGGCCTTCATCGCCGCAGGTGTCAGCAGTGCGGCGCGGCGCCGCGGCAGAACGATCCCGGTCGCGCCGGCCGCCGCCGCGCTGCGCAGCACGGCACCGAGGTTCTGCGGATCCGTGACACCGTCGAGGGCGACCAGGAAGGCGTCAGCGTCGTCGAGCAGCGCGCCGAGGGCGACGGGGGCCAGCGGGTCCGCGTGCGCCACCACCCCCTGCGCCGACTCGACGCCGGCCTCGTCCCGCAGCTGCTCGGGGTCGCGGCGGCGGGTCGGCACCCCGGCCGCCTCGGCGAGCGCGGCGACCTGTTCGACGGCGGCACCGCGGTCGCGCGCCAGGGACACCGATCGCACCCGTCGCTGTCCCACCCGCAGGAGCTCGACGACCGCCCATCGACCCGGGACGACGGTGCCGCCGAGCTCGTCGTGCCGCCGCGTCACCGACGGTGCCAGCGCGTGCCCTGCGGTGCATCCTCGAGCACGATCCCGCGGGCCGCCAGCTCCTCGCGAATCCGATCGGCGGTGGCGTAGTCCGCCGCCGCGCGGGCGGCATCGCGCGCCCCGACGAGCTCGTCGATCTCATCGTCGGTATCCCCTCCGATTGCGACGGGCACGCCCAGCACCCCCGCCAGCTGGATCGCGGCCGCGGCGAGCGGTGCGGCGCGTCGGAGGTCGTCGTCGTCGATCGCCTGGTTCGCCGCGCCCACGGCGTCGAAGATGGCCGCCAGCGCGCCCGGCGTCCCGAAGTCGTCGTCCATCTCGGCCTGGAACCGTGCCACGGTATCCGAATCGGGATCCGCCTCCAGGTCGATCCCGGCTGCGGCGGCGCGACGAGCGAGCGCGTCGAGGCGGTCGACGGCGCTGGCCGCTGCGGTGAGCTCGCCGTCACCGAGGTCGGTGGCCTTGCGGTAATGAGTCTGCAGGACGGCGAGGCGGAACGCGCGTGGGCCGTGCACGTCGAGCGCGTCCGCGAGCGTCCGGAAGTTGCCGAGCGACTTCGCCATCTTCTCGCCACCGACTTCGACCATCCCGGAGTGCAGCCAGTACCGCGCGTACGGGTGGCCGGCGGCTTCTGCCTGGGCGCGCTCGTTCTCGTTGTGCGGGAACACGAGGTCGTCGCCCGCGCCGTGCACGTCGAAGCCGTCGCCGAGGAGGTCGAGGGCCATCGTCGAGCACTCGATGTGCCAGCCGGGTCGGCCGGGTCCCCACGGCGAGTCCCAGGCTGGCTCCCCGGGCTTCGCCGCCTTCCAGAGCGCGAAGTCGACGGGGTGGCGCTTGGCGTCGTCGACCTCGACCCGCGCGCCCGCGGACGCGAGCAGCTGGCTGAGCCGCTGGTGCGGGAGCGCGCCGTAGTCGGCGTAGCTCGGGACGTCGAAGTAGACGCCGCGCCCCGGGACCGCGTAGGCGTGGCCGTCGTCGACGAGCTCGGCGATCCGCGTGAGCATGGCGTCGACGTAGTCGGTGGCGTGCGGCGTGCGGTCAGGCCGTTCGACGCCGAGCCGGTCGACCTGCTCCCAGTACGCGGCCTCGAAGCGCCTCGCCAGGTCGGGCTCGGTCGCGCCGGTCTCGTGGGCGCGGGCGATGATCTTGTCCTCGACGTCGGTGACGTTCGAGACGAACGTCACGTCGAAGCCTCGCCAGCGGAGATAACGGCGGATGATGTCGTAGACGAGGACGGTGCGCCCGTGCCCGATGTGGGGCACGTCGTAGACGGTCGGGCCGCACACGTAGATCGAGAGGCGCCCGGGCTCGCGGGGTTCGAGGTCGACCTTGGCCCGCGCCCGTGTGTCGTAGAGCCGGACCACGACGCCGAATGTACCGCCCGAGTTTCAGGACCCCCCGGTGACTTCCTCGAGCAGCGCGACGGCCCATGCGGCGATCGCCTCGGCGTGCCCGACGGCGCCGACGCCCTCGCCGCGCTTCGCCTTCACGCCGACCGGACCGCGCACGGCGGCGGCGAGCGTCGCGGTCATCGCGGCGACGTGCGGCGCGAGGGGAGGCTGCTCGGCGTTGACGACCACGTCGACGTTCAGGACCTGCCAGCCTGCCTCACGCACCCGCGCCGCGACGTCGCCGAGCAGGTCGATCGAGTTCGCGTCGCGGTAGCGGTCGTCGGCGGCTGGATAGAGCGAGCCGACGTCGGGGAGCCCGGCCGCCCCGAGCAGCGCGTCGGCGACGGCGTGCGCCACCACGTCGGCGTCGGAATGCCCGACCAGCCCGGGGCCCTCGACGCGCACCCCGCCGAGCACCAGCGGCCGGTCGCCGCCGACGGCGTGGATGTCGTAGCCGAGCCCCACGCGCTCGCTCATCGGCCCTCGGCGAGCAGCGCCGCCGCGACCGCGAGGTCGCCCGTCGTCGTGACCTTCAGGTTCACCGGCTCACCCGGGACGACGACGACCGTCCCGCCGGCCGCCTCGACGAGCGCCGCGTCGTCGGTCGCGTCGCCATCGTCGGCGTGCGCGTCGCGCAGCGCGTCCCGCCGGAACGCCTGCGGCGTCTGGACGGCCACGAGCTGCTCGCGGGGCAGGGTCTCGACGACGCGGTCGTCGGCGACGCGCTTGACCGTGTCAGCGAGCGGCACGCCCGGGACCGCGGCGTCCGCTCCGGCGCGCACGGCAGCCATCACCGCGGCGAACAACGCCTTGGTCGCCAGCGGCCGCGCCGCGTCGTGCACGACCACGACGTCGGCGTCGTCCGGGACGGCCGCGAGGCCGGCGCGCACGGAATCGGCCCGGGTCGGGCCGCCGGCCACGACGGCGTGCACCGCGGCGCCATCCCACGCGCGTCCGGTGGGCAGCACGAGCACGACCGCGTCGCAGGCGGTGTCGGCCGCGGCGACGGCGCGGTCCACGAGCCGGGTGCCGTCGAGCTCGGCGAACTGCTTCGCGGCGCCGAAGCGGGCGCCGCCCCCGGCCGCGACCACGATCGCCGCGGTGGAGCCCACGGCCCCGCCGTCGTTACTTGCGGCGGGCGGCGGCCTTCGTGGGCGTGGCGCTGCGCCCGGCGGCCGCCTTGCGGGCGGGGGCCTTGCGGGCCGCCGCCTTCTTGCCGTTGGTGCTCGGGGCGGAGCGGCGCCGGCGGGTCACCGGCACCTCCTTGCCGGCCAGGACGTCGTCGAGGCGGGACTCGGCGGTCTCCTCGTCGACGTTCAGGGCGAAGGTGAGCTCCGAGACCAGGATCTGGCGGGCGCGGGCCAGCATGCGCTTCTCGCCCGCGGAGAGACCCTTGTCGGCCTCGCGCAGGGACAGGTTCCGCACGACCTCGGCGACCTGGTAGATGTCGCCGCTCTTCAGCTTCTCGACGTGGTTCTTGAAGCGCCGCGACCAGTTGGTCGGCATCCGCGCCTCCTTCTTGCGGAGGACGGCGAACACCTCCTCGACCTCTTCGTCGTTGATGACGTCGCGCAGGCCGATCTCGTCGGCCTTTTCGACGGGGATCGAGACCTTCAGATCCCCGTACGTGATGCGCAGCACGAAGTAGTCGGTCTTGTGCCCGTCGAAGACCCGCTTCTCCTTGCCTTCGATGATCGCGGCGCCGTGATGGGGATAGACGACCTTGTCACCGACGGCAAACGACATACGGGTTCCTCGCGGGAAGCACCAGGGGTGCGGGAAGGAGCGAACACTCAGGATACCAGAGGCCCCCGCCCGAACCGGCATGGGGGTCGAATACGCTCGGGCGCGCCGGGAGGTCCCGTGCCGATTCGACGCCTGCTGGAGAACACGGAGCTCTTCGCGACGCTGCCCGAGCTCGCGCTGGTGACGCTGTCCGATCAGGCCGAGCAGCGCCACTACGCGCGCAACCAGGTGCTGTTCCGCCACGGCGATCCCGCGACCGAGCTGTTCGTCGTCGAGCGCGGGCGCATCGCGGTCGCGCAGCGCTCGGGCGACGGCCGCGAGTCGGTCGTGGCCGTCCTCGAGGACGGCAGCCTCGTCGGCGAGATGCCGCTCTTCGACGACGCGCCGCGGTCGGCCGAGGCGCGCGCGCTCACCGACTCCGAGGTCGTCGCGCTCGGCTACGAGTCGGTGCGCGCCGTGCTGCGCGCCCAGCCCGAGGTGCTGTGGGTCATCGTGCGCCTCCTCGCGGCGCGTCTGCGGGAGACGAACGAGGCGCTCGCCGACGCGGTGTTCCTCGACGTGCCCGCCCGCACGGCGAAGCGGGTGCTCGAGCTCGCCGGGGACCGCGAGCGGTTCTCCCTGCCCGTGACCCAGGAGGAGCTCGCCTCGATGGTCGGGGCTTCCCGGGAGCGGGTCAACAAGGCGCTGTCGCTGTTCCTGCGCCTCGGGTGGCTCAGCCTCGAGGGGCGCAACCGCTACCGGATCCTGGACCGCCAGGCGCTGGAGGATCGCGCCACCCTCTGACCTCAGGCGGCGGCCAGGAACGCGAGGGCGCGGTCCCAGGCGTCGGCGGCGTCGTCCGCCCGGTGAGCCGGCCGGTCGGGGGCGTGCACGAAGCCGTGCTCGGCGTCGGCGTAGACGACGATGTGGCAGTCGGGCCGGTCCCGCCACGCGTGGCGCAGCGCGTCGATGTCGGCCGGGGGCGTGTACGGGTCGTCGTCGCCGAAGATGGCGAGCGTCGGGCACACCTTCGTCGCCGTGGCGAGGGCGTCGCGCAGGTGCGGGCCGCGCCACACCTTGGGGACGCGGATCATCCCGTAGAAGGGGACGGCGCGCTCGAACCGGCCGGTCGCCGCGGCCTTGAGGGTCTGCATGCCGCCCATGCAGAAGCCGAGCACCGCGCACGGCTCGATCGCGAGGTGGTCGGCGGCGGCCGCGAGGTCGGCGAGCTGCTGGTCGTCGTCGAGCTCGGGCAGGTACGCCAAGCGCGCGTCGGGCGCGTCGGCGTCGCGCACCACGGCCGGGGCGCGCGCGAAGGGCTCGGGGGAGCACACGGCGTAGCCGTGGGTGGCGAGCCGGCGGCACAGGTCGTCGAAGAGCGGGCGGACGCCCATGAGGTCGGGGTGCACGACGACGGCGCCCGTCGGGTCCCCGTCGTCGGGGCGCGCGGTGATCGCGGGGATGGGCGTCCCGTCGCGGCCGTCGACCACGACGCGTTCGGTCGACGCGGGCCGTGTCCCCGGCGCGAGGGCGCCCATCAGGCGTACCGCTCGAGGATGCTCGTCTCGGCGAGGCGGGCCAGCCCGTCCTTGATGGCGCGGGCCCGGGCGTCGCCGACGCCCTCGACCTGGACGAGCTCGTTCTCGTTCGCCCGCATGATCTTCTGCAGGTTGCCGAACCGGTCCACGACGTGGTCGGCGACGGTCTCGGGCAGCCGGGGGATCTTGTGGAGGATCCGGAACCCGCGGGGCTGCATCGCCGAGTCGAGGCCGATCGCCGGGGGGCCGTGGAGGACGCCGACCACCTCGTGGAGGTCGAGCAGCGACTCGTCGTCGAGCTCGCGGAGGCGCCGCATGACGTCGGGCAGGCCCCAGTCCGGGTCCTCGCGCATGTAGTCCTTCGCGACGAGGCGCCGGTCGTCCTCGACGCCGCCGACCAGCTCGTCGAGCTGAAGCATGACGAGCCGGCCGTCAGCGCCGAGCTCGATGACGTAGCCCTCGATCTCCTCGGCGATGCGACGCACCATCTCGGCCCGTTGCAGGACCGTGGCCACGTCCCGGAATGTGACGAGGTCCTCGATCTCGAGCGCCGAGAGCGACGCGCTCACCGCGTCGAGGCGCGCCTTGTAGCGCTCGAGGATCTGGAGCGCCTGGTCGGCGCGGGCCATGACCCGCGGCGTCGGCTCGATGGCCCGCTTCAGGCCCCCGACGTGGATCGCGACCTCGGTGCGGTCCTCCGAGACGGTGATGACCGGCACCGGGATCTGGCGGGCCACGCGCTCGGCGGTGCGGTGCCGGGTCCCGGTCTCGGACGTCGGGATGTTGGGGTCGGGGACGAGGTGGACGTTCGCCCGCACGACGCGGGCGCAGTCGCTCGTGACGATGATCGCCCCGTCCATCTTGGCGAGCTCGGAGAGCCGCTGGGGCGTGAACTCGGCGTCGAGGAGGAACCCGCCGGAGCAGACGGCCAGGACGTCGGGCCCGGCGCCGACGACGATCAGGGCGCCCATCCGGCCCTGGATGACCCGCTCGATCCCCTCACGCAGCGCCGTGCCCGGGGCGACGAGGCGCAGGGCGGCCAGGAGAGCGTCGGTTTGCGGCGGGGCTGGCATTGGGGCAGGCCACGCCGCCCGTTGGGGGCGGGCGGCTCAGCGACGATACCGCCCGGAGCGCGGAGGTGCGCCGGGCAAGACTGACCCGGTGGCGGTGGTGGGCTTCGACCTGGACATGACGCTCGTCGATTCGCGTCCCGGGATCGCGGCCACACTGACCGCGCTCGCCACTGAGACACGCACGCACCTCGACGTCGACGTCATCGTCGGGCGCCTCGGCGCGCGCCTCGAGGACGAGCTGGCGTGCTGGTATCCGCTCGACGAGGTGCCGGCGGCCGCCGACCGCTACCGCGCGCTCTACGCCGACCTCGGCGTGCCGGGCACCGTGCCGCTGCCGGGCGCGGCGGACGCGGTCGCCGCGGTGCGCGCCGACGGCGGGCGTGCGGTGGTGGTCACGGCGAAGTACGAGCCGAACGCGCGGGCGTGCCTGCGTCACGTCGGACTCGTCGTCGACGAGGTCGTGGGCTGGCGGTGGGGCCCGGAGAAGGGCGAGGCGCTCGCCGAGCGCGACGCCGCGCTCTACGTGGGCGACACGCCGGACGACGTGACGGGTGCGCACGCCGCGTCGGTGCTCGCCGTCGCGGTGTCCACGGGGCCCCACGACGCCGCGGCGCTGCGCGCTGCGGGCGCGGACGTCGTGCTCTCGTCGCTCACCCAGTTCCCGGCCTGGTACGGCGCCTGGGCGGTGGCGGTGGGCTGACCGGCGGACGCGCGGCGGATGCGGCGGCGCGCGGGGCGCGGCGCCGCCCGAGCCGGCGGGCGTGCCGTCGCGCGAGCAGCGCGAGCGCGACGAGCGCGAGCGCGGCGGC
>JBPYDT010000031.1:0-2748 GCA_051986275.1 Acidimicrobiia bacterium | reverse complement strand
ACACGAGGTTCAGTCCCGGCACCGTGCCGAAGTGGCCGAGGAGGCGCGGCTTGATGTGCTCGGACTGGAGCGGCTCGCGCAGAAGCGGGTTGTCGAGGAGGTAGACCTGGCCGACCGAGAGGTAGTTCGCGGCGCGCCAGTACGCGTCGAGCAGGCGAAGCCCCTCGCCGGTGAGCGGTTCCACCGCGGCCGCGGTGGTCATGACCGCTCGAAGATCACGAGCACGCTCAGGTGCTCGTAGCCGATGAACCGGTGGCTCGCCCCCGCTGGCACGAACACCGCGTGTCCCTGGCGAAGCTCGACCCTTTCGCCTTCGACCTCGAGCACCCCGTTTCCCTCGAGCACCACGTAGACCTCGTCGTCTTCGTGGGGCTGCTGACGGTCGGGCTCGGGCGCGACCAGGACGTAGACGCCGAGCTCGAGTCCTTCCGAGGCGTGCACGATCTCGTACCCGCCGTTCCCCGCCGCGAGGCGTTTCGCCACGCCCGCGATGTCGACCGGGTTCGCCCGCGAGAGTTGGATTCCGACCTTTGCTGGATTCGGTTGCGCCATGAGGCCCTCCTTGTCCGCTCGCTTCCGCCCTACCGCTCGGGCCCCTCCTCCGTATCACATATCCGGGCGCGTGCAGGTCGGCACGTCACCGGTCCGACACACCCATGTCCGGGCGGGGCGTCTCCGGCCTCCCGGCCGGCGCGCTTTGGTGCGGGGACCGTCCCCCGGAGCGGCCGTGGGCAGCACGTCCGGCCGTTGACGAGAGCGGCCCGCCTCGTGCTAGGAATGGGCCCAGGTGTGCCGGGTGCGCGCAGCCCTGGAAGAAGCTCGACGCGATGGAGCCGAAGCTCGAGCTGAGCCAGGCGGTGTGCCGTGACCGAGCGGTCGTACGCGACGTCGACGCCTCGCCGCGCGCAGGTGTTCGACGTGATCGTCGTCGGCGCCGGCCCCGCCGGTGCGACGGCGGCGCACACGCTCGCGCGGTCGGGGCTCTCGGCCCTCCTGCTCGACCGGGCCGAGTTCCCACGCGACAAGCCCTGCGGGGGTGGGGTCACGGTGCGCGCCGCCGCCCTCCTCCCCTTCGCGCTCGACCCCGTGGTCGAGGAGGTGGTTGCCGAGATCGAGCTCGGGCTCGCCTACCGGCGACGGATCGTGCGCCGGGCCGAGCGGCCGCTCGTGCTCATGACCGAGCGCTCGCGGCTCGACGCGCTCCTCGTGGCCCGCGCGGTCGACGCGGGAGCGGAGTTCCGGGACGGGACGCGGGTCGAGGGGATAGAACTCCGCCCGGACGGTGCGACGGTGCGAACCGCGCGGTGGTCGGCGACCGCGAGCGCGGTGATCGGGGCGGACGGCGCCAATGGGACGACCGCGCGGGAGCTCGGCATCGCCGGCGACCGCGAGCACCTCGTGGCGCTCGAGGCGGACGCGCCCCACGGGGCGATCGACGCGGCCGCGTTTCGGCGCCGGCTCCTGCTCGAGCTCGGAATCATCCCCGGCGGGTATTCGTGGGTGTTTCCGAAGGCGGACCACGCCAACCTCGGCGTCGTCGGGTGGCGGTCGGAGGGGCCGCGGCTCCGCGAGCACCTCCACCGGCTCGCCGGCCACCTGGACGTCGATCCCTCGAGGTTCGAGCGTGTCCGCGGCTACCGCCTCCCGTTGCGATCGCCGGGCGACCCGCTCGTTCGGGGCCGGAGCATCCTCGTCGGCGACGCCGCCGGCGTCGTCGACCCGCTCACCGGCGAGGGCATCTACGAGGCGTTCCTGAGCGCCCGGCTCGGCGCCGAGGCCGTGGCGGCATTCCTCCACGGTCGGGCGCCCGACCTTCGGGGCTACCCGCGCGCGCTCGAGGCGGCGCTGGGCGCGGCCACGGCCGCGTCGTGGAGCGTCAAGGCGTCCTTCGACCGGTTTCCGCGCCTCAGCCACACGCTGCTCCGGACCCCGTCCGCGTGGCGCGCGATCTCCACCATCTTCCGCGACCCCGACGCCCACGATGTCGTTCACCGCCCCCTCCCTGCCTCGCTCGCGCATCTCGGGGCGCGCGCCGAGCGCCGACGCCGCGAAGCCGGGCGGCCCACGGCGGCGACGACGTGGTAGTCCCGCGCACGGGCGCGCCGCCGTCGTCGCCGTCGCGCGGCGACGACCGGCCGACCCCGCGGAGATGAGCGACGGTGACCGGCGCCCGCGCCTCCTCGTCCTCGGCGGGACGAGCTTCGTCGGCCGCGCGGTCGTGGAGGCCGCGGGCGCGCGCGGGCACCGGGTGACGCTGTTCCATCGCGGGCTGACCAATCCCGGCCTCTTCCCCGCGGCCGAGACGCTCCACGGCGATCGAGACGGCGGCCTCGACGCCCTCCGGGGACGCCGGTGGGACGCCGTGATCGACACGTCGGGATTCGTTCCCCGCGTCGTCCGGCAGTCGGTCGAACTGGTCGAGGCTCCCTACTACCTCTTTGTCTCGACGCGCTCGGTCTACGCCGACCTCTCCCGGGCCGGCGACGAGGACGCTCCCCTCCATGGGGACGTCGACTCGGAGGACGTCTCGCGCTACTACGGCGAGCTCAAGGCGATGTGCGAGCGCGTCGTCCGCGTGCGCCCGGGCTCGATCGTCCGGCCCGGACTCGTCGTTGGGCCGCACGACCCGACCGGGCGCTTCACCTACTGGCCGCATCGGATCGCGCGGGGAGGCGAGGTGCTCGCCCCGGGTGCCCCGGGGGAGCCGGTGACCTGGATCGATGTCCGCGACCTCGGCGAGTGGATGGT
>JBPYDT010000030.1:0-27897 GCA_051986275.1 Acidimicrobiia bacterium | reverse complement strand
GGTGGCCTCGCCGGCCGGACGGTGAAGGTCGATCCCCATGTCGTCGCGTCCCCGGCCGTCTACGCCGCGGCCGTGGCGAACGCGTGCAACACCGACTTCGCGCTGGTCGGGTCGAGCTCGCAGTTCGACGGCGAGACCAGCGGGTACGCCTGCGGGATCCCCGACCTCGCCACGCAGCTCTTCACGAGCGCGCACCAGGCGCTGCCGAACTCCTTCGCCGTGATCCCCCAGCGCACCGGCGTCGTCCCGGTCGGCGCGTTCAAGCAGCTCCTCACGCTCCCGAGCGGCTGCTGTCGCCAGTTCGTGCTCGTCCCGACGGTCGACCCCGGGCGCCGGATCGTCCAGGCTTCGGCCAGCGGCGCGGCCGCCGTGGGGTTCACCACCGCGGGCACGCCCGAGGTGCCGGCGAGCGCCGGTCCCGCCGAGTACAAGAAGCTCGTCAACACCCTCGTGACCGAGAAGGCGACGTTCGCCCGCAGCGGGCTGGGCGCAGCCTCCACGGTGCAGCTCCGCAAGGCGGCGGCGGCCGACCCGGCGTCGAGCGTCGTGCAGGCCTGGTACTGCTCGCAGGAGTGCGCCGACCCACCGTTCCTCGCGGAGGGCGGTGCCGCGGTCGAGGGGCAGTACGTCGACGTCCCGGTGAACCCGCTGATCGACCAGGCGTCGGTCCCGGCGATCGCCGCCTACGCCCAGGCGGCCCAGCGCTTCGGCGGTCCCACGGTTGCCGGCCTCGCGTCGAACGCCGCGGGCCTCCTGTTCCAGCAGGTCGTCAAGCAGGTCGTGACCACGAACGGCGTCAGCGGGATCACCCGCAGCCGCGTCGTCGCCGCGGTCGCCGCCGTGCACGGCTTCACGGCCGGCGGCATCCTGGGCACGACCGACGTGGGCGCACGCCAGCCGACCGGGTGCTTCGCGCTGCTGCAGGTCAAGAGCGGCCAGTACCAGCGGGTGTTCCCGACAGCTGCAGGTGCGCTGGACTGCGGCAGCCAGAACCTCCAGAACGTCCCGCAGGGAGGCTGAGATGTTCCGTTACGACGGCCAGCGCGTGGTGATCACCGGCGCGTCCTCAGGGATGGGCGCGGCGACCGCGCAGCTGCTGACCGAGGCGGGCGCCGAGGTGCACGCGCTCGACGTTCGCGAGGTGACGCTGCCGGGCGTGAAGGCGTACGAGACCGACGTAGGCGATCCCGCGTCGGTCGACGCGGCGCTCGACGCGATCGGCGCGCCGGTCCACAAGCTCTTCAACGTCGCGGGGGTCCCCCAGACGCACCCGCCGGCGCGGGTGTTCGCGGTGAACTTCCTCGGGCTGCGTTACCTCACCGAGCGCGTCCTCCCGCTCATGTCGTCGGGCGGCGCGGTGGCGAGCGTCGCGTCGCTGGCCGGCATGGGCTGGAACCAGCACCTCGCGACGATCAACGAGGTGCTCGACCTCCCGGACTTCGACGCGGGCGTGGCGTGGGCCGCCGAGCACCTCGACGCCCAGGGCGACCCCTACTTCTTCTCGAAGGAGTGCGTGATCGTCTACACGTTCCGGCTCGCGGCGCGGCTCGCGCGTGACCCGGGGATCCGGGTGAACTGCGTCAGCCCGGGCCCGGTCGACTCACCGATGATGGTCGACTTCCGGGCGGCGCTCTCCTCGGCGACGATCGACTGGACCGCGTCGCAGGCCAACGGCCGCCTCGGGCGGCCCGAGGAGATGGCACCGCCCCTCGTCTTCCTCAACAGCGACGACGCGAGCTACGTCAGCGGCCACAACCTGCTCGCCGACGCGGCGTTCACCGCGGCGATGACGACCGGGCAGGTCGACCTGACCTCGCTCCCGACCGGCTAGGCGGGAGCGCGCCGGCGCCGGGCCTTGCCGAGGCCCGGCGGCTGCCACGGGTCACCGGCCGCGATGTCGGTCCCCGGCGCGACGACGTCGTCGATCGCGTCCAGCGTCGCCGCGTCGAGTCGCACCTCGGCGCCCGCGAGCACGTCGTCGAGCTGCTCCATCGTGCGCGGCCCGATGATCGCCGACGTCACCGCCGGGTGCTCGAGCACGAAGGCGTGCGCCAGATGGGTCAGGCTGACGCCGGCGACCTGGGCGATCCGGAGGTACTCCTCCACCGCGTCGAGCCGGCGCTCGTACGCGGCCTGGGCCCGCTCGCTCTGGGCGCGCGACCCGAAACCGCGCGCCAGGCGCGAGCCCTCGGGCGGCGGCTGCCCCTTGCGGTACCGGCCGGTGAGCAGCCCGCCGGCCAGCGGGCTCCACGGGATGACGCCGATCCCGTAGCGCTGGCACGTCGGGAGCACGCCGCGCTCGATCCCGCGCACGAGCAGCGAGTAGGGCGGCTGCTCGCACACGAAGCGCTCGCGGCCGCGTCGCTCGGCCGTCCACTGCGCCTCGACGATGTACTCCGGCGGGAACGTCGAGTGGCCGAGGTAGCGGATCTTGCCCGCGTGGACCAGGTCGCTCAGCGCGCCGAGCGTCTCGTCGATGTCGGCCGCGTCGTCGGGCCGGTGGATCTGGTAGAGGTCGAGGTAGTCGGTCCCCAGGCGTCGGAGGCTGTTCTCGACCTCCTGGAGGATCCAGCGGCGCGAGCCGCCGTGCTGGTTCGGGCCGGACCCCATCGGCGCGAAGAACTTCGTCGCGAGCACGACCTCGTCGCGGCGCCCGGCGAGCGCCTTCCCGACGATCTCCTCGGACTCGCCCGCGGAGTACACGTCGGCCGTGTCGAGGAAGTTGATCCCCTCGTCGAGCGCCCGGTGGATGATGCGGACGCAGTCCTCGTGGTCGGTGTTGCCCCACGCCCCGAACATCATGGCGCCGAGGCAGTACTCGCTGACCTGGAGTCCGGTGCGCCCGAGGGTGCGGTGCTGCATCGCGGGCACCCTACGCGCCCCGGCGGCCGGCCCGGTCAGCCGACCTGGCGGTCCCGCCCCGCCCAGTACGGGGCGCGCAGCTTGAACTTCTGCAGCTTCCCGGTCGCGGTGCGGGCCAGCTCGGTGCGGAACTCGACCGACGTCGGACACTTGAAGTGCGCGAGGTGGTCGCGGCAGTGCGCGATCAGGTCGGCCTCGGACACCTCGGCGTCGGCCTTCGGCACGACGAGGGCCTTCACCGTCTCGCCCCACTGCTCGTCGGGCACCCCGATCACCGCGACCTCGGCCACCGCGGGGTGCGAGAAGAGCGCGTCCTCGACCTCGATCGACGACACGTTCTCCCCGCCGCTGATGATGACGTCCTTCTTGCGGTCGGCGATGCACACGTACTGGTCGGGGTCGAGCACGCCACCGTCGCCGGTGTAGAACCACCCGTCGCGGATCGCCCGGTCGGTGTCGTCGGGCTGGGACCAGTAGCCGTCCATGATCACGTTGGCCCGGGCGAGGACCTCGCCGTCGCCGTCGACGCGGACGCCGACCCCGATGACCGGCGCGCCGGCCCGGGAGAGGCGCGCCGCGCGCTCGGCCGCCGTGAGGCCGTCGTACTCGGCGCGGGCCCGGTTCATCGTGAGCAGCGGCGCGGTCTCGGTGAGCCCGTAGATCTGGACGAACTCCCAGCCGAGCTCGGACTCGACGCGCTCGATCAAGCGCGTCGGCGGCGGCGCACCGGCGACGGTGACGCGCACCCGCCCGTCACCCGGGATGGGGCCGGGCCAGTCGGTCGCGGCGTCGAGCACGGCGTGGATGACCGTGGGCGCCCCGTTCAGCGCGGTGACGCCGTGCGCGTCGATGCGCCGGAGGATCTCGGCGCCGTCCACCTTGCGCAGCACGACGTGGCTGGCGCCCATGCCGGTGACGGCGTAGGGCATGCCCCACCCGTTGCAGTGGAACATGGGAAGCGTGTGCAGGTACACGTCCCGGTCGCTCACCCCGAGGTGCCAGCCGAACGTGACGGCGTTGATCCAGAGGTTGCGGTGGGTGAGCTGCACGCCCTTCGGGCGGGCGGTGGTGCCGCTCGTGTAGTTGATCGTCGCCGTGGCGTCCTCGTCGGCGACCCAGGGCGTCGGGTCGCCGTCGGACCCGAAGAGCGCGTCGCCGTCACCGCCGAGCACGAACCGGTGCGGCGCCGACACCGAGGCGAGCGCGTCGTCGAGCTCCGGGTCGACGAGCAGGACCTGGGCGCCGGAGTGCTCGACGATGTAGGCGACCTCGTCGGCGTTCAGCCGGAAGTTGATCGGCACGAGGATCCGGCCCCAGCCGCTCACCCCGAAGAACGAGATGAACAGTCGCGCCGCGTTCGGCGACGCGATCGCGACCCGCTCCCCCACACCCACGCCGAGGTCGTCCAAGGCGGCCGCCTGGGCGCGCGCCCGGCCGGCCACCTCCCGGTAGGTGAGCACGCCGAGGGGCGGCGCCGGCTGGTTGGGCTCGTCGACGAGCCCGCAGCGATCGCCGTAGACGAGCGCGGCGCGGTCGAGGAAGTCCCTGACGGTCAGGGGTACGCGCATGCTCGACTCCCCCCGGGTCGACACCAGCGGACCGCTCTCGAACCTAGCCCCGCCCGTGCCGCCGCTCGGTCGCCGGCCGCCGAGTCCCGCTCAGCGCAGGGTGGCGAAGAACGCGCGCACGTCGTCGACGAAGAGGTCGGGGACCTGCATCGCGGCGAAGTGGCCGCCGCGGGGCTGCTCGACCCAGTGGGTCACGTCGTAGCGCGCCTCGACCCAGGGGCGCGGGAACCGCGTGAGCTCGTCCGGGTAGCACGCGATGCCCGTCGGGACCTCGATGCGCTGGTGCGGGAGCGCCGACCGGCCGACCTGGCGCATCTCCCAGTAGAGGCGGGTCGACGAGGTCGCGGTGCCCGTCACCCAGTAGAGGGTGATGTTGTCGAGCAGCCGGTCGCGACGGAACGAGCGCAGCGCGGCGTCGTCGCCGCCGGACCAGGCCCGGAACTTCTCGACGATCCAGCCGGCGAGCCCGGCCGGCGAATCCTCGAGCCCGTAGCCGAGCGACTGCGGCCGGGTCCCCTGGATCTCCTGGTACCCGACGCCGTCGCGACGCCACGCCGCGAGGGCAGCGAGCGCCTCGGCCTCCTCCGGAGTCGGCTCCGTCGAGTCGTTCGGGCGCGGAACGACGACGAAGTTGAGGTGCAGCCCGATGACGCGCTCCGGGATGAGGTCGGCGACGTTCGAGGTCACCACCGAGCCCCAGTCGCCGCCTTGGAGGCCGAAGCGGTCGTAACCGAGCGCGTGCAAGAGCTCGACGCAGGCGCCGGCGATCCGCCGTGGGTGCCAGCCCCGCTCGGTCGTCGGGCCCGAGAAGCCGTAGCCGGGCAGCGACGGCACGATCACATGGAACGTCTCGGTCAGCGCGGGGAGGGCGTCGAGGAACTCGACGACCGAGCCGGGCCAGCCGTGCACCAGGAGGAGCGGCACGGCGTCGGGGGACCTCGACCGGGCGTGAAGCGCGTGGAGCGGTTGTCCGTCCACGACGACGCGCACGTTGTCGTAGCCGCCGAGCTCGGCTTCGACGCGCCGCCAGTCGTACGCGCCCCGCCAGTGATCGAGGAGGTCGCGCAGGTAGTCGCGCTCGGTGCCCTGCGCCCAGCCGATCCCCTCGATCTGGTTCGGGAGCCGTGTGCGCGCGAGGCGCGCCCTGAGGTCCTCGAGGGTGGCGTCGGGGACCTCGATCCGGAACGGCTCGAGGGCCGCGGCCATCAGTCGAACTGCGCCGTCGGGGGCATGGCGCGCGCCAGGAGAGCGTCGTAGCGGCCGCGCACGAGGGGCTCGAAGCCGTCGGTTGTCGGGATCCAGAACTGCTTGGCCCGCACCGCGTCGAAGACGATCGCGGCCACCTCGTCGGGGTGGCGACCCCCCGTGCTGGTCTGCTCGCGCAGCACCCCGGCGACGAAGTGATGGTCCGGCGCGGTGACCTCGCTCGGCGGCTCGTCGGGCCGGTTGCGGGTCGAGTCGGCGATGCGGGTGTCGACGAGCCCCGGCACGAGGCACGACACGCCGATCGAGGACTCCTGGGCGCGCAGGTCGTGGGCGAGGCACTCGGTCAGCGCGGCGGCCGCGAACTTCGAGACGACGTACGGGCCGCTGTACGCCACGCTGATGAGACCGGCCATGGACGCGGTGTTCACGATGTGGGCGTCGCCACCCTGCTCGAGCAGGCGGGGCACGAACGCCCGGATCCCGTGGAGGATGCCGAAGAGGTTGACGCCGAGGACCCACTCCCAGTCGGCCGCCGTGCGCTGCCAGGTGATCCCCGCCTGGAACACGCCCGCGTTGTTGCACAGCAGGTGCACCTCGCCGAAGCGGCCGTACGCCGCGTCGGCCAGGGCCCGCACGTCGGCCTCCCGGCTCACGTCCGTGCGCACGCCGAGCGCCTCGGCGCCCAGGCCTGCCGCCTCGGTGACGGCCTCGTCGAGGGCGGGCTCCTCGACGTCGGCGAGCACGACGCTCATCCCCTCCCGCGCCGCGTGACGGGCGAGGCCGCGGCCGATCCCGCTCGCCGCGCCGGTGATCACGGCGACGCGGCCGGCGAAGTCCTCCATCAGCGGACCCCCCGGAAGCAGGCGCGGACGTCGTCGACGAACAGGGCCGGCTGCTCCATCGCCGCGAAGTGGCCGCCGCGGGGCTGCTCGGCGTAGTGCACGAGGTTGTGGTCGCGCGCCGCCCACCGACGCGACGTCCGCAGGATCTCCTTCGGATACACCGTGTAGCCCATCGGGACCGTGACCTGGGGGCTGAAGGGCAGGCGCCCGGTGCGCAGCGCCTCGTTGAACTCGTAGTAGTACCGCACCGACGACGTCGCGGTGCCGGTGACCCAGTAGAGCATCACGTTGTCGAGCAGCTGGTCCTTCGTGAAGACCGTCTCGACGTCCCCGTCGCAGTCCGACCACGCCCGGAACTTCTCGACGATCCATGCCGCCAGGCCGGCCGGCGAGTCGTCGAGCGCGAAGCCGAGCGTGTGCGGCTTCGTGGACTGGATGCGGAAGTAGCCACCCTCGGCGTCGAGGTACGTCGTGAAACCGGCGAGCGCGGCCTGCTCCTCGGGGGTGAACGTCGACGGGTCCTCCGTGCCGGGGTTCGGCGCCAGCATGTTGACGTGGATGCCGGCGACGTGCTCGGCGTCGGCGAGCGCCAGCTGGATGGTGACGAACGCCCCCCAGTCGCCCCCCTGGGCCACGTACCGGTCGTAGCCGAGGCGGGCCATGAGCTCGGCCCAGGCGCGGCCCGTGCGGCCCGTGTCCCATCCGCGGTCGTGCGTCGGGCCGGAGAACGCGTAGCCCGGCAGCGACGGCGCGACGACGTGGAACGCGTCGGCGGGATCGCCGCCGTGCGCCGCCGGGTCGGCGAGCGGCCCAACGACGTCGAGGAACTCGACGATCGAGCCGGGCCAGCCGTGGGTGAGCACGAGCGGGAGCGCGTCGGGCACCGGCGAGCGCGCGTGCAGGCAGTGCACGCGCTGCCCGTCGATCTCGGTGGTGGCGTGCTGGAAGCCGTTCAGCCGCGTCTCGGCGCGGCGCCAGTCGTAGCCGTCACGCCAGTACCCGACGAGCTCGCGCAGGTACGCGTCGTCGGTGCCGTAGTCCCACCCGGCGCCGGGCAGCGCGGCCGGGTAGCGGGTCGCGTCGAGGCGGCGGTGCAGGTCGGTGAGGACCTCGTCGGGGACCTCGACGCGAAACGGTGCGACCGCGGTCATGACAACCGGAACGAGAACCCCTGGCGGAGGACGTCGCGCTGCGCGTAGAAGGGGGTGAGCGCGCCGTCGACCTTCTCGGGCGTCCACCGGTCCTCGACGTCGAACTCGCGATCGACCGTCGGACCGGCCAGCACGCTGATCTGGCGACCCCAGACCACGAACACCTGGCCGGACACCTTCTCCGCGGCGGGCGACGCGAGGTACGCGACGAGCGGCGACACGTTCTCCGGCGCGAAGACCTCGAAGTCGCCGTCCTTGACGTCGAAGCCCCCGAGCGGCGCGGTCATCTGCGTGAGCGCCCGGGGGGCGATGGCGTTCGCCGTGACGCCGTAGCGCGCCATGCCGTGGGCCGTCGTGAGCATGAGCTGGATGATCCCACCCTTCGCCGTCGCGTAGTTCGGCTGCCCGGCGCTGCCCACCAGCCCCGCCTCCGACGACGTGTTGATCACCCGCCCGTAGACGGGGCCCTCCTTCGCCTTCGACTGGTTGCGCCAGTGCTCCACGGCGTGCCGCGTCGGGCAGAAGTGGCCTTTCAGGTGGACGCGGATGACGGCGTCCCACTCGTCCTCGCTCATGTTGAAGATCATGCGGTCGCGGAGGATCCCGGCGTTGTTGACGAGGATGTCGAGCTGGCCCCACGTCGCGATCGCCTGCTCGACCATCTCGTGGCTGTCGTCCCAGCTCGCCACGTCGCCCGCGTGGGCGACCGCTGTGCCTCCGGCGGCCTCGATCTCGCCGACGACGGCCTCGGCCGGGTTCTCGCTGCCCGGGGGCGCGTAGTCGTTCACGACCACGCGGGCGCCGGCGCGGGCGAGCTCGAGGGCGTGCGAGCGTCCGAGCCCCCGGCCGGCGCCCGTCACGATCGCGACCTTCCCGTCGAGCATCCCTGGCATGTGGGCCATCCTCCTGCGCCGCCAGCCGAGGGACTCTAACGTCCGCCGGATGAACGCTCGACGGGTCGCGCTGGTGACGGGCGCCAGCCGCGGGATCGGGAAGGCGACCGCGCTGGCGCTCGCGCAAGCCGGTCTCGACGTCGCCATCACCGCCCGTACCGTGCACGAGGGCGAGGGACGCGACGAGTCCGACGCGGGTGGTGGCGTGGTGCCGGGCAGCCTCGACACGACCGCCGCGGGCGTCGAGGCCGCCGGGGTCCGGTCGCTCGCCGTGCCGATGGACCTCCTCGACCGCGCGTCGCTCGAAGCGGCGGTGGCCCGCGTGCTCGCGGAGTGGGGACGCATCGACGTGCTCGTGAACAACGCGGTCCACACCGGGCCGGGGAGCATGCTGCGTTTCGAGGACACGACGGTCGAGATGCTCGAGACGAAGCTCGCGGCGAACGCGGTCAGCCAGGTCGTGCTGGTGAAGGCCGTGCTCCCCCACTTCGTCGAGCGCGGGTCGGGGACGATCGTGAACGTGACGTCGGCGGTCGCCATCACCGATCCGCGCGCGCCCGCGGGCGAGGGCGGCTGGGGCGCGGCGTACGCCATGTCGAAGGGCGCGTTCCACCGCCTGGCGGGCATCCTCGCCGTCGAGTACCCGCAGCTGACGATCGTCAACGTCGAGCCGGGCTACGTCGTGACCGAGCGGATGGAGGCGAACGCGGCCGCGCTCGGCCTGGAAGGCGTCTACCCCGGGGCACCGCCGAGCGTGCCCGCCAGCGTCATCGCGTGGGTGGCGACGGCGCCGGAGGCCGCCGACATGTCGGGCGAGACGATCTCGGCCCAGCGCTTCGCCAAGCAGCACGACCTGCACCCGCCCTGGTCGCGCTGACGTGCACTACTGCCCGGCGCGCACCTCGTCGACCGAGCGAACCCGCGTGTCGTGCTCGAAGAGGACGTCGTTGTACGCGCGCCCCGGCCCGAGGTACGCGATCGTCTCGGGCCGCACGAAGCTCGCGTAGAGCGCCCGGCGCCCGACGCCCCGCCCGGTGGGCGGCGGCGCGGCGTGGAGCACGTGGGGGTCGTGGACGGTCACGTCACCCGGCTCGGTGTCGATCGCGACGACGGGGAGGCGCTCCTCCTCGCTCGGGCGGAGCTGGTGGCACGACGTGCCCTGCGACCCGGCGAGGACGTGGAGCTGGCCCGTCTCGGCGGTGGCCGGGTCGAGCTGGATCCCGATCTGGATGCCGGGGCAGATCACGGGGTGGCCGCCGAGCCCGCAGTCCTGGTGCCAGGGCAGGTCGGCGAGGCCCTCGACGGCCCCGGGTGTCTTGATGACGACGGCGAAGCCGTCGAGGCAGTCGAGTGTCGGCGCGAGGCCCGGTGGGCCGAGCGCGGCGAGCGCTCGGATCCGCGGGTCCTCGGCGAGCGCGGCGACGCGCGGAGAGGCGAGCGACGCGTAGGTCACACGGCAGCACACCTCGGCGCCGTCCTCGCGGGTCGCCCACCACGACCGCCCGTCACCGGGGACCGCCGCCGCGGTGAGCCGGTCGACCTCGTCGAGCAGCGCGTCGATCTCGTCCCCGTCGAACACGCCGCGCAGGTGCACGAAGCCGGCCTCGGCGAACTGGCGCGCGTAGTCCTCGTCGAGCGTGAACGACGCCCGGAGGTCGTCGGGGAGCGCCGCGGTGTCGGCGTCGTAGATGGGTCGGCCGTGGAACAGGGCGCGGAGCGCGGGCTCCCACCGCACGAGGTCCTCGAAGCCGCCCCGCGGGAACGTGACCTGGTCGGCGTAGAGGAGGCCGAAGCAGGTGCGGAGCTCCAGCGCGTAGTCGGACCAGCTCGACTCGTCGAGCGCGGCGACGACCGCGGCGTCCGCGTCGCCCGGGGTGAGCGCGACGCCGCCCGGCTGCGGCACGTACGTCCACGCGCGGCCGTCGGGCAGCCGGAAGGCGAGGGGCGCGACGCCGTCGAGGTCGCGGGCGGCCAGCGCACCGTTGCCCGCGGCGATGCGCCGCGGCAGCTCGACGGTGTGGAAGCGGTCGAAGTCGAGCGGCGAGAAGGTGAGTGCGGTCACGGTCGCACTCGCGGCAGCACGGCGCGCTCGAAAAGCTCGAGGCACTGCCAGCCGAGCTCGGGCGGGATCCCGCCCATCAACGGGTGCAGCAGCACGCTGCCGGCATCGCCCTGGGTGTCGGCGAGCGCCACCGTCTCGTCCGGGGTCAGCACCTGGTAGACGCCGCTGCGGCGCACGTCTTCCCACGTCGTCGCGCCGGGGACGTCGACCGCGGAGCGCTGCGGGCCCTCCTGCCACGACTCGTAGGTCTGCGCGTCAAAAAGGGCGTGCGGGCCGATCTGCTCCCACGCCTTGTCGGGGTCCTCGGCCACGAAGACGAACCCCGGGCCGGACGGCAGCGCGCAGAACCCGTGCTCGAAGCCCGCCACCGCGGCCTCGTCGTTGTAGACGTCGGCGAGGTGGGGGTCGCCGACGGCGGGGAAGAAGCCGCAGCGCAGCCGGGCGGCGCGGCGCGCCGCCGCCTCGGTCGAGCCGCCGAGGAGCAGCATCGGTCCGCCGGGCGTCGCGGGCGTCGGCGTGACGACTATCTCGCGGCCCCGCCACGTGAAGGGCTGCCCGGTCCACGCCTTGCGCAGGACGTCGATCGCCTCCTCGAGCAGCCGGCCCCGACGGGTGCGGTCGACGCCGGCCATCGCGAACTCGACGCTGCGGTAGCCGAGCCCTCCGACGATGCTCACCCGACCGGGCGCGCACAGGTCGAGCACGGCGAGCTGCTCGGCGAGGCGCACCGGGTCGTGGAGCGGCACGAGGACGGCGGCGACGTTGACCCCGATCCGCGACGTGCGGCCGAGCACCGCGGCGGCGATGGTGAGCGGCGCCGGCAGGTAGCCGTCGGGCGCGCCGTGGTGCTCGGAGAAGATGACGCTGTCGAGGCCCACGCGGTCGGCCCACTCGGCCATGTCGAGCGCCGCGGCGTACTGACGGGCGTGGGTCGTGTCCGCGAAGTCAGGCACCCGGAGGTCGAAGCGCAGCCCGAGCATGGCCATGGTGCCCCCTCTCCGACCTGACCGGTTTGTCCGGATACTAGAGGCGCGGCGCCGTCGGCTCCGCTCCGGAGCGCGTCACGGTCGGGCGGCCGTGGCCGGGTGGCTACCCGCCGTTCTGCGCGAAGACGAGCATCTCGGCGTAGATGTGGAGCACCTTCCCGGAGTAGTTCGGATCGGTGGCCCAGTTGCCGTGCCCCATCTGCTCCCAAGTGGGCGCCCAGCCCTTGGCGAAGAAGTTATCGAAGTTGGCCGCCGCGGTCGCGGGGTCCATCCCGTACCAGTAGGGCGACGGCGGATGATGCAGCTGCGACGCGCGCGAGCTCGGGTCGGCGTAGTTGAGCAGGTGCTGGATCTGCGCCCGCACGCCGTCGCGTGGCGTCGGGAACGAGGTGCCCCTCGAGCAGCTGTCGCACCAGCCCATCCCCGCGTAGTTGTTCGCCGGCGCGGCCTCGAAGCCCGCGGTCTCGACGACGGCCTGCGCGAACGCGACGTCGCCGCGGACGTTCTCGTCGCTGCCCTCTTGGATGTAGGTGCTGGCGAGGTCGTCGATCGACGTCTCGATGTGCGGGCTGTACCCCTGCGAGCGGATCCACGCGGCCATCTGCGCGCCGGTCAGCACGGACGGGCCCATGACCGGCTGCTGGCCCGCCGCCTCGAAGACGCCGAGGGCGCGCGCCGCGTTGAGCGCGGCGTTGGCCGCGGCGACGCGCTCGTTCATCAGCGCCTGCTGGGCCTTCTCCTGCTGGGCCAGCTGGTCGAGCTGCGCCTGCTGCTGCTGGAGCGAGGCCTGCTCGGCCTGGACCTCCGCCTCGTTCTGCGCGAGCTGCGCTTCGAGCGCCGCGAGCTCCACCGCGTGCTCGTGGTCGAGCTTCGCCGCGTCGTCCGCGAGGACCTTCCGGATCGAGGTGTCGATCGACGGGTCGGGGATGAAGGTGTCGTAGCCACCGAGCGGCCCGTTCGACTCGTACAGCGCGACCGCGCGCTGGAGGAGGAGCTGGCGGATCGCGGCCTCCTCGGCCTTGATGAAGGGGATCTCGGCCTGGAGCTGGGTGATCTTGGCCTGGTCGTCGGCGAGCTGGGACTGCACGTCCGCCAGCTGCTGGTTCGTCTGCGCGACCTGCTGCGCGGCCTGCTGCGCGGCCTCCTGCGCCTGGTTCAGCTGGGCCTGCGCGGCCGCGACCGGATCGCCCGTCTGGGCCCGCGCCGTCCCCGCCGTGAGCGACGGCACGAGGAGCAACCCAGCGATGGCCGCGCTGACCCAACGGGTGAGACGGGGGACCACGGCGAGCCAGATTAGGGAATCAGAAGCCACACCAGCAACAGGGGCCTCATTCGTCGGGGACGGCGGGTGTCAGCCTCGCGCGCGGAGTGGCCGCTGTGGGAGGCGGGCGGGCCCGGGTCCTCGGCCCCGGCGGCGGGCCCTCGGCCGGGGCCCCGATCAGGCGAGGTCGAGGGAGAGCATGCGGATCGCGTTCGACCGCATGATCTTGTAGATCGTGTCGTCGTCGAGGTTCTTGGTGAGCTTCTCGGCGATCTCGCGCGTGTGGGGCCATGTCGAGTCGGAGTGCGGGTAGTCCGTCTCGAACGTGATGTTGTCGACCCCGACCGACTCGAGGGATTCGAGGCCGTGGGCGTCGTCGAAGAAGCAGCCGAACACGTGGTCGCGGTAGTACTGGCTCGGAGGCTGGTGCACCTTGTCCTCGAGGCCGGCCCACGCGCGGTTCTGCTCCCACACCACGTCGGCCCGCTCGAGGATGTAGGGGATCCACCCGATCTGACCCTCGGAGTACGCGATCTGGAGCTTCGGGTGCTTCACGAAGACGCCGGACATGAGGTAGTCGACGAGCGACATCGCGGCGTTCATGTAGGTCAGCGTGGAGCTGACGCCGGCCGGCGCGTCGGGTGACGTCGACGGCATCCGCGACGACGAGCCGATGTGCATGCACACGACCGTGTCGGTCTCAGCGCACGCCGCGAAGAAGGGGTCCCAGTACCCGTCGGCGTCGTGGACCGACGGCAGGCCGAGGAACGGCGGGATCTCGGTGAAGCACACCGCGTGGCCACCGCGCGCCGCGCTGCGCTGCACCTCTTCGGCCGCCAGGTGCGCGTCCCAGAGCGGGATCAGGGGCAGCGGGATGAGCCGCCCGCCGGACGGGCCGCACCACTCGTCGAACATCCAGTCGTTGTAGGCCTGGACGCAGAGCAGCGCGAGCTCCTTGTCGTCGGCCTCGAGGAACGTCTGGCCGCAGAAGCGGGGAAACGTCGGGAACGAGAGGCTGGCCTCGGTCCAGTTCGCGTCCATGTCCTCGAGCCGCGCCGTCGGGTCGAAGCAGCCCGGCCGCATCTCGTCGAACGTGATCGCCGTGACCTTCACCTCGTCGCGGTCGAAGCCGACCGCCGCCGAGAGGCGCGTGAGCGGGTACACGAGGTCTTCGTAGAGCCACCAGTCGCACATGGGGCCGTCCGTGCCCGGCGCGTAGCTGAACTTCCCGCCGACGAACGTCATGTCCCCGAGGGGGGCGCGCATCGTCCGCGGTCCGATGTCCCGGTACTTGGCGGGGAGCCGGTCCTGCCACACGCCCGGGGGTTCGACGACGTGGTCGTCGACCGACACGATCTTCGGGAAGTCCGCCATGGGGGCGAGCATAGGCCCGCCCTCCCGGCGTGGTCGGGGGTGTGGGGTTCACGCCCAGCCCGCGGGGCGGGCGCGCCGCCCCGCGGCGTACGACGCGATCAGCCCGCCGATCGTGAGAACGACGCCGAGCACCGCGAGCCCGACCGACTGCTGCACGAACGAGTGCGTGACCGTGTCGAAGCCCGAGAGGAACGCCGCGCGCTGGGTCGGCGTGCCCGACTGGTGCTCGAGCAGCGAGCGCCCCGGCTTTACCAGCGCGATGAGGACCACGGCGAGCACCGTGGCCCCCAGCCCGACGGCGATGCAGACCCCGCTCCGCCGGCGGGCCGCGAGCAGCGCCCCGCCGAGCGCCACGAGCAGCGCGATCGGCAGCACGAGGGCGATCTGCTGCACCAGCTGGACGCCGTCCCAGACCGCGGGCGCGTCGCTGCGGGCCAGCACCGTCACGGGTTGCAGCGCGAGCTGAGACGGGAGCCGGGAGGCGAGGAACGGCGGCAGCTGCTCGTGCAGCGTCGGGAGGAGCGGGCCGAGGTCGAGCTGTAGCGGGTCGTGCCCGTTGCGGAGCTGGTCGTGAGTGTTCGCCAGCACCTGGTCGAGCGCGGGGCGCAGCGACGGCTCGGCCAGCACAGCGGCAACGACCGGCCGCGCGGCTTGCGCCTGCCCGGCGATCGCGGGCGCCTTCGACGCGGCGTCGCTGACGATCTGCTGCGCGAGCGCGTCGCGCACCGGCTGCTGCTGGAGGACCTGCTCCCCCAGGTTGACGAACGACGTGGTGCTCACGAGCTCGCGCTGGACCCAGACGCCGAGGTCAGCGAACGGGACGAGCACGATGGCGACGACCACGAACAGCGAGACCAGGAAGGTGCGCATAAGGCGCCGTTAGTGTGTCCACTCCTGCCGTGTTCGGAGGCATCATGCCGCTGCCCGCGCCGCCCCCCGAAGGCTCGTCACCGCTCCCGCCCGACACCTACGCGGGCCAGTCGGTGCTCGTCACCGGCGGCGGGACGGGGCTCGGTCGCGCCATCGCCGTCGAGTTCGCGCGCCTCGGCGCGGCGGTGACGATCGCCAGCCGCGACGCGGGCCACCGCGCCGCCGGGGTCGACGCCGTGCGGGCCGCCGGCGGGCGCGCCACCGAGGTGGCGTGCGACGTGCGTGACCCGGCGCAGGTCGGAGCGGCGTTCGACGCGGCGGAAGCCACGTTCGGCCCGCTCGATGTGGTCGTGAACAACGCGGCGGGGAACTTCCCGGTGCCCGCGGAGGACCTGAGCCCGAATGGCTGGCGCGCCGTGACCCAGATCGTGCTCGACGGCACGTTCTTCGGCTGCCGTGAGCTGGCCCGCCGGCGGATCGCCGACGGACGACCGGCGTGCGCGCTGAACGTCGGCGCGGCGTACGCCTGGACCGGCGGACCGGGTTTCGCGCCGTCGGCCGCCGCGAAGGCGGGTGTGAAGAACCTGACCGAGACGCTCGCCGTCGAGTGGGGTCCCTACGGCCTCCGTGTGAACGGGCTCGTGCCCGGCCTCGTTCCCCACGCCGACGAGGCCGAGCACATCACCCAGGGCGTCCCGGGCCGCGGCCAGGCGGAGGACCGGCGCAGTCCGGGCCATCGGGTCGGGCAGCCGCGCGAGCTGGGCTGGGCGGCCGTGTTCCTCTGCTCGCCGTGGGCCAGCTACGTGACGGGGCACACCTTCGTGGTCGACGGCGCGAACTGGCAGCGTCGTCATCTGCTGATGCCGGAGTTCGCGCCGATCCGCGAGCAGCTCGGACGTGGCCCGTTCCAGGGGCCCTGAGCCCACGACGACAGGAGGAGCCGTGAGCGACGAGGAGTACGTGCGACTCGAGGTGGACCCGCCCCTCGCGACGCTCATCTTGTGTCGCCCCGAGAAGCTGAACGCCTGGTCGTGGGCCTCGGCCCGGGCCTTGACGGCTCAGGCCGAGAGGCTGCGCTTCGACGACCGCGTCCGCGCCGTGCTGCTGCGAGCCGAGGGGCGCGCCTTCTGCGCCGGCGTCGACCTCGGGATGCCCGAGGACCGCATCACCGGGCGGTCGCCGGCCGAGAAGACGCGCAACTACTACGAGCGGTTCCGCTGGGTGCACGAGCGCTTCCACGTGCTCGCCGACCTGCCCCAGCCGGTCGTCGTCGCCGTCCACGGCTACTGCCTCGGGGCCGGCCTCGAGCTGGCGATGATGGGCGACGTCCGCGTCGCCGGCGACGACGCCAAGTTCGCGCTGCTCGAGGCGACGGTGGGCGTGGGGATCGACGCGGGCGGCGACCTGCGCCTCGTGACCGAGATCGGCGCCGGCTGGACTCGCCTGCTCGCGTTCACCGGCCGGCGCATCGACGCCGAGACGGCCCTGCGGCTGGGGATCGTCCAGGAGGTCGTCGCGACCGACGCGCTCGTCGACCACGCGCGCGCCCTTTGCGAGGAGATCGCGGCGAACGCGCCGCTCGCCGTGCAGGCGATCAAGCGCACGATCAACTTCTGGGCCGAGCGGGGGCTGGCCGAGGCGTCGCGCTTCGTCGCCATGAGCTCCGCGCCGAACTTCGTGTCGGACGACATGGCCGAGGGATACAAAGCGAAGGCGGAGAAGCGCCCCGCCAGCTTCGACGGCAAGTGACGTCCGCTACAGCTTGGCGCCGAGGTAGGCCTCGCTGAGCCGCTGCTCGTCGGCCTCGGCGCGCGTGCCCTGCCACACGACGCGCCCCAGCTCCACGAAGGCGACGGTGTCGGCGACCTCGAGGACCTCGTGGGCCTTCTCCTCGACCAGCAGGATCGCGGTGCCTAGCCCGCGCAGCTCCTCGAGCGCGCGGATGACCTCCTGCGACGCGAGCGGCGCGAGCCCGAGCGTCGGCTCGTCGGCGATGAGCACCTTCGGCGGCTGCGCCAGCGCGGGCGCGAGGCTCAGCATCTGCTGCTCCCCACCGGAGAGCAGACCGGCGCGCTGGCGGCGGCGATCAGACAGGATCGGGAAGCGCTCGTACGCCCGCTCGCGCTCGTCGGCGCTCCGCAGCAACACCCGGAGGTTCTCCTCCACCGACAGGCCGGGGAAGATGCCGCGGGCCTCGGGCACGAGGAGCAGCCCCTCGCGTGCTCGCTCGTCCGCCGGGACGGCGGTCACGTCACGGCCGTCGAGCTGGACCTGTCCGCTCGTGGGCGCGAGCAGCCCCGACGCGACGTTGCAGAGCGTCGACTTGCCCGCGCCGTTCGCACCGAGCAGCGCCATGACGCGCCCCGCCGGAACGGCGAGGTCGATCCCGTGGAGGACATCACCCGCGCCGTAGCCCGCCACGATCCCGGTGACCTGCAGGGCCGGCTTCACCGCGCCGGCCCCGTCCGGCGCGGGGGCAGTCGCGGCGGCGGGATGCGCCGCCGCCGGCGCCGGCGCGGCGGCGACCGCCGCGGCCTGGGCCTTGCGCTCACGCTTCTGGCGACGCGCGAGCCGCTGCTGGCCGACGAGCGCGAGCAGCCCGTCGGGGTTCTGGGCCAGGTTGATCGCGCCGAGGCCGAACAGGATCGGCGCGAAGTACGAGGCGGTCGTCAGGTCACCGACGTGGCCCGACAGGGTGCCACCGAAGGTGGTGTTCAAAAAGTCATGGCCGATCCACTGGAAGATGAGCGGCGTAAGCGCGAAGGCCAGGCCCGCGAGCAGCGCGCCACCCGGCCGGCGCACGCCGAACACCACCGCCACCGCGAGCCAGATGAGCCCGATGAGCGGGGGCGCGTTGCCCGCGGACGCCGCGTTCGTGGTCATGGCGAACAGCACACCGCCGAACCCCGCGATGCCGGCCGACACGGCGAAGATCATGATCCGGGTGCGGGCGGGTGACAGCCCCGAGGTTCGCGCCGCGACCTCGCTGCTCCTCGCAGCGAGCATGGCGCGGCCCGACGCCGACCGCTGCAAGAAGTAGATGAGCAGGGTCACGAGCCCGAACAGCGCGAGGACGAGCACCACCTCCTCGGCGGGGTCGGAGAAGTCGAGGTGGCCCCCGGCCCCCGACACCAGCTGGCGGTTCAGCCAGTTGAGGCCGGGGATGCTGAGCGACGGCGACGGGATCGTGTAGCCGACGTTGCCGTGCGCGATGGCTTGGGTGTCGAACGGCACGAGCGAGAGGAAGAACGCGAGAGCGAACGTCGCGATGGCGAGCGCGACCGCGCCGAGCCGACGCCACGCCACGATGACCGCGACGAAGAGCCCCAGGCCGGCGCCGGCGAGCGCGCCGATCACGGCCGCGAATCCAAAGTTGAGGTGGCCGTGGCTCGCGATGAGCGGGACGTTGATGCCCCAGTTCCGATCGAGGGCCCACCCCGCGGCGAAGCCGCCAGCCACGACGAACGAGGCCTGCGCCAGGCTCACCATGCCGCCGAGGCCGGTGACGACGACGAACGACAAGAAGATGATGCCGAACACGATCCCCTGGGCGATGAGCCCCTGCTCGTACGTGTCGGCCTGCAGCCACGCGACGCCCGTCCACTGGAGCGCGAACGCCAGCAGCCCGACGGTGAACACGACCCACGGCAGCCGTCGTCGCCAGGCCGGGAGCCCGGTGCGATGGTCGGGTTGGGGTGCCTCCTCGGACGGCGCCTCCCGGACGAGGAACACCAGCGCGAGCGTGAGGATGAACGGGATCGCGGAGCGGAACCCGCTCAGCTGGTTGAGGAAGTGCGGGAGGAAGCTGTCCCCGTACCCCGCCACGAGGTCCTGCACCACGCCAAGCGCCAGTCCGCCCAGGAACGCGATCGGGATGGAGCGCAGCCCGCTCAGGACGACGGCTGACAGGGAACCGAACACGATCAGGGTCATGAAGTCGGGCTGGAGCTGGAAGAGCGGAGCGATGAGGATGCCGCCCACGCCGGCGAGCAGCATCGAGAGCACCCAGGCCAGCGCCGAGGTCCGGCGGCGGTTGATCCCCCGCAGCGAGGCGAGGCTCTCCCGGTCGACCGAGGCCCGCATCTCGAGCCCGGCCCGGGTGCGTCGCACGATGAACCACAGCACGCCCGCCGAGATCAAGGCGGCGGCGAAGACGGCGAGCTCGTCGCTACTCAGGTGCACCGTCGGGAGCCCGAGCCAGCCGAAGCGGAACACCGCCGGCGGGAAGGGACCGAGGCCGGGTGCCGAGCCGCCCGCGCCGATGTCAGCCAGCCGCGGCAGGCTCGCGCCGAAGAGATCGTCGGCCACCGTCTCGACCAGCCACAGCGCCAGCTGCGGCAGGGCCACGAGGAGGCCGATCGTGCCCACGATCCGCGCGTAGACCGGCGCGGTCGACAGCCGCTGCAGCATGAGCCGGTCGAGGAGGAGTCCGAGCGCCGGCGCGAAGAACAGCACGCTGACCACGGCCGCCGGCACGATCGGGACCCCCATTCCCGTGTGCAGCTGGTAGTAGAAGTACGCCGTCACGAACGCCACGGCGCCGTGCGAGAAGTTGAAGATCCCGGATGTCTCGTACGTCAGCACGAGACCCGACGCCATGAGCGCGTAGATGCCGCCCGTGACCGTGCCCGAGATCAAGAAGTTCAGGAACTTCTGCACCCGTCAGCCCCTAGCGGCGGCGGTCGCGTCCACGTCGTGCCGGCGGCGGTGGCCGGGCCATCGCGGCCCGGCCACCTCCACCGGCATCGCAGGTGTCGTCAGTAGTTGAGGGTCTTCCCCGTCTTGTAGTTGAAGTTCGTGTAGCAGGTGTACGGCACCGACACGCTGTAATGCGTCCCGTCGCTTCCGACGAGCGTCCCGCACGGCGCGCCTTGGGTTTGCGCCGCCGGGTACTTCGTCGGCCCGATCACCTTCGGGATCTCATAGGTGAAGTTCTTCATCGCCGCGGCGAAGGAGTCGGGCGTCAGGTTCTTGCCCGTCTTCTTCAACACCGCGACGAACGAGTCCGCCGAGAAGTAGGCGGACAGCATGCCCTGCGTGATCACCGTATTCGGGCCGCCGGCTGCCTGGAGGTTCTTCACGATCTGCTGCATCGACGTGTTGGCCGTGTCCTCGGGCACGTCGAACTGCACGAACGCGAAGTTGTCCTTCGTGATCGAGACAGCCCGCGGGTCATAGAGGACGGCGTTCGTCAGCACGCCGGTGTACCCCGCTTGCGGGATGAGGGTCGTGAGCTTCGTGGCGTTGGGCACCGAGACGGTCAAGAAGATCGCGTCGGGCGGCTTCCCGTTCGCGGCGGTGAGCATCGCGTTGATGTACGGCGAGTAGTCACCGGGCGGCGTCGGCGGCAGCGTCGACTCGACGTACACCGCCTGGAAGCCCGCCTTCTTCACCTGGGCCTCGATGACCGTCGCACCCGTCTTTCCGGTCGCGTTGTCCTCGGCGATGACCGCTGCGGTCTTGCCCTTCGCCCCGTTCGGGCTGCCGTGATCCTTGAAGTACTGATTGACCAAGGCGCCCCATGTGGTCCCGGTCGTCGGGATGCTCGGCGGCGGCACGATGCAGCCGGTGAACCCGAACGCGTAGTTGTTCTTGCAGTACGCCGCGTCGATGCCCCAGCCAAAGAAGGGCACCTTCTGCCCTGCCAGGTAGGGACCAGCCTGGTCCACGTACGGCGACAGCGTCGGAACGATGGCGAAGACCTGGTCCTGCTGGACGAGGCGCTGCGCTGCGCTCAGTGCCGTCGTGACACTGCCCTGGTCGTCAGCGCTCTCGACGTAGTTGATCTTGCGCCCGAAGACGCCGCCCTTGTTGTTCACGACATTGAACGCCGCCGTCGCACCGATCTTCAGCTCGCTCGCCGTGAACTGCGTCTGTTGCGACAAGCCGGCCACGGTGATCGAGCTGTCGGTGACACCCCGGACCTGACCGACTCGGGCGCCCGCCGTGCCGCTCGACAACGCACCGACCAGCCCGAACGCACTGGCCGACGCGATGACGGTGGCGATTGCGATCCACCTTCTCCGATTCAAAGGTTCCCCCCTTGTTCTTCCGTTTTGCTTACTCGCCCAAGTAGGCGTTGCGCACCGCCGGGTCAGCCTGGACGACCTCCGGCTTGCCGACGGTGAGCATCCGCCCGAGATCGAGCACCGCGACGCGGTCGCACTGCGCCATCACGAAACCGACGTTGTGCTCCACGAGCAGCACGGCGCATCCCTCGTCGCGCCGGATCGACTGGATCCGCTCCCCCAGTCGAGCCGACTCGGTCTCGTCGAGCCCGGACGTTGGCTCGTCGAGCAGCAGCAGGCGTGGCGGATCGACGATCGCGCGCGCCAGCTCCATCATCCGTGCGAGCCCGATCGGGAGCGCACTCGCCATCTCGTCGCGGACGGCGGTCAACCCACAGAGATCTAGCACCTCGGCCACCCGACGACGCCGGTCGCGCTCACGTCGCCGCCGGGTCGGTGCCGCGACGAGGTCGGCGAGCAGCCCACCGCCGCCGCCCCGCCACTCGAGCGCGGTGAGGACGTTGTCCTCGACGCTCAGCCACCCGAAGGCCTGCACCCGTTGGAATGTGCGGTGCAGCCCCCGCCGGGCCCGCTGGACGGACGAACGCCGAGTGACGTCTCGACCATCGAGGCGGACGGTGCCCGTGTTCGGGGACCGGACACCGGAGACGACGTCGAAGAGCGTCGTCTTGCCGGCCCCGTTCGGCCCGATGAGGCCGCACACCTCGCCGACTTCGACGTCAAGCGCGACGCCATCGAGGGCCGTGATGCCCCCGAAGCGGACGGTGATGTCGCGCAGCTCGAGCGTCGGCACCGCGGCGGCATTCGCCGCCGACCCGTCGAGCACGCGCTGTACGGACGTCACGCCGCGTTGCTCCCCCCTGTCACTAAATCTGACGGTATATCAGACCGCCATCCGCGCGACTGGGCGCGCGCGCCGGCGCGCGCCGCGAAACCGCAGGTCAGGCGGTAGGAGCGGACCCCGCGTCCGTCGTGGCTCCAAGGATCGGGGCGAGCGGTCGGAGCAGTCCGTGGATCTCAGCGGCGCATGCTTCGAATTCGGGCAGGTCCCCGCCGGCTGGGTCCTCGACGTCCTCCCACGACTCGAGCACCGCGTCGTCGAGGTGGAGCGAGGCCACGCGGTCGGCGAACGCGCCGGTCGTGACGGGGAGATCGCGCGCTAGCCGCTTCAGGGTCCCGGTGCGGGCGGAGGCGTCAGGGTGTCGGCGTCGGATGTAGGCCACGTGCTCACGTGCCAGGCCGACGACGAGGTCGGCTCGCTCGACGTCGTCGCCCCGGAGCTGGGTGCTGCGATGGTGAGGCGCCTCGACGTCGAGTCCCGCGAGGGCCTCGCGTGTCCGCCAGCTCATCGGCATGCCCTCGACGACGTGGGTGCCCGCGGTGGTGATCTCGACGTCGTCGAGGTGCGTGGCGAGGATGGCGCCGGCCATGACGGATCGGGCGGCGTTGCCCGTGCACACGAAGATGACGTGGGGCACGGCTCAGGGCACCCCCGGCGCGCGCCGGGCGGCGGTCGGTCGGCCGGTCACACGCGCATGATCTGGCCACCGTCGACGTTCAGGATGTGGCCCGTGATCCAGGCGGCGGCGTCGGAGAGGAGGAACAGGCAGGCGTCCGCCATGTCGTCGGGTTGGCCCATGCGGGCCAGCGGCATCGTGGCGAGGAGTTGGTCGATGATCTCGCGCGGCACAGTCGAGCGGGTCGCCTCGGTGTCCGTCGGGCCCGGCGCGATGGCGTTGACCCGGATCCCCATCGGGCCGAGCTCGCGGGCGAACGACTGCGTGATGCCGTGGAGGGCGAGCTTGGCGATCCCGTAGTAGCCGGCACCCATCCAGGCGGCCGTCGATGACTGGTTCACGATTGCCCCGCCGCCCCGCTCGGCCATCGAGGCGAACACGGCCCTCGTGCACAGCACGGCGCCGGTCATGTTCACGGCCATGAACTTGTTCCAGTAGTCCATCGGCATGGTGATCAGCCCGTAGAGCTCCATGCCGCCGTAGATCGCCGCGTTGTTGACGAGGTAGTCGACGCCGCCGTAGGTGTCGGTCGCCAAGTGCGCCATGGCGAGCGTCGAGTCCTCGCTTGACACGTCGGTGGCGACGGCGGTCGCGGTCCCGCCGGCCTGCTCGATCTCCTTGGCGACGCGCTCGCCGGCATCCGCGTCGAGCTCAGCGACGACGACCCTCGCGCCCTCCCCCGCGAGTGCCTTGGCGTAGGACTCACCGATCCCGCGGCCGGCACCGGTGACCACCGCGACCTTGCTGTCGAATCGCATCGCCACCTCCGTTGCGTGAAGCGCCGCGACCTTAGGCGGGGTCCGCCGTCACGCGCTGGCGCAAAGCGTCCCGACCTGGCTCGGCCGGTTGCCCGCGACCGAGCAGAACACGCTGGCCGTCCCCTGGGCCGTCTTGCCGTCGCGGTAGCCGATCATGAACGTCGCGTCGAAGCCCTTGCGGTCCGACCGCAGCTGGCCGTTCAGCTGGAAGGTGCGCACCTGCGGGTCGGGCACGTCCGGCGCGGTCAGGACGATCGACAGCCCGGACAGCTGCCCCGTGACCCGACCGAAGGTCGAGGTCTGCATCGCCACGGGCGCCGACGCGTTGCCCAGCTGGATCGTCCCCTGGATCGAGTGCACCTGGGTGCTGGCCTCCGCGCCGTAGAGGTTTCCGGTGAGCGCGAGGTTGACCGCAAGCGTCCCGGCGTTCGGGTCGATGCGCAGCTCGAGCGAGGCCGTGCCGGACGTGTGCTCCGTGACGTTCGTGTACGTCCCCACGTAGACACCGTCGTACTGCTGGGCGAGCGCCACGTTCGGGTCCGACGAGCGGGGCACGACGGTCGTCGGTCCTGGGCTGGTCGTCGTCGTGACCGTCGGGATCGTGACGACCGGCCGCCGGGCGCGGTGGGCCACCGGCTTCGGCGAACCTCCACCGGTGAGCCCGAGTGCGGCCGCCGCGCCGCCAATCACGAGCAGGGCGGCCGCGCCCACCGAGAAGAGCACGCGGCGCCGCCGACGGCGTCGCCGCCGAGCGGCGCGTGCCTCGGTCCGGCGTCTCGTCTCGGGCTCCGGCGGCGACGGTTCGGGGGGAGCAGGCGCGGTGGGGTCGGGACGATCGGGCTCGTCCACCACGCTCGGAGCGTAACGTCAGCGGTCCCGCCGGCCGCGACGGGGACCGCCGGGTTCGCTCGCAGGAGGCACCGCAATGGACGTGCTGCAGACCCCCGACGACCGCTTCGCTGGGTTACCGGGCTACCCGTTCGTGCCCCAGTACGTCGAGGTCGCGGACGGCGCCGGCGGGCGGCTCCGACTCCACTACGTCGACGAGGGACCCCGCGACGGCGCGCCGGTACTGCTGCTGCACGGCGAGCCGTCCTGGTCGTTCCTCTACCGGAAGATGATCCCGGTGCTCGTCGACGCTGGGCTGCGCGCCGTCGCGCCGGACCTCGTCGGGTGCGGCCGGTCCGACAAGCCGAGGGCCCGTGACGACTACACGTACCAGCGCCACGTCGACTGGATGACGGGCTTCCTCGAGACCGTGGACCTGACCGGCGCGACGCTCGTGGGACAGGACTGGGGCGGCCTGATCGGGCTGCGGCTCGTGGCCGAGCACCCGGACCGGTTCGCCCGCGTCGTCGCCGCGAACACCTTTTTGCCGACGGGCGACCGCGATCCCGGCGACGCGTTCCGGGCCTGGCAGCGCTTCTCGCAGGAGACGCCAACCTTCGACGTCGGCCGGATCGTCAACAGCGGTTGCACGAGCGACCTCACCGCCGACGTCGTCGCGGCGTACGACGCGCCGTTCCCAGACGACGCGTACAAGGCCGGCGTGCGCCAGTTCCCGATGCTCGTGCCGAGCCGACCCGACGACCCCGCGTCGGACGCCAACCGGGCGGCGTGGGAAACGCTGCGCTCCTGGACGAAGCCGTTCCTGACCGCGTTCAGCGACCACGACCCGATCACGGCTGGCGCTGACCGCGTGCTGCGGGCCGACATCCCCGGCTGTCAGGGTCAGCCGCACACGACGATCACGAACGCCGGCCACTTCCTGCAGGAGGACGCGGGCGAGGCGCTCGCGGCGGTCGTCGCCGCGTTCGTCGGCTCGACCTGAGGTCACCCGGAGAGACGTCTCCCTACACTCAGGAGGCGTGACCGGCGTGCGCCGCTACGGGCCCGCCGCAGCCGCGCTCGTCGTCCTCGTGGTCGTGGTCGCGGCGTGGAGCGTCCCGGCCGGCGTTCTCGTGCAAGGCGCGATCGTGGGGTCGCTGACGTCGCTGGTGGCGCTCGGCCTCGCCCTCGTGTGGCGTGCCAACCGGGTCATCAACTTCGCCGCCGGCGATCTCGGCTCCGTGCCCGCCGTGCTCGCCGTCCTGCTGATGATCAGCACGGTCGCCCTGAACTGGTGGGTGGCGCTCGTCGCGGGCCTGGCGACGGCGCTGCTCGTCGGCGCCGCCGTCGAGTTCCTGCTCGTCCGTCGCTTCGCGAACTCCCCACGCCTCATCCTCAGCGTGGCAACCATCGGCATCGCGCAGGTGCTCGCTGCCGCCTCGTTGCTGCTCCCGCGCTACTTCACGCTGACCGGCGCGGCCGTCCCGGCACCCTTCGACCTCCACGTGACGATCAGCCCGATCGTGTTCGGCGGCACCGACATCGTCGCGGTGGCGATCGTGCCCGTCATCCTCGTGGCCCTCGCGCTGTTCCTGCGGCGCAGCGACATCGGCATCGCGATCCGCGCCGGCGCCGAGCGGGCCGACCGGGCAGCGTCCCTGGGCATCCCGATCCGACGGCTCCAGACCGTCGTCTGGGTGCTCGCGACCGTGCTCGCCTTCCTGGCCGTGTTCCTCCGCGCCGGGATCGTCGGCCTCCCGATCGGTCAGGTCCTCGGGCCGGCGATCCTCCTGCGCGCGCTCGCCGCCGCGGTCATCGGTCGCATGGAGCGGCTCCCGACCGTCGTCGGCGCCGCCATCGTGCTCGGCATCGTCGAGCAAGCCGTCGTGTGGCACTGGCATCAGACGGCCTACGTCGACCCCGTGCTGTTCGCCGTCGTCGTAGTCGGGCTCCTCGTGACGGGTGGGACCACGACCGGCCGGGTCCGCGAAGGAGAGGTGTCGAGCTGGCAGGCGGCGCGCGAGGTCCGACCCATCCCGCGCGTCCTGCGACGCCTCCCGGAGGTGCGTGCCGGCCAGGTGGTCCTCGCGCTCGCCATCGCCGCCGTGCTGCTCGCCGTGCCGGTCACGCTGCCGGCGAGCAAGCTGAACCTGGCCGCGGCGATCCTCATCTTCGGGATCATCGGCTGCTCGCTCGTCGTGCTGACCGGCTGGGCCGGGCAGGTGAGCCTCGGCCAAGTCGCGTTCGCCGGAATCGGCGCGGCCGTCGCGGGCGCCGTCACCGCCCGCCTTGGCTGGGACCTCGCGTTCGGCCTCGTGCTGGCCGGCGCCGTCGGGGCGCTGCTCGCGGTGCTCGTCGGCCTCCCGGCACTTCGCCGCCGGGGGCTCACGCTCGCCGTGACCTCCCTCGCGTTCGCGCTGATGACGTCGGACTGGCTGCTCAACCGCAGCTTCTTCGGGGCGGGTCACAACCTCGACTGGCTGCCGCCGCTGCGGATCGCCCGCCCGCCCCTCTTCGGCGTCATCGCCATCGACACCGACACCCGCTTCTACTACCTGTGCCTGGCGGGGCTCGCGCTCGCGCTCGTGATGGCGTACGGCGTCCGGCGGAGCCGGACCGGGCGGGCCATCGTCGCCGTCCGCGAGAACGACCGCGCCGCGGAGGCATACGGGGTCAGCAGCCGGCGGCTCATGGTGTTCGCCCTGGCGTTCTCCGGCTTCCTGGCCGCGTTCGCCGGCGCGCTCTTCGTGTACCAGCAGTCGGGCCTCGACCTCGGCCCGTACCAGCCGCAGGCCAGCCTCCAGGTGTTCGCCATGGCCGTCATCGGCGGCCTCGGCTCCCTCCCCGGCGCTGTCATCGGCGCGACCTACCTGTACGGGACGCAGTACTTCCTCGCGCCCGAATGGCAGATCCTCGCGACGGGCGCCGGGCTGCTCGCCGTCCTGCTCGTGCTGCCGGGCGGGCTCGGCGGCGCGCTCGCCGACCTCCGCGACCTCGGGCTGAGGCGAGTCGCCGCCCGGCGCGGCCTGCGCGTCGGGTCGTTGGCCGCCGAGCCGAGCGCTGCACCCGAGCCCGTCGCCGACACTCCCGCCACCGGCGCCCGACTCGTCGTCCGGAACCTCGAGGTCCGCTACGACGGCGTGCCCGTGCTCGTCGGCGCCGACCTCCACGTCGACGCGGGCGAGATCGTGGCGCTTCTCGGCACGAACGGCGCGGGCAAGTCGACGCTCGTCGGCGCCGTCGCGGGTGTGGTGCGGTCCCGCACGGGAAGCGTCCGACTCGACGGCGAGGAGCTCATCGGACGGCGCGCGGATCAGATCGCGTCCCTGGGGCTCGCATCGGTGCCGGGCGGGGCGGCGACCTTCCCGTCGCTGACCGTCGCCGAGCACCTGCGGCTCGCGGCCTGGACGCAACGGCATCAGCCCGCCGACGCGCAGGCCGGGATCGCGCGGGCGATCGAGCAGTTCCCGATGCTCGGCGAGCGCCGCCACGACGTCGCGGGCGCCCTCAGCGGTGGGCAGCAGCAGATGCTCGCCCTCGCGATGGCACTCGTCGCGACGCCACGCCTGCTGCTCATCGACGAGCTGTCGCTCGGCCTCGCACCGGCCGTCGTCTCGACGTTGCTCGACGGCGTGCGTTCCCTCGCGGCCGCAGGGACGTCCGTGCTGCTCGTCGAGCAGTCCGCCGACC
>JBPYDT010000029.1:0-14856 GCA_051986275.1 Acidimicrobiia bacterium | reverse complement strand
GCGGCTGGCGCGGGTGCCACCGCCGCCGGAGCGGGCGCCTCCGCAGGAGCAGCGGGCGCCGCAGCGGGGGCTTCTGCTGCCGGGGCGGGTGTGGGAGCAGGGGGCGCGGCCGCCGTCTTCGCGGGCGCCTTGGCCGGAGCTGGCGCCGACGCCGCTGGCGCGGCCGCCGTCTTGGCCGGTGCCTTGGCCTGCTTGGTCGCGGTCGAGCGGGCCTTGGCCGGCGCCGGCTCTTCGGGTTGGACGTCGCGACGCAGCCCCTCACGGTCCGCCTTGCGGCGGACGCGGTCAGCTTGCTGGTCCTCGATGCTCGAGGAGTGGCTCTTCACGCCGATCTTGAGCTCGTCGGCGAGGTCGAGGACCACCTGGTTCTCGACGCCCAGCTCCCGGGCGAGTTCGTAGATGCGGATCTTCTTGGTGGGCACGGTGTCCTTCCGCGGCGGCGCTTAGCGGCCGCCGCCGCCGTGGTTCAGCGCTTCAAGTTTCGCACGGAACGCGGCGATGTCGTGCGCCGGAAACGAGCGCCGCAGCGCCCGGTCGAGCGCCCGGCGACGCACCGCGGCGTCGAAGCAGTCCAGCGTGGCCGGGGGGCGGCACATCCACGCGCCGCGTCCGGCACCGGGGCCGACCTGCGGCCGGCCGTCGACGTCGACCCAGAGCCGCACGAGCTCGGTCGGGTCCGCGACCCGGCGGCACCCCACGCAGGTGCGCCGGCGCCGGCGGTCACGCGGACTCGTCCGGCCTCGCCTCGGCGGAGGCGTCGGCCGTCGGCGCGTCGTCGGTCGTCTCGGGCGGCGCGTCCGAGGCGGCGGCCGGCTCGGGCGTGGCGTCGGCCGGCGAACCGGTCGGGGCCGCACCGGGCGTCGGCTCGGGCGCGGGCGCGACGCCGGCCGGGGACGCGTACCCGGCCTCGGCGGCCGAGATCGCCTCGCCGCCCTCAGCGGGCTGCCACAGCAGCTCGCCGCTGTCGCTCTGCACCCACTCGCCCTCGGCGTAGTCGACGCCGCCGCCCGCCTCCTCCTCCTGGAGCTGCGTCTCGCTCTTGATGTCGACGCGCCAGCCGCTGAGGCGCGCCGCGAGCCGCGCGTTCTGGCCCTCCTTGCCGATGGCGAGGGACAGCTGGAAGTCCGGGACGATCACTTCGGCCGTGCCGGTGTCCTCGTGGATCCGGACCTCGCGCACGCGGGCGGGCGCGAGGGCCTTGAGCACGAACTCGGAGGGGCTGTCGGTGTAGGGGACGATGTCGACCTTCTCGCCGCGCAGCTCGTTCACGACCATGCGCACCCGCGAGCCGCGCGCGCCGACGCACGCGCCCACCGGGTCGACGTTCGTGTCGTTCGACGCGACGGCGATCTTCGTGCGGTGGCCCGGCTCGCGCGCGATGGCCCGCAGCTCCACGACGCCGTCGACGATCTCGGGGACCTCGAGCTCGAACAGCCGCTTCACGAGGCCGGGGTGGGTGCGCGACACGACGATCTGGGGACCCTTCGCCGTCTTGCGGACCTCGACGATGTAGGCCTTCAGCCGGCTGCCGTGCTCGTAGCGCTCGTTCTGGACCTGCTCGGCCTGCGGGAGCAGCGCCTCGACGCGCCCGAGGTCGAGCAGCGTGTAGCGCTGGTCCGTCTGCTGGATGATCCCGGTGACGAGCTCGCCTTCCTTGCCGGCGTACTCCTCGTACTTCGACTCGCGCTCGACGTCGCGGATGCGCTGCAGGATGACCTGCTTCGCGGTCTGCGCCGCGATGCGCCCGAAGTCGTTCGGGGTGTCGTCCCACTCGCGGACGACTTGGCCCTCCTCGTCGAGCTCCTGGGCGATGACGTGGATGTCGCCCGTCTCGACGTCGATCTCGACGAGCGCCTCCTCCGCGGCGTTCGGCATGCGCTTGTAGGCCGTGACGAGCGCGTTGGCGAGCGCCTCGAGCATCACCTCGACGGAGATGCCCTTCTCGCGCTGGATGTTCTCCAGCGCCTCCATCATCTCGGAGTTCATCGGTGGGCCGCCTCTCGGGTCCCTCGCCCCTTTCCGCTCGCGCCCCACTCGAACACCGTGCGGGCCTGGGCGACGTCGCCGTAGGCGAGGCGCTCCCGGCCCGTGTCGAACTCGACCTCGATGCCGCCGTCGTCGGCGCCCGTCAGCACCCCGCGCCGGCGCAACCCGGCCCCCGCGGCCGTGGTCTTCACCGAGACCGTGCTGCCGACCGCCCGCCGGAAGTGGGCGGGGGTGCGCAGCCGGCGCTCGAGGCCCGGGCTCGTCACCTCCAGCGTGTAGGGGCCGGGGCACGCGGCCTGGACGGCCGGGTCGTGGTCGAGCACGGGCGACAGCGCCTGGCTGGCGGCGGCGATGGCGTCGAGGTCGACGCCGCCGTCGCGGTCGACGACGACCCGGACGGTCCGGCTCCGGGCGGGGCCGGTCGCGTCGAGGTCATAGAGCTCGAGGCCGAGCGCGCCGAGGACGGGCTCGATCGCGCTCGCGATCGCTGCGACGTCCGTCACTCGTCCTGTCCCCTCGCATGAAAAAACGTGGCCCACGGCCACGTTCGCCGGCGACCCGAGGCCGCACACCAACCGGTACAGACAAAGGATACCAGGTCGTTTCCGGCTGTTCGCTTGCCCTTCCCCGGCGCGCGGCACCGCGGCGGGCCCACGCCGCGGGATCAGGCGGTCGGCGCGAGGGCGACGGTCGGCGCCGTCCCGTCGAGGCGCTCGAGGAGCCACCCGCGGGCGCGGACCGTCCGGACGGCGAGCCCGACCGCGGCGAGGTGGCGGCGGAGGCGCATCATGTGCGTGTCCAGGGTGCGCGCGCGGACCCGGCCGAGGGGCCAGGCCACGCGGGTGAGGGCCTCGCGTCCGACCACCTCGCCGTAGTCGGCGAGGAGCCGGCCGGCCAGCACCGCCTCCGTCGGGCTCAGCCGCACGGTCGCGCCGTCGACCACGAGCCGGCCCGACCCGTCGAGCGTGGGGACCACCTCCTCCTTGGCGCGGCGGCGCGCCTCGAGCGTCGCGAGGCGGGCGTCGACGTCGGACCGGCTCGCCGTGCCCCACACCCAGTCCTCGAGGGGGTCCACGCCGAGCGGTGGGAGGTGGGGTGGGGTCACGACGAGCAGGCGGGGCGCGCCCCGGTGGCGCAGGGCGGCCAAACGGGCGGCGTCATCGGGGTAGCGGAGCAGCTCGACGATGCGGTCATCGTCACCCCGGCACCCGCCAAGCTGCTGCTAAATCAGGCGCGTGCCGCGCCAAGGAACCGCAAAACCGCGCGGCGCGTAGCCTCGCGGCGGTCGCCGCACCCGGTGGCCGCATCGGAGCACGCGTGAGAGCGGACGAGATGGAGAGGATGGTCGGCGTCGCGCACGCGCACGCCGCGGCGGAAGAGCGCGGCGACCTCGAGGCGACGATGGCCACGCGCGACCAGGACCCGCGCTACGAGCTGCAGCCGCTCGGCGTGGTGCTGCAAGGTCGTGCCGCCGCCCGGTCCTACTACGAGCGGTTCTTTGGCTACTGCCGGCCGCGGGTGCGGGGCTTCGAGCTTCGCTCCGAGTGGACGATGGAGGGCGGCGTCGGTCAGGAGTACACGCTCGTGGTGGAGGAGGACGGCGCGCGCCGCCGCCACGACCTCATCGGCATCCTCACCTACGCGGGCGGCGACCGCCTGTCGGGCGAGCGCATCTACGCCGGCGACGACCTGCTGCGCTTCTTCTTCGGTCCGCTGCTCGAGGAGGCCCGGCCCGTCTGACGGGCCGCCTGAGCAACGTCGGCACGCGTCAGACGCCGAAGACCTCGCGGAGCTCGACCGGCACCGGGGTCTCGAGCTGGGCGTACGTGCACGACGCCGGCTCTCGGTCGGGGCGCCACCGCACGAAGCGCGCGGTGTGCCTGAACCGGTCGCGCTGGAGGTGCTCGTACGCGACCTCGGCGACGAGCTCGATGCGCAGCGCCTCCCACGAGAGGTCCTTGCCGGCGTTCCATCGGCTCGCCGCGCCGGGCATGCGGGTCGCCTCGCCCTCGGCACCGCCCCACTCACGCCACGGGTGGTCACGCAGCGCGTCCGTCCGGTACGGGGCGACCTCCTCGGCGAGCGTCCGCCGCATCGGGGCCGCGAAGCTGCTCGCCACCCCGACGTGATGCAGGTTGCCCTCGTCGTCGTAGAGGCCGAGCAGGAGCGAGCCGACCCCCTTGCCGTCCTTGTGGGTGCGGTACCCGGCGACGACGCAGTCCGCGGTGCGCTGGTGCTTCACCTTCACCATCGTGCGCTCCCCCGCCCGGTAGGGAGAGTCGAGCGCCTTGGCGACGACGCCGTCGAGGCCGGCGCCCTCGAACGCGTCGAACCAGCGGGCCGCGACGCTCGCGTCCGTGGTCGCGGGCGTGACGTGGACCGGCCCGGCATCGGTGACGATGGCCTCGAGGCGGGCGCGCCGGGCACCGAAGGGCTGCTCGCGGAGGTCGTCGTCGCCCGCCGCGAGCGCGTCGAACGCCACGAAGCTCGACGGGGTCTCCTCGGCGAGCATCCCCACGCGGCTCGCGGCCGGGTGGATGCGCAGCGAGAGCAGGTCGAAGTCGAGCCCGTGGTCGGTGGCGATCACCAGCTCCCCGTCGACGACGGCCCGGTCGGGCAGCGCGGCGCGAAGCGGGTCGAGGATCTCCGGGAAGTAGCGGTTCAGCGGGCGCTCGTTGCGGCTGCCGAGCACGAGCTCGTCGCCGTCGCGGAACACGATGCAGCGGAACCCGTCCCACTTCGGCTCGTAGGACCAGCCGTCGCCCGTCGGCAGGTCGCGGGCGAGCTTGGCGAGCATGGGCGAGACGGGCGGCGGAACGGGGAGCGCCACGGTGCCTACCGGGTGACCTCGGCGACGACGGTGTCGAGGGGCAGCTCGTCCTCGGCGCCGGTGGCGCGGATGCGCCGCTCGGCGACGCCGCGCCCGACACCCTTCGCGCCGACGGTAAGGCGGACCGGAAGGCCGAGCAGGTCGGCGTCGGCGAACTTCACGCCGGCGCTCGCGTCGCGGTCGTCGTAGAGGACGTCGACACCGGCCGCGGTGAGCCCGTCGAAGATCCGCTCGGCCGCGGCGCTCACCGCCTCGGCCGCGTCACCCCGCCCCGGCAGTGCGACGAGGTGGACGGCGTAGGGGGCGAGCGCGGCGGGCCACGCCAGCCCGGCGTCGTCGTGGTGCTCCTCCGCGACCGCGGCGACGATGCGCGACACGCCGATCCCGTAGCAGCCCATCACCATCGGGTGCTGCTCGCCCGCGTCGTCCTGGTAGCGGACGTCGAGGCGCTCGGCGTACTTCGTGCCGAGCTGGAAGACGTGGCCGACCTCGATGCCGCGGTCGACGGCGAGCGCCGAGCCGCAGCGCGGACAGGCGTCGTCCGGCACCACCGTGGCGAGGTCGGCCCACACGTCGACCGTGAAGTCGCGCCCGACGACGGCGTCACGCACATGAGTGTCGCCCTCGTTCGCGCCGGTGACCCAGGCGTGGTCGGCCGCGACGGACGGGTCGGCGACGAGGACGTGCAGCGCCGGGTGGTGCGGCCCGAGGTAGCCGCGGGGCAGCTCCGGACGGGCGCGGAAGTCGTCGTCGTCGAGGAGCCGAACGGTGCGAGGCGCGAGCGCGGCGGCGAGCGCGTACTCGTTGACGTCGCGGTCGCCCGGGACGAGCGCAGCGCCAAGCTCCGTGCCGCCGTCATCCGTGACCTCGAACACGAGGGTCTTGAGCAGCGCCGACTCGGGGACGCCGAGGTGCGCAGCGACGGGCGTGATGCCCGGCATGCCTGGGGTCGACACGGGGCTCATCGCGGGTGCGTCGACGCTCGCGTCGTGGCGGGCCGGCGGGCGCCGGCGCGCGGCCTCGACGTTCGCCGCGTAGTCACAGCTCGGGCACCACACGAACGCGTCCTCGCCGACGGCCGCCACGGCGAGGAACTCGTGGTTCGTCTCGCCGCCCATCTCGCCCGCCTGGGCTTCGACGGCGCGCCACGTGAGCCCGCACCGGGTGAACACTCGGCCGTACGCGTCGTAGAGATCGTGGTAGGTGCGCTTGAGGTCGTCGACGTCGACGTGGAAGGAGTAGGCGTCCTTCATGAGGAACTCGCGGGCGCGCAGCAGCCCGAAGCGGGGCCGCAGCTCGTCGCGGTACTTCCAGTTGATCTGATAGAGGGTGACGGGGAGGTCCCGGTAGCTCGAGTACTCCCCGCCGACGACGGTGGTGACGAGCTCCTCGGCCGTCGGGGTGAGGCAGAACGGCGCCTCTTTCCGGTCCTCGAGGCGGAACATCAGGGGCCCGTAGGCGACGTCACGACCGGAGCGAGCCCAGAGCTCGAGGGGCTGGATGATCGGGATGGTCACCTCCTGGGCGCCGGTGGCGTCCATCTCCTCCCGAACGATGGCCTCGACCCGGCGCAGCACCCGCCGCCCGAGCGGCAGCCAGGCGTAGACGCCGCTGGCGATCCGGCGGATGCAACCCGAGCGCACGAGGAGGCGGTGCCCGTCGGTGTCGACATCGGCCGGGTCGTCGCGCAGCGTCCGGAGGAACAGGTGCGACATCCGCTGGCCGGCCACGGCCGGACGATACCGGCGGCCCCCGGGGGCGGGCGGCGCCAAATGTCACATGGCGGATGGGTGAAATGCCGACCCCGCCGCTGGTATTTGGCTCCCCGATTCCTTACACTGGCAGTCGTGATTCGAGCGCGCGGCGCCCCGAGCATCGCCATGGGCCGGACCCCCCATGAGCTGCACGACGAGATGAGGCGCGACCGCTCGGCGAGCCGCGCCGCCTGACCTTCCCGGCTCGCCGCCCGACCGTCCGCCTGGACCGGTCGTCCCCCACCTCCCCGAGGTGCCCCCATGATCGACGTCGCCACGCTCCGAAGCACCCCCCTCGACCCCGTCGTCGCGGAGGAGCTCGACCGCTTCGAGGACGCGGTCGGCAAGTTCCTCGCCGGCGAGATGGAGGAGGAGGCGTTTCGCGTCTTCCGCCTGAACCAGGGCATCTACGGGCAGCGCCAGGGCGGCCACCACCAGATGCTGCGGGTGAAGGTGCCGCACGGCCGCGTCACCCCCGACCAGCTCGACATGTTCGGCCACGTCGCCGACGAGTACTCGCGCGGCTGGGGCCACCTCACCACCCGCCAGAACGTGCAGTTCCACTTCGTGCAGCTCGAGCGGGTCGGGTCGGCGCTGCGCGACCTCGCCGCCGCCGGGCTCACCAGCCGCGAGGCGTGCGGCGACACGGTGCGCAACGTGCAGGGCTGTCACCTCGCCGGCGCGTGCCCCTTCGAGGTGCTCGACATCACCCCGTGGGCCCGCGCCACGACCGACCTGTTCCTGCGGAACCCGATCGCCCAGCGCCTGCCCCGCAAGTTCAAGATCAACTTCTCGGGCTGCGCCACCGACTGCGGCCAGGCGATGTTCAACGACGTCGGCGTGATCGGCGTCACCCAACCCCTTCCCGATGGGAGCGTCGAGGCCGGCTTCCGGGTGTTCTTCGCCGGGGGCCTTGGCGCGAACCCCCATCCCGCGCAGGCGCTCGAGGAGTTCACGAGCCGCGAGGACCTCCTCCCGACGATCGAGGCGATCCTGCGGGTCCAGGACCACTACGGGAACCGCGACAACAAGCTGCGCGCCCGGATGAAGTGGCTCGTCGACACGATGGGCGTCGAGGAGCTGCGGGAGCGGATCTTCAAGGAGCGGCGCTTCCTCGTCGCGTCGGCGACGTACCCGGGCGGGCTGCCCGCGCCGGTCGTCGAGCACGGCGACGCGCCCGCCGGGATGGCGACCCGTCCCGACGAGGGCACGCCCGTCCAGCTGACCGGCGTCGACCCGTACCGGGCGTGGGAGGCGGCGAACGTCGTCCGCGGCCGCGCCAACGGCACGGTGAGCGCGTACGCGCACTGCCGGCTCGGCGACATCACCTCGGACCAGTTCCGCGGCCTCGCCGACCTGCAGCGAGAGCTCGGCTCCGACGTGCGGATCACGAACCGCCAGAACCTCGTCTTCCGCGACCTCACGGAGGAGCAGCTCCCCCGCCTCTACGACCGCCTCGCCGCCCTCTCGATGGCGTCGCCCGGCGCGGAGCTCGCCCGTGACGTCGTCGCCTGCCCCGGCGCCGACACCTGCAACCTGGCCGTCACGCAGTCGCGCGGCCTGGCCGACGACATCGACAAGGCGCTCGAGGACTCCGGCCTGGCCGACGTCGGCGGGGTGCGGGTCAACATCTCGGGCTGCACGAACAGCTGCGGGCAGCACCACATCTCCGACATCGGGTTCTTCGGCCTCGAGCGCCGGGCGCACGGCCGGCCCGCGCCCGGCTACCAGATGCTGCTCGGCGGCCACGTCGGCCAGATGGAGATCGAGTTCGGCAGCAAGGCGGCCAAGGTCCCAGCGAAGACCGCGTCGGCCGCCGTCGTGCGCGTCGTCAGCCGCTACGCCGACGAGCGCGAGCCGGGCGAGGCGTTCCAGGCCTGGCTCGAGCGCGCCGGCGGCGCGGCGAAGGTCGGCGAGAGCCTCCGCGACCTCGACGTCTTCCCCGATCCGGAGGAGGCGCCCGACTTCTACGTCGACTTCGACGAGACCAGCCCCTACGAGGCCGAGGTGGGCCGCGGAGAGTGCATCACGTGAACGAGCACGAGCTCCCCGACCTGCGCGAGCTCGCCGCCGCCTCGGCCGCCCTCGAGCGCCAGCCCGCGACGTCGGCGATCGAGTGGGCCGCGAAGCGCTTCGGCGACGGGCTCGTGCTCGCGTCCTCGTTCCAGGACTGCGTGCTCATCGACCTCGCGGCGAAGGTCGCGCCCAACCTCGAGGTCGTGTTCCTCGACACCCAGTACCACTTCGCCGAGACGCTCTGGTACGTCGACACCGTGCGGCGCCGCTACGACCTGCGGCTGCGCGTCGTCGAGCCCGACATCGACCCCGACGACCGCTGGATGGACGACCCCGACGCCTGCTGCGCGGCCCGCAAGGTCGTGCCGATGGCGAAGGCGCTCGCCGGACGCGAGGCGTGGATGACCGGCCTGCGCCGCGACGAGGCGCCGACCCGGGCGAGGACGCCCATCGTCGGCTACGACGTCGGGCGCGGGATGGTGAAGGTAAACCCGATCGCGACGTGGACCGCGGCCGACGTCGAGCGCTACGCCGAGGACCACGGGCTGCCCGAGCACCCGCTGCGCGAGAAGGGCTACGCGTCGATCGGCTGCTGGCCGTGCACCCGCCCCGTGGCCGAGGGCGAGGACGCGCGCGCCGGCCGCTGGTCGGGCCTCGACAAGCTGGAGTGCGGGCTCCATACATGAGCCCCGCCGGCGTGCGCCGGTGGGAACATCTGGGATGCCCGTCCACGACGTCGCCGCCACCGGCTTCGGCGCGGCGTCCGACGTCTACGAGCGCGCCCGCCCGAGCTACCCGCCCGACGCCGTGGCCTGGCTCGTCGACGCACTGCGCTTGCGCCCCGGGGTCACGGCACTGGACCTCGCTGCGGGCACGGGCAAGCTCACCCGACTCCTCGCGCCCACGGGCGCGCGGCTGGTCGCGGTCGAGCCCATCGCCGCGATGCGCCGCGTGCTCGTCACGACGATGCCCGGCCTCCCCGTCGTCGCCGCGACCGCCGAAGCACTCCCCTTCCGGGCCGGGAGCCTCGACGCGGTCACGGTCGCGCAGGCGTTTCACTGGTTCGACGCCGACGTCGCGTTCGCCGAGCTCGCCCGGGTGCTGCGACCCGGCGGACGCGTCGGGCTGATCTGGAACGCCCGTGACCGCTCCATCGCGTGGGTCGACGCGATCTGGTCGATCATGGACCGGGTCGAGCGACGGGCCCCGTGGCGCGACCACGACCGGCGGGACCGGTCACGCCTCGACGACCGGCCCGGCTTCTCGCCGCTGCACGAGGCGACGTTCCACCACGACCAGCCCGTGACACCCGAGGGGGTCGTCGACCGGTTCGCGTCGGTCAGCCACGTCGCCGCACTCGACGACACGGCCCGCGCCGCCGTGCTCGACGAGGTGCGCGTCACGCTCGCCGAGCACCCCGCGACCGCGGGGCGCACCGACCTCGCGCTCCCCTATCGCGTCGACGTGTACTGGTGCGAGCGACAATGAGGCGGTCGTTGCGCACCCGAATCGGCGTCGCGGCCGGGTCGCTCGCCGGGTGGCTGTCGCGGGTGACGGGACGGGGCGCCGGCGCGACGGTCAGCGGCCGGGTCCTGAACGTGATCGCGCCCGGCGCGCTCGCCGAGCTCGCCGCGGGGCGCCACACCGCGCTCGTCTCGGCGACGAACGGCAAGACGACCACGACCCGGTTCCTCGCCGCGGCGCTCGCCACGAACGGCCGACGCGTCACGACGAACTCCACCGGGGCCAACCTGACCTCGGGGATCGCGCCGACACTCGCCCGCGACCCCGAGGCCGACACGGCGGTGCTCGAGGTCGACGAGCGGGTCCTGCCCCGGGTCGTCGACGTGCTCGGGACCGAGCTGCTCGTCCTCGGGAACCTGAGCCGCGACCAGCTCGACCGTTACGGCGAGGTCCACCTCGTGGCCGACGCCTGGCGGGCCGTCACCGAGGCCCGTCCGCACCTCGCGGTCGTGGCGAACGCGTCGGACCCGCACGTCGTCTGGGCCGCGAGCCCGGCCGCGGTGACGTGGGTCGCGCTCGGCCTCGGCTGGCGCCAGGACGCCGCGACGTGCCCGAACTGCGGCGCGCTGCTCGCCTGGACGGCCGACCGGTTCGCGTGCCCCGCGTGCGGGTTCGCGCAGCCCGAGCCCGACTTCGTCCTCGAGGACGACACGCTCGTCCACGCCGGCGAACGGGTGCCCTTGCGCCTCGCGGTTCCCGGCCGCTGGAACCTGGCGAACGCCGCGCTCGCCGTCGCCGCCGCCACGACCCACTTCGACGTCGCGGCGTCCGACGCGGCCGGCGCGCTCGGCGCCGTGACGACCGTCGCCGGCCGCTACACGCGCATCCCGCTGGGCGACGGGCGCGACGCCCGGGTGCTGCTGGCCAAGAACCCCGCGGGGTGGAGCGAGGTGCTCACCTTCCTCGCCGGGGTCGACACCGCGGTCGTGCTCGCGGTGAACGCCCGCGTCGCGGACGGGAAAGACCCGTCGTGGCTCTGGGACGTCCCGTACGAGCTCCTCCGCGGCCACGCCACCGCCGCGTCGGGGGAGCGCTGCCTCGACGTCGCGGTGCGGCTCCGCTACGCCGAGGTCGAGCACCTCGTCGAGCCGGACCCGCTCGCCGCGGCCCGCGCCCTCCCGGGCGACACCGTGCACCTCGTGTGCTCCTACACCGCGTTCTCCGCGCTGTACCGCCGGTACGGTGACCGCCCGTGAGCGAATCGACGCTGCGCGTCGGGTTCGTCTACCCCGAGCTGCTCGGCACCTACGGCGACCGCGGGAACGCGGTCGTGCTCGTGCAACGGGCCCGATGGCGGGGTCAACCCGCCGAGCTCGTCGAGGTGCCGGCCGGCGCGCCGATCCCCGGCGGCCTCGACGTCTACCTCTTCGGCGGCGGCGAGGACGATCCGATGCACCTCGCCGGCGCCGGCATGCGCGACTCGCGCGCCACGATCGAGCGGGCCGTCGCGGCCGGCGCGGTCGTGCTCGCGGTGTGCGGTGGCTTCCAGCTCGTCGGCCGCCGCTACCTCGCGGCCGACGGGACGGTGCTCGAGGGCATCGGGCTGCTCGACCTCGAGACCCGCGCCGGCCCGACCCGCCTCATCGGCGAGGTGGTCGTCGACCCCGACCCGCCCCTCCCGCGGCTCACCGGCTTCGAGAACCACTGGGGGCGCACGGCGCTCGGTCCGGACCTCGCGCCTCTGGGGCGCGTCGTCACGGGCGGCGGCAACGGCGATGGCCAGCGCGTCGAGGGCGCCCGCGCCGGACGCGTCGTCGGCACGTACCTCCACGGCCCGGTGCTCGTGCGCAACCCGGCGCTCGCCGACCAGCTGCTCGCCGACGCGCTCGGCGTCGAGGCGCTCGAGCCGCTCGACACCGAGCTCGAGTCCCGGCTGCGCGCCGAGCGGCTCCACGCCGGCACGGCGCGCGGCGCCCGCCGGTGGTGGCAGGCCCGGCGGCTGGCGCGCGGCTGAATCGGGGGACGGCGGCGCCGGCCGCTACTGGGTGATCCCGCGGATCCGGTCGATGTGCTCCTGCGCGTGGTTCGCGTCGACGCCGCGCAGCTCGACCAGCTCCTCGCGGTCCGCGGCGGCGATCGCCTCGGCGTCGGCGTCGGCGGCAGCGAGGCGAGCTTCGATGCCCTCGGCGACGATCCGCTCGGCCTCGTCGAGCAACGCGCTCACCATCTCGTCCTCGGGAACCACACGCACCACGGTGCCCCGAACGAAGAGGTGTCCCTTGCCCCGGCCGGCGGCGATGCCGAGGTCCGCGCCGCGGGCCTCGCCCGGCCCGTTCACCACGCACCCCATCACCGCGACCTGCAGCGGCAGGTTGCGCTCGGCCAGAGCGGCCTGCGCCTGCTTCGCGACGCCGATGACGTCGATCTCGGCGCGTCCGCAGGAGGGGCACGCGATGAGGTCGACTCCCTTGCGCTCCCGGAGGCCCAGCGTCTCGAGGAGCGTGCGGCCGGCGTGGGCCTCCTCGACCGGGTCGGCCGTGAGCGAGTAGCGGATCGTGTCGCCGATGCCCTCGGCGAGCAGCGTCCCGATCCCGGCGGTGGACTTCACGACGCCGGCGGGCGGCGGGCCGGCCTCGGTGACGCCGAGGTGCAGCGGGTGGTCGACGGTGTCGGCGAGGAGCCGGTAGGCGTCGATCATGACCGGGACGCTCGAGGCCTTCACCGAGATCTTCACGTCCTCGAAGTCGACCTCGCGGAAGTAGTCGAGCTCGCGCACCGCGCTCGCGACGAGCGCCTCCGGCGTGGCACCGCCGTGGCGCTCAGCGATCTCCGGGTCGAGGCTGCCGGCGTTCACGCCGATGCGGATCGGCAGGCCGCGGTCCCTCGCCTCCGCGGCGACGGCCTTGATCTGGTCGGGCTTGCGGATGTTGCCCGGGTTCAGCCGCAGGCCCTGCACGCCGGCCTCCATCGCGGCGAGCGCGAGGCGGTACTGGAAGTGGATGTCGGCGATGATCGGGACCGGGGCCCGCGGCACGATCTGCGCGAGGCCCTCGGCGGCGGCCTCCTCGTTGCACGTGCAGCGCACGATGTCGCACCCCGCGCCGGCAAGGGCGTAGATCTGGGCGAGCGTGGCGTCGACGTCGGCCGTCTTGGTCGTGGTCATGGACTGCACCGAGATCGGTGCGCCGCCGCCGATCGCGACGTTCCCGACGTGGACCTGGCGCGTGACGCGGCGCGGCTGCACGACGTCAGCCTACGGCGGGCCCCACGCGCCGCTCACGCCCGAGGTGTGCAGATCCGGTGAAGGTTCGGTGACGTCAGCCGCCGAACGCCTGGCGCACGTCGAGGAACGCCGCGGAGAGGCTCAGCGTCACGAGCAGCATGAGGACGACCGCGGTGACGGGCATGAGCTTGCGGAAGTCGACGCGGATCGTGCGGTGCTGCACGCGGGAGGCGATCCACTCGTAGCCGACGACCACGGCGTGCCCGCCGTCGAAGGGCAGGACGGGCAGCAGGTTGAAGAGCGCGAGGAGGAGGCTGATGCTGCCGAGCAGCCACAGCAGCGCCCACACGTTGCCGTTCACGAGCTGGCTGCCCTCGGTGACGATCCCGATGATCGACACCGGCCGGTCCTGGGCCGCCGCGCTCGACGCGGCCGGGGCCTTCGACGTGAAGTTCTGGCTGTACTGCGCGACGCCGGACGGCGAGACGAGGTGCGCCACCGCGCCGGCCGTGCCCGTCGTGAGGTCGGCGATCTGCTTGAACGACTCGGGGATCGCGCCGAGCACGCCGACGGACCGGTAGGCCTCGCCCGGCGACACGCCGAGGAACCCCTTCCCGCCCTGCTTTGCGAGCGTGGCGGTGAGCGTCACGGGCTGGCCGTCGCGGTCCACCACGAGCGCCGTCGGCTGGTCGGGGCGGGCCTCGATCGCCGCCTTGAGGTCGTTCCACGAGTGGATGGCGTGGCCCTCGACGCTCAGGATGCGGTCCCCGCCGCGGAGCCCCGCGGTGTCGGCCGCGCTGTGCGTCTCGACGGTGTCGACGGTCGTGTTGGGCCCGGTGGCGAGGCGGCCCTGCCCGGCGATCACGACGAAGAACAGCAGGAGGGCGAGCAGGACGTTCACGCTCACGCCGGCGAGGGTGAGGAGCAGCCGGTCGCCGTAGCGCGCCTGGCGGAACGTGCGGGGCTCGTCGGCGGGGTCGACCTCCTCGAGGTTCGTCATGCCGACCGTGCGGACGTAGCCGCCGATGAGGATGGCCTTCACCCCGTACTCGGTCTCGCCGCGCCGGAACGACCAGAGCCGGGGGCCGAAGCCGACGAAGAACTCGGTGACCTTGATGCCGGCGCGCTTGGCGACGACGTAGTGACCGGCCTCGTGGAGGATGACCATGATGACGATCCCGGCGACGATCGCCACCGAGTAGCGCGTCGAGGGGCGCGCCACGAGCAGGACGACGAGGCCGAGCAGGACGATGAGCAGCGACGCCCGGGCGCCGCGGCTCACCTCGACGCTTTCCTCGAGGGGATCCTTCACGTGGTCGGGCTTCCCGTGCCCACCCGTCGTCCCACTGCGGTCTCCTCGATCCGGCCGACCAGGCGGCGCGCCCGCTCGCGGGCGTCGCCGTCGACTGCGAGAACGTCCGCCACGTCCGTGACGTTCCCGGGCGGCTCGGCGACTGCGTCGGCCAGGACGTCGGCGATGGCCAGCCACGGGATCCGCCGGTCGAGGAAGGCCGCCACCGCGACCTCGTTGGCCGCGCTGAGCGCCGCCGGGGCGCCGCCGCCCGCCCGGCCCGCGGCGTAGG
>JBPYDT010000028.1:0-2130 GCA_051986275.1 Acidimicrobiia bacterium | reverse complement strand
TCTACGCCTCCGGCGACCGCTTCGAGGATCTCGGGGTGGTGGCGCCGCTGGCCACGGTCGAAAGGCTCGCCGGACGCCCCGGGGAGGTCACGTCGATCGGCGTCGACGTCAAGCCCGGCGACAACATCAAGGCCGTCGCCCGGAGCCTCGAGGCCCACTACCCCGGCATCACCGCGATCACCGAACCCGGTCAGGCGATCAAGGTCGACACCTCGAGCCGCCTCATCATCTCGACCGGCTGGATCGTGTCGCTCCTGGCGCTGATCGTGGGAGGCATCGGGGTGACGAACACGATGGCAATGTCCGTGTTCGAGCGGACGCGCGAGATCGGGATCCTGCGCGCCGTCGGCTGGTCGGTACTGCGGGTGGGAGCGATGATCCTGTCCGAGGCGGTCGGCATCTGTCTCATCGCGCTCGGCGTCGGGTGCGGGCTCGGCGTCCTCGCGGCGCAGGTGTTCGTCAACCGCAGCCAGCTGTCTGGGTTCATCAGCCCGTACTACACGGCGGGCACGTTCCTGTGGGGGCTCGCGTTCGCGCTCGGCGTCGGTGCGGTGGGCGCGCTGTACCCGACCTGGCGCGCCGTCAGGCTGTCGCCGATCGAGGCTCTTCGGCACGAATGAATCCGTCGTGGAGCCGGAGCGTCCGGTCGGCGTGGGCCGCGATTCCGTCGTCGTTGGTCACCATGAGCACGGTCATCCCGTGCTGGTCGCGGAGCTGTTGCAGGAGGTGGAGCACCTGCTCGCTCGTGGCCGAGTCGAGCGCGCCGGTCGGCTCGTCGGCCAGCAGCAGCTTCGGGCTGTTGGCGAGCGCGCGCGCGATCGCGACCCTCTGACGCTCCCCGCCGGAGAGCACGGCCGGGCGCGCCAGCACGCGGCCTCCGAGCCCGACCTCGCCCAGGAGCTCCTGCGCGCGCTCGATCCGCGCGTGCCGTGGCACCCGGCCGAACATCGGAACCTGGACGTTCTCCGACGCGGTGAGCGTGGGGAGGAGGTTGTGGGACTGGAAGACGAAGCCGATCGTCGACGCGCGGTACTCGGACGCGTTGCTGAGCGCGTCGAGCCGCTGGCCCTCGACGATGATCGTGCCCGCGTCGGCCGAGTCGAGCGCGCCGATGAGGTTGAGCAGTGTGCTCTTGCCCGAGCCCGACGTGCCGGTCAGGGCGACGAATTCGCCCTCGCCGACCTCGAACGACACGTCTCGCAGCGCCGGGACGCGTCCGTGCTCGAACGCCTTCCGGACGCGGTCGACGATGATGGCAGGCTCCGGATTCACCTCATTTGTGCGGCGTGACGGTGTAGTTCTTGACCACCTTCCTACCTTCCGCCACCACCGTGACCCGGAAGGTGAGCGGGACGCCGCGCGAGTCGGCCGGCCACAGGATGAAGTCGTGGAACGACCCTTTGACAGGCCAGTTGGTGATGTTCTTTGTGCTCGTCCCGAACTGCACCGCGTGCACCCCGCCGATCGGATCGACGATCTGCGCCGTGATTTTCGCAGCCGCGGGCTTTCCTTTCTCGGTGACCGTGATGCGGTAGTTCCAGTGCTTCCCGATCGTCGGCGTGTGACCGGGGGCGATGAGGACGACCTTCGGGGTCGTGCTCACGAGCATGCCCCCTGTCACGGCGATCAGGGCTGTGGTGGCGCTCAGGTTCACGGACGCGTGCCTCCTCGTGGTCGAGCCGGGTGAGCCGGCTCTCGTTGCTTCATTCGAAGCTACCTTGAGGGGCCGAGGTGGGGCGGGAGGACGCCACACGGGCACTCGCACCGCTGGAAACACGGCGTCGAGTCGCTCGCTACCGGGACTCCGCGTCGTCCCGGCGCTCGCCGATCCGCTGGGCCAGGCGGCGCGCGAGCGCGGTGAGGCCGGGACTGATCTCGACCTGATAGGGCGAGGCGTGGAGGGCCCGCTGGGCGGCCGGCAGCGCCTCGCGCTGCTCGCGGGCGCGTGTCCGCACGTCGTTGAGCGGCTCGGAGACGGTCCGCACCCCGTGCTCCATCACCGATTCGAGGAGCGCGAGCGCGCCATCGGGGCCGGGCTCGTCCGCGAGCCCGACGAGGTCGCCGGCGAAGCGGCCGCCCTCGACGCGCCGCCACACCTGCTTGGAGCCCGGGAGCGTCCGCTTGCCGGTC
>JBPYDT010000027.1:0-2463 GCA_051986275.1 Acidimicrobiia bacterium | reverse complement strand
CCGGGCCCGACGGCCTCGAGTTCATCGTGGTCGGACCACACCATGCCGGCGATGCCGTACTCGAACCCGACTTCTGGCCGAAGGAGGCGACGTGAGCACGACTCAGATCAACGACAACCTGATTCAGATCACCCGCTGGCGGTCCGTCAACGCCTTCCTGGTGCGCGAGGATGACGGCTTCACGCTCGTCGACACCACGCTCCCGGGCGGCGCCGACACGCTCATCGGAGCCGCCCGCGACGCGGGAGGCGAGATCCGGCGGATCGCGCTGACCCACGGACACTGGGACCACGTCGCCTCGCTCGACGCGCTCAAGGACAAGCTCGGCGGCTCGGTCGAGGTCCTGATGGGGGAGCTCGACGCCCGTATCCACGCCGGCGAGAAGGTCGTCGACGGCAAGCTGCCGGGATCGTGGCCGAAGCTGAAGACGACGCCCGACGTCCGCCTGAACGGCGACGAGCGCGTCGGAAGCCTGGAGGTCATCGCCACGCCCGGCCACACCCCTGGGCATGTGTCCTTCCTCGACACCCGCGACCGAACGATCATCGTCGGCGACACGTTCACGTCGATCGGCGGCCTCGCCGTGTCGAATCACTTCAACCTGAAGTTCCCCCTCGCGGCGATGGCGACCTGGGACAAGGCCAAGGATCGCGAGTCGGCGCAGAAGCTCCGGGAGTCGAACCCCACGATGCTCGTCGTCGGCCACGGGCAGCCAGTCGCCGACCCGGCCCGCGAGATGGACGACGCCATCCGCCGCGCGGGCGGCTCCGGCTGATCACCCGGCCGGCGGCTCACCCGGCAGCGAGCTCGACGAGGCGCTCCAACTCGTCCTCCGAGGTCCACGCACCCACCGAGGCGCGCACCAGTCCGAACGCGGGGATGCTCCGGACGATGACGCTCTCGCCGGCGAGCCGCGCCACCTCGGCGTCCACGTCCTCGGCGGCCCACGAGACGAGCGTCGAACGGCCGCGCGGCCAAACCGACAGCCCCCGCTCGGCCAGCCGCTCGGCGAGCAGAGCCGCCAGCGAGGCGGCACGGTCATGCACCCATTCCCAGCCCGCCTCCTCGAACACGCCGAGCGACGCGGTCGCCCACGCGTTGCGAAGCCCGGCCGGGAAGCCGTGGTCGAGCCGCCTGACGCCCTCCGCCTGCTCGAACTCGAGCGCGTTGGCCGGATCCGCCACGGAGCCGTACCCGGGCCACGGCACGAGCAGGTCGTCGAGCCGGTCCTCGCGCACGAACAGGGCGCCGCTGCCTTCGGGGCCGCACAGCCACTTCTGGCCCGAGCCGGCGTAGAAGTCGCAGCCGAGCGCCTTGACGTCGACGGGCACCGCCCCGAGCGCCTGGGCGGCATCGAGCAGCACCGGCACGCCGGTGGCGACAAGCGCGGGTACGTCGGCCACCTCGCCGCCCACCCACGAGACGTGCGAGCACGCGATCAGTCGGGTCGTGCTCGTCACCTCGCCGGCGATCTCGGCGAACGGGACAACGCGAATCTTGACGCCGTGCCGCCGCCTGGCTCGCCCCAGCGGCGCCAGCAGGCCGGGGTGCTCCTGGTCGGTGGTCAGAATCTCATCGTCGGGTCGCAGATCGAGACCCGCGATTACCGTGTTGACGCCGTCGGTGGTCGAACCCGTGAGCGCGACCTCGGTGGGTTCGCAGCCGAGCGCAGTCGCGTAGCCGGCACGCGCCCGGTCGGCGAGCCCGATCAGATCCTCGAAGTACGGGCGGCCACACCGGCCGCCCTCGGCCTCGGCCTGCACCCGGCGGCGGACCGCCTCCGCCGCGGCCCGCGGAATCGGGCCTTCGGTTCCGGCGTTCAGATAGGAGAGCCGCTCGAGTACGGGGAACTGGGCCCTGAAGGTGGCTACGTCAGCGGCAGATGTCGAAGTTTCGGTCATACACGTATTCTGTCGGGCCGCATGTGCTTCGACTTCGACGCGCGGCCGCCGGCGCCACCCGAGGACCTGCTGCTCGCCCCGATAGCCGGGGGCGCGGGCGCCGAGGTGCTCGAGCTCACCTCCGCCGACGGCACGCGGTTCTCGGCCGCGCTCGCGGAGGCATCGTCGGACCGTGGCGCGGGAATCATGATCTTCCCCGACGTGCGCGGCCTGTATCCGTTCTACTCCGAACTGGCGGAGCGATTCGCGCAGGCCGGCTATCACGCGATCGCGATGGACTACTTTGGCCGGACGGCCGGCCTCGGCCCGCGCGACGAGGAGTTCGAGTACATGCCGCACGTCCAGCAGCTGACCGTCCCAGGAGTCCAGCAGGACGCGGCCGCCGCGATCGCGGCGCTGCGCGAGCGGACCGGCGCCCGTGACGTCGCCACCGTTGGGTTCTGCCTGGGTGGGTTTGAGTCGTTCCTCGCGGGCGCCGACATGCCCGACCTCGCGGCCGTGATCGGCTTCTACGGCGTGCTCACCGGGTCGCGGTTCGGCGTCGACGGGCCGCTCGAGCGGG
>JBPYDT010000026.1:0-14804 GCA_051986275.1 Acidimicrobiia bacterium | reverse complement strand
GACGACGTGATGTACCAGGTGATGCCGCTGTTCCACTCGAACGCGATCATCACCTCGTTCGCGCCGTGGCTCATCAGCGGCGCCACGGGCGTCCTGCGACGCAGGTTCTCGGCGTCGGGCTTCCTGCCCGACGTCCGCCGCTACGGCGTGACCTTCTTCAACTACGTCGGCAAGCCGCTTTCCTACATCCTCGCCACGCCGGCCCACCCGGACGACGCGGACAACACGCTGACCCGGGTCTTCGGCAACGAGGGCGCCGACCTCGACATCGAGCGATTCGGCAAGCGGTTCGGCGTGCCCGTGTCCGACGGGTACGGCTCGACCGAGGGCGGGGCGAACATCAGTCGCACGCGCGACATGCCGAAGGGCGCCCTCGGCGTCGCCGCGGAGGGGACGGTCATCCTCGACCCGGACACCGTCGAGGAGTGCCCCCGCGCCCGCTTCGACGAGGCCGGCCACCTGCTGAACCCCGACGAGGCGATCGGCGAGATCGTGAACAAGCACGGTGGCGAGCGCTTCGAGGGCTACTACCGCAACGACGACGCCAACGCCGAGCGGATGCGCCACGGCTACTACTGGACGGGCGACCTCGGCTACCGCGACGACGCGGGCTTCTTCTACTTCGCGGGCCGCGACTTCGAGTGGCTGCGCGTCGACGGCGAGAACTTCGCCGCGGCCCCGATCGAGCGGATCCTCGCCCGACACCCGGACGTCGTCCTCGCCGCGGTCTACGCCGTCCCGGACGAGGACGTCGGTGACCAGGTGATGGCGGCGCTGCTGCTGCGCCCGGGCACGGCGCTCGAGCCGGCCGTCTTCGACGCGTTCCTCGACGCGCAGCCGGATCTCGGGACGAAGTGGTCGCCCCGCTACGTGCGCCTGGCGGAGTCGCTGCCGATCACCGAGACGCAGAAGGTGCTGAAGCGGCAGCTGCGGCGGGAGCGCTGGGAGGTCGCCGACCCCGTGTGGTGGCGGCCGCAGCGCGGGCAGCCGCTGCGGCCGATGACCGACGCGGACCGCCAGGAGGTCCGCGCCCGCTTCGGTGCCCGGCACCGCCTGGATCAGCTCGAGCGCGTCTGACAGGTTCGGGGCGGGCAGGCGTTAGGTTCGACGCGCGATGACCAGCCCCGGGCTCCCGCTCGCCGACCGCGTCGCGGTCGTGACCGGCGCCGGCCGCGGGATCGGCCGGGCTGAGGCCCACCGCCTCGCCGCCGCCGGCGCGCGCGTCGTCGTGAACGACCTCGGTGTGGCGACCGACGGGAGCGCGACGGGCGACACGCCGGCCGATGAGGTGGTCCGCGAGATCGCGGCCGCGGGCGGCGAGGCCGTGGCCAACCGCTGCGACATCGCGACCACCGACGGCGGCGCGGCGGTCGTGCAGGCCGCGCTCGACCGGTGGGGCCGCCTCGACATCGTCGTCAACAACGCGGGGTTCGGGCGGCCCCGCATGGTGTTCAACCTCGACGACCACGAGTGGGACGATGTGATCGCGGTCCACCTGCGGGGCACGTTCTCGGTCACTGCGCCGGCGTGTCGCTGGTGGCGGGCCGAGTCCAAGGCCGGCCGCGCCAGCTACGGGCGCCTCATCGACACCTCGACCGGGTTGCTGCTCTACGGGGGTGCCGGGCAGTCGAACTACGTGGCGGCGAAGGCCGGCGTCCTCGCGTTCACCGAGGCGGTCGCCACGGAGATGGCGCCGTACGGCGTGACGGCGAACACGATCATGCCGTCGGCGCGCACCCGCCTGGCGATGATCGGGTGGCGCGTCGACCGCAACGCCGATCGGTCCGAGGACGACTTCGACCCGACCGACCCGAACCACGTCGCCGAGATGGTCGCCTACCTCGCGTCGCCGGCCGCGGCGTGGGTGAGCGGCCAGTGCTTCCAGGTGCGCGGGGGGACGATCGAGCACGTCCGCACCTACCAGGTCGACGCGACACTCGAGCGTCACGACCGGGGTTGGACGGCGGAGGACCTGGCGCACGAGATCCCGCGCCTGTTCGGCGCGGCGGCGAAGCGCGCCGACCCGCCGCCCGCGGCGTGGCGGGAGCAGTACCACGCCCGGGGGGCCGCGTCGACGAGCCCGGACTGAGAGGAGCCTGTGATGGACGTGCCGGCAGTGTTGAACCGCGCGAACGAGGCGATGACCGTCCGCCGCGTGTACGGGGAGCCGGTGGAGCGCGACGGCGTCGTCGTGATCCCCGCCGCGGCCGTGCAAGGCGGCGGGGGCGGCGGCTCCGGCGGCGGGACCGACGGCCGCCCCGACGGCGGGCACGGTGAGGGAGCCGGCGCGGGGTGGGGCGCCGGCGCGCGTCCCGTCGGCGCGTGGGTGATCCGCGACGGCGACGCCCGCTGGGAGCCGGCGATCGACGTGAGCCGCGTCATCGTCGGCGCGCAGGTGATCGCGGTCCTTGCCCTCCTCACGCTCCGCACCTGGATGCGCCGCCGTCGGCGGCGCTGACCGTCGCGACGGCGACCCGCCGTCGGTACCCGCACGACGATCGCCCGCCCGAGGCGCGGCGCCTTAGGGTTCGCCCGTGGACGGCTGGCCGGTCTTCGACGTCGACTCCCATTTCATGGAGCCACCCGACGTGTGGCGGGACCGCCTCCCGACGGCGCTGCGCGAGCGCGCGCCGTTCGGCTCGGAGGATCGCGGCGCGGTGGTCGTCGACCGGGACCGACGCTTCCCAACGGTCCGGTGGCGGAGCCGCGCCGGCGGCTTGGCGACGCTGAACGAGACCTGGGAGAAGACGTACCACCGCTACTCGTCGCGGGGATGGGACCCCGAGGCGTACGTGCTGGCGATGGACGACCAGGGCATCGACCGGATGGCGCTGTACCCGAGCCGCGGCCTCATGCAGGTCGCGGCGTGGGGCCTCGATCCCGTGCTCGGCGCGGAGATCGTGCGCGCCTACAACGACTGGGCGGCGTCGTTCGTCGCCGCCGTGCCGGACCGCCTGCTCGGCGTGGGCCAGCTCGACCTGCGGGACGCGGAGCGCGCCGCAGCCGAGGCGCGTCGCTGCGTCGCCGAGCACGGCTTCAAGGGGTTCTTCGTGCTGCCCGAGCCGCCGCTGCCGGGCGTCACGCTCGAGCGCGACTACTACGAGCCGCTGTGGTCGACGCTCGAAGAGCTCGGCGTGGCGCTCGCGCTGCACAACGTGGCGGGCACCGGCCTGGGCCAGCTCGGCGCCGACCGCTTCGGCGAGTGGGCCCTGCCCCGCATCGCGGCCGCGTTCCCCCTCGAGGCGCAGCTGAGCCTGTTCTCGTTCCTGGTCGGCGGCATCTGCGACCGCCACCCGGGCCTGCGCGTCGTCGTCCTCGAGTCGGGCGCGGGCTGGCTGCCGTTCTGGCTGTGGTGGCTGGACGAGCTCTACGAGCGCTACGTCGGCCTGGACTGCGACGAGCTCTCGGCGCTCCCGAGCGAGCTGTTCCGGCGGCAGTGCTTCATCTCGGCGGAGATCGAGGAGCCGGCCTACCGGCCGGTGCTCGACGCGGTCGGCGTCGACTGCGTGGTGACGGCGTCGGACTTCCCGCATCCCGAAGGTTCGTTCCCCGACGGCGTCCGCGACTTCGTGGCGCGCGGCGATCTCACCGACGACGAGAAGCGGCGGATCCTCTGGGACAACCCGCGCCGCCTGTACGGCGTGGCCTAGCTCGACCCCCGCGAGCGCTCGGGGGATCGCGACGTCAGTCGAAGAGGACCGCGAGCGCGCTCGGTGCCCGGAACGTGAGCCCGGTGATCTGCGGTGCGGGGGCGGACGGGTCGAGTCGGACGTTGGGCAGCCGGTCCAGCACACCGTTGATCGCCACGGTCGTCTCCATCCGTGCCAGGTGCATCCCGAGGCACATGTGCGGGCCGAACGCGAACGCCAGGTGCTGCTTGGGCTCGCGTGTGAGGTCGTACTCGTCCGGGCGGTCCCAGCGTGACGGGTCGCGGTTCGCGCCGCCGAGGCAGACGTTGATGGGCGAGCCGGCCGGGATGTGGACGCCGTCGAGCTCCACGTCGCGCAGGGCGGTGCGGCCGATCCCGGTGAGCGGCGGCTCCCAGCGGAGGCCCTCCTCGATGGCGGCCGGCATGAGCGAGCGGTCGTCGCGGAGCGCGGCGAGCTGCTCGGGCCGGGTGAGCAGGCCGTACATGAGGTTGCTCGACGACCGATAGGTGGTCTCGGCTCCGGCGGGCAGGAGGAGTCGCAGGAAGGCGATGATCTCCTCGTCGGTGAGGCGCTGACCGTCAAGCTCGGCTTCGGCGAGGACGCTGATCACGTCGCCGCGGGGGTGCTCGCGACGGTCGGCGATCACCCCGGCGAAGAAGTCGTAGAGCCACTGCGACGCCTCGAGGCCGCGCTCGATGTCGAAGCCGATGCTGATGAGCTCGACCGCCTTGCGGTGGAACTGCGGGAGCTCCTCGGCGGGCAGGCCGAGCATGCCGGCGATGACGTGGACCGGGAAGGGCCAGAACAGCTCGCGCACGAGGTCGGCGTGCCCCTCCCCGGCGAAGTCGTCGATGAGCCCGTGCACGATCGGGCGCACGAGCTCGGCCTCCCACCGCTCCATGGCCTTGCGGGTGAACGCCTGCGCGATGAGCGTCCGGTAACGGTGGTGCTCGGGCTCGTCCATCTCGAGGATGGAGTGGCCCATCACGAGACCCATGCTGTCGGCGTACGCCGACGACGAGAACGTCTCGCCGTCCTTCAGCACGGCCTGCACCGCCTCGAACGACAGCGGCGTGTACTGCGGGCCCTCGTTCAAGAACGCGGGGTCGACGCCCGCCACCGGCCCGAACTTGTCCTCGAAGCGGCCGGCGTGCACTGGGCACTCGGCGCGGAGCTCGGCGAACACCGGGTAGGGATCCGTAACCGCCCCAGCGCCCGTGGCCTCGTCGAAGACGGTGAACGGGTCGTACTCGTCGCCGGACGTCTCGGTGGTGGTCTCGCTCACCGCATGCTCCTTGCCGTGTCGGCGGCTCCCCCGGCCGCAGCGGGATCGACCACTGCTGCGCCGCCGCACAGTGTGCCACGCTCGTGGCGTGACTCCGTACCCCAAGCTGTTCGAGCCGCTCGCCGTCGGGCCCGTGACCCTGCGCAACCGCGTCGTCTGCGGAGCGCACTTCACGATGTTCACCGAGCCGAACGCGGTGTGGGGCGAGCCCGGTTTCTACGGCGCCCGCTACGGCCGGTACCTCGCCGAGCGCGCCCGGGGCGGCGTGGCGGCGGTGATCGCCGGGGAGACCGCGGTCGCGCCGAACACGGCGTACAAGATGCCGAACAACGCGAACGGTTGGGACCCCGCGTGCGTCCCGCACTACGAGGACCTCACCGCCCAGGTGCACGCGCACGGCGCGCTCGCGTTCCTCCAGCTCACGCACAGCGGGGCGATGATGCTCGGCAACTGGTCCAAGCAGGTGGCGCTCGGACCCTCACAGGTCCCCGACTACTTCGAGCCGCCGAAGCCGATGGACCGCGACGACATCGCCGAGATGATCGACTACCACGTCCGCTGCGCCCGCAACGCCGTCGCGGGCGGGTTCGACGGCCTCGAGATCCAGAGCGCGCACGGCTACCTCCTCCACCAGTTCCTGTCGCCGAAGTTCAACGAGCGCACCGACGAGTACGGGGGCAGCCTCGAGAACCGGATGCGCTTCGGCGTCGAGGTGCTCACGGCGGTGCGCGAGGCGGTGGGCGAGGACGTGGCGATCGGGCTGCGCCTCGCCGGCGACGACGAGCAGGCCCACGGCCCGGGTCTGACCGCCGACGACGCGGCGGAGGTCGCGGCCCGCTACGAGGCGCTCGGCCTCGTGGACTTCCTCAACGTGAGCGTCGGCGTCGGCGGCGTCGGGATGGTGCGCACCAACTACTCGCCGCACGGGTTCGGCGTGTACGCCGCGCAGAGGGTGAAGGAGGCGGTGGGCGACACCCCGGTCTTCACCGTGCACCGCATCCTGACGCCCGACGAAGCCGAGGGGATCCTCGAGGACGGGGCGGCCGACGCGATCACGCTCGTGCGCGCCCTCATCGCCGATCCCGAGTGGGTGAACAAGGCGCACGAGGGCCGGTCCGAGGAGATCCGGCGCTGCACCGGGATCAACCAGTCCTGCTACGGGAACCTGCTGCAGTCGATGCCGATCAGCTGCGTGCAGAACCCGGCGGTCGGGCGCGAGGACGAGCTCGGGCTCGGCACGCTGACGCCGGCCGCCGCGCCGCGCCGGGTGGTCGTGGTCGGCGGCGGGCCCGCCGGCCTCGAGGCGGCGTGGGTCGCCGCGGCGCGCGGGCACGAGGTCACCCTGCTCGAGCAGCGGCCCGCGCTCGGCGGCGCCATCCGGCTAGCCCAGCGGCTGCCCGGCCGCGAGGAGATTGCCGACCTCGCCGACTGGCGGATCGGCGAGTGCGAGCGTCGCGGCGTTGACCTGCGCACCGGGGTCGACGCGACGGCCGCCGACGTCCTCGCCCTGGGGCCCGACGCGGTGGTCATCGCGACCGGTGGCCACGCGACAAAGAGCGGCCGCTCCGCGTACCACCCGATGCCGGTGCCGGGCTCGGACCAGGACTGGGTCCTCGACCACCACGAGGCGCTCGCCTGCTTGGACGGTGACGCCGCCCGGCTCGGCCAGCGCGTCGTCCTCCTCGACGCGGTCGGGCACGTCCAAGGGGTGGGCGTCGGCGAGCTGCTGGCGGCGCGGGGCCTCGAGGTCACGGTCGTGTGCCCGCTCCCCGTGCTGCTCGCGTGCGACGGCGAGACGCAGGCCGCGATCCTGCCGCGCGCGGTTCAGGCGGGCATGACGTGGCGTCCCAGCACCGCCGTGGCGATGGTCGACGACCATGCGGTCACGCTCGTCGACGTGCTCGCCCGGAAGCTCGAGCCCCTGGCCGGCGTCGACACGTTCGTCGTGTGCACGAACGGCGAGCCGAACACCGACCTCTACGACGCGCTGGTGGGGCGTGGGCCCGAGGTCGTGCGGGTCGGAGACGCCGTCGCGGTGCGGCCCGTCGACCGCGCCGTCTTCGACGGCCACCGCGTCGGACGGTCCCTCTAAGCCCGCCGGCTAAGCGGCGGCGCGTTCAGACGTGGGCGCCGCCGGCGACCGTAATCGCCTGCCCGCTCACGAAGCTCGCCGCGTCGCTGGCGAGGAACACGATCACCGCCGCGGTCTCGTCGGGGGTCTGCATCCGGCCGAGCGGGATCGTTGTGCGGACCCAGTCGTCCAGCGTCCCGCGCCGCGCCGCGGTCCCCCGCTCGAGGCCGGGGTTCCCGCCACCCGCCGCGGGCGACACGCCCAGTGGGCACACCGCGTTGGCGCGGACGTTGTGTGGCGCCAGCTCGGTCGCGAGCACCTCGGTCAGCCGCAGCACGCCGCCGCGGGCGGCCGAGAAGGCGCCGAACCCGGGCTCGCCGATCACGCCGGCGGACGACGAGAGGCTCACGATCGCGCCGCCCTCGCCCTGCTCGACCATGCGGCGGGCGCACGCCCGGGCGCCGAGCCACACCGTGGTGAGGTTGGCGTCCAGCGCCGCGGCCCACGAGGCGGGATCGAGCTTGAGCAGCGAGCCGTTCCCGAGCTCGGGCCCGGTGCCACCGGAGAGGTTGCAGCACACGTCGACGCGGCCGAACGCGTCGACGGTCGCTGCCACCGAGTCCTCGACGGCGTCGGGGTCGGTGAGCTCGACCGCCTGGGTCAGCACACGGCGCCCGGTGGCGTCGACGGCTGCGGCGGTCGCGTCGAGCGCCTCGCGCGAGACCCGGTACGACTCCTCGTCGATCGGTGTCGGCGTCACGATGTCGACGCACGCGACGTCGGCGCCGCGCCGGGCCAGCTGCACCGCGGCGGCCCGCCCGATCCCGGGTCGGCGGGCCGCGCCCGCGACCCAGGCGACCTTTCCCTCGAAGTCGTTCACGCCAGCCGGTCGAGCAGCGACGTGACGTCGCGTTCGGCGTCGCGTGTCTGGCCGCCGACCTCGAGGAACGTGCGCATGAGCCGTCCCGCCTCGGGATCCTGGCGCGCCGCGTTGAACGCCTGTCCTTCGACGATGAACCCCGGGGTGGGGTCGGGCCAGGCGGCGTCCACGGACCGCTTGGCCTCCGCGACGGCGTGGGCGGGCAGCCGGGCGACGCGCGTCGCCAGGGTGCGCACCGTGTCCTCGATGTCGTCGCCGCTCACCACCCGGTTGACGTAGCCGATGGCGGCGGCCTCCTCGCCGGACACGTCGCCGCACCCGAGGACGATCTCGAGCGCTCGGGCCCGCCCGACGAGCCGGGTGAGGCGCTGGGTTCCGCCGGCACCCGGGATGAGGCCGAGCGCGACCTCGGGTTGGGCGAACCGGGCGTCGGGCGTGGCGAACCGCAGGTCGCACGCGAGCGCGATCTCGGAACCCCCACCGCGGGCGATGCCGCGGACGAGCGCGATCGACAGCTTGGGCATGAGCCGGAGCCGCTCAAGGAGCCGGTTCACCGGCGAGGGCGCGTCGGCGACCGCGGTCTCTTCCGCGGGCAACTGGGCGATCATTGCCACGTCGGCGTGCGCGATGAAGTACTCGTCGTCGGCGCTCGTGAGCACGAGGACGCGAGCGCTGTCGTCCGCCTCGAAGCCCGTGATGAGCTGGATGAGGTCGCCCGTGAGCGGCGCGTCCCACAAGTTCATCGGGGGGTGGTCGATGGTCGCCCACGCCACGCCGTCCTTCTGGGCGATTCGGATGTGTTCGAGGGACTCGAGGGCCATCAGTCCTCCATCGGCGGGTCCCACTGGACGCCGTTGATGTGGGAGCCGCCGTCGGCGAAGATCGTGTTCCCGGTCACGTAGTCACTGTCCTCGCTGGCGAGGAAGAGCGCGACCCCGCCGATGTCGTGCTCGGGGTCGCCCATGCGACCGATCGGGTTCTGCTTCAGCATCTCGGCCGCGTTCTCGGGCGCGGCGGCGGCGAACGCGACGTAGGCCGGCGATGCGGCCGCCGGGGCGATGGCGTTAACGAGGATGTTGTGGCGGGCCCACTCGCGCGCCGCGGTGCGCGTGATCGCGCGGATGGCCTCCTTGGCCGCGTTGTAGTCGACGGAGTACATGTGCGCGTTGATCCCGTTCAACGACACGAGGTTGATGATCCGGCCCCACTGTTGCGCCCGGAAGTGCGGGAACACCGCCTGCATGGCCCGATAGGTGTGCAGCGGGCCGCCGCGGAACCCGAGCTCGAGCTCGTCGTCTGGCTTGCGCTCGAGGCGGTCCGGGGCACCGACCACATACGCGTTGTTCACGAGGATGTCGACGTGGCCGAACACGTCCACCGCCCGGTCCACCACCCCGTGGATCTGCGCCGGGTCGAGCACGTCGGTCGGGACGAAGTCGGCCTGCCCACCGAGCTCGTCGACGATCTCGGCCGCGACCCGCGCACCGGTCTCGGGATTGCGCTCGGCAATCACGACCGCCGCGCCCTCGCTCGCGTAGCGCCGGGCGATCCCTCGCCCGATGCCTTGGCCCGCGCCCGTCACGATCGCCACCCGTCCGTCGAGTCGTCCCATTCGCTCCCCCGTCGCGGCGCGCTCGGAGGGTATCCGCCCCTCCCCGCGGTCACACCGGGCGGGCGGGGCTACGCTCCGATCCGCCGACCGGCGCAGCCGAGCCGTGGGACGCGGTGGGCCGCACGGGGCGCAGCCTGCCGTGGCGCCACGACACGGTTTCCGGGGGGCGCACCCCTGACCCAAGGAGCCGCATGGCCGACGACCGCCCCCTCGACGAGCAGGTGCGCCACGTGGTCGACGGCGCGGTCGCGACCATCGAGCTCAACCGACCCGAGTCCGGGAACGCGCTCACGCCCGCGCAGCGCGAGCGGATTGTGGCGCTGCTCGACGACGACAACGCCAACGTCGCCGTGCGGGCGGTGCTGCTCACCGCCACGGGTGACCGCGCGTTCTGCACCGGCGCCGACCTGCGGGTCGACCGGCCCGACGCGCGCCCGGTGCCGACCGGCGCGCCGGCCCGTCCGGTGCTGTCGGTCGACCGGACGTGCCTGGGCGCGCAACGCCTCATCGCCGCGCTGCAGGACTGCGACAAGCCCATCGTGTGCGCCGTGAACGGCACGGCAGCCGGCATCGGGGCACATCTCGCGTTCGCGTCCGATCTCGTCCTCGCGGCGGACCACGCCCGGTTCATCGAGGTGTTCGTCCGACGGGGCATCGTGCCCGACGGGGGAGGTGCCTACCTGCTCACGCGCCTCGTCGGCCCCCAGGTGGCGAAGGAGCTGGTGTTCTTCGGCGACGACGTCGGCGCCGCCGACGCGCTGCGCCTCGGGCTGGTCAACCGCGTGGTCCCCGCCGCCGACCTGCGGCCGACCGCCCTCGAGTGGGCCCGGCGCCTCGCCGACGGACCGACGCCCGCCATCAGCCTGTCGAAGCGGCTCATCAACCGCGCCCTCGACATCGACCGCGTCGCCGCCTTCGCCGACGAGCGGTGGGCGCAGGAGATCGCGATGGCGAGCGAGGACGCCGCCGAGGGTCTGGCGAGCTTCGCCGAGCGCCGCCGGCCGACCTTCCGGGGCTGGTGATGGCACGGGGGGCCAGCGCGGGGTCCGACACGACGCGCGTCGTGGCCGCGATCGACGCGGGGCTCGAGGACGCACGCGCCGCGCTCGAGGACCTCGTACGGATTCCGAGCATCAGCGCGGACCACGCGCATGCTCGGGACGTGCAGCGCAGCGCGGACGCCACGGCGGCGCTGCTCGAGCGCGTCGGCCTGGAGCACGTGCGCCAGGCGACCGCGGCGGGCTGTCCGCCGGCGGTCATCGGCGAGTGGCACCACGCCGCGGACGCGCCGACCGTGCTGTTGTACGCGCACCACGACGTCCAGCCGACCGGGCACCGCGACCGTTGGTCAGGTGATCCGTTCGAGCCGGTCGAGCGGGACGGCCGCCTCTACGGGCGGGGCAGCGCCGACGACAAGGCGGGCGCCGTCGCCCACGCCGCGATGGTCCGGGCCTGGCTCGACGCCGGGGCGCCACCCTGCAACGTGACGGTGTTCGTCGAGGGCGAGGAGGAGGTCGGCTCACCCCACCTGGACGCGTTCCTCGCCCGGTACGCGGAGGAGCTGGCGGCCGACGTCCTCGTGCTGGCGGACGTCGGCAACTGGCACGTCGGAGTCCCGGGCCTCACCTGCTCGCTGCGCGGGCTCGCCGGTGGGACACTCCGGCTGCGCGCCCTCGACGGCCCGGTGCACAGCGGCATCGCCGGCGGCGTCGTGCCGGACCCGACGCTCGCCTTGGCCCGCGTCCTCGACTCGCTCGTGGACGAGCACGGCGACGTCGCCATCGAGGGGTTCTGGGACGACGTCGTCGTGCCCGACGCCGAGACGCGCGCGCAGCTCGCCGTGCTCGGGGACGATGCCGGGCGCGTCGTCGCAACCTACCGCGGGCGGCCCGGGGTCGAGCCCGTCGGCGACCCGAGCGTCTCGGTGTGGGAGCGGCTCTGGCTCCGACCGGCCCTCACCGTCCTGGCCGTCGACACCCATCCCATGGCCGGCGCGTCGAACCAGATCGTCGCGGAGGCCGCCGCGCTGCTCAGCGTGCGGCTCGCGCCCGCGCAGGACCCGCAGCTCGCACTCAGTCGCCTCCGCGACCACCTCGCGACGCACATCCCGTGGGGTCTCGAGTGGTCGTTCACGCCGGACTGGGGCGCGACCGGCTGGTCGTGCGACCCGACGGGCTGGGCGTTCGACGCGGCGCGCGCCGCCCTGGCCGGCGGCTTCGGCCGCCCGCCGGTCGTGATGGGGGTCGGGGCGTCGATCCCGTTCGTCGCGCCGTTCGCGACGGCGTTCGGCGGGATCCCGTCGCTGCTGCTCGGGCCGGCCGATCCGGAGAGTCGCATCCACGGCGAGGACGAGAGCCTCCACCTCGGGGACTGGCGCAGCCTGATCGTGAGCGAGGCGCTGCTGCTCGCCGAGCTGGCGACGCGCGGCCGTTAGGGCGTCGCGCCCGGCGGGATCAGCCGCCGCCCCGCCCGTTCCCGCCACCGTTCGGCTGGTTCCCGCCGCCGTTCGGTTGGGGCGCGCCCCCGTTGGGCGAGGCTCCGCCGCCGTTCGGTGAGACCGTGCCGCCGCCCGGGGAAGCCGGGCCACCGCCCGACGGAGGGGCGCCTGGGCTGGGCGCGCCTCGCCCCGCGTCGCTGATCGCGGCGCCCGGCCGGTCACAGACCGGGCCGGCGGGCGGGAGCGGCAGCGCGGGCTGGCCGTTGAGCTCGGACGACATGAACGCCTGCCAGATGCGCGCCGGGTAGGTGCCGCCGAAGACCTGGATCCCGCCGACGTCGGTCATCGGGACCTCCCCGGTCGTCGCGCCCATCCAGACGGTGGTGGCGAGCTGCGGGGTGAACCCGTCGAACCACGCGTCGCCGAACGAGTCCGTCGTGCCCGTCTTGCCCGCCGCGTCGCGGCCGGGCAGCTGCGCCGCGGTGCCGGTCCCGCCGGTGATGACGCCGTGCAGCATGTCCGTCTCGCAGTCGGCGATCGAGGGGTCGAGCACACGCTGGCCGACCGGCTGGGTGTTGTCGATGTAGACGTGGCCGTCCGGCCCGACGACCCGGGACACGAACGTCGGGTCGTGGCGCACGCCCTGGTCGGCGATCGTGCTGATCACCGTGGCCATCTCGATCGGCGTGGTCGACGCCACCCCGAGCGTGATGGGCAGGTAGTCGGGGATGTTGCCGGTGACGCCGAGGCGGTGCGCCATGTTCACCACGGCGGGCGGCCCGAGGCTGGCGATCACGTGCGCGAACGCGCAGTTCACCGAGTTCGCCGTCGCCTGGCGGAGCGACATGGTGCCTACGCCCTGCTCGGCGTTGACGGTCGGCCAGGGCGGGAAGCCCGGCCGGACGGCGAGGCAGGGCGACGTGCCGTTCACGGTGTCGTTCGGCGAGTACCCGGCCTCGAGCGCGGCGGCGAGCGTGATCACCTTGAACGTCGAGCCCGTCTGGCGGCCCGGCGGGTGGGTGGCGATGTTGTACTGCAGCTGGTCGAACCCCGGGCCGCCGACCATGGCGCGAACCGCCCCGGTCGTCGGGTCCATCGCGATCACCGCCGCGGAGAACGGCGGCTGGTTCGGCAGGACCTGGTTCACCGCCGTCTGGGCCAGCCACTGGGCCTGCTGGTCCAGGGTCGTGTAGACGCGCAGCCCGCCCCGCAGCAGGAGCTGCAGGCGCTCGGTGTACGTGGCGCCCATGCGCGGGTCGGACAGCAGCGCGCTCTGCACCTGCGCGACCCAGAGGTCGCGGGGCCGCAGGTCTGGCGCCGAGGGCGGGATGCTCGGGAGCGGCGTCGCGTCGGCGAAGCGGGCCTCGCCCGGGGTGATGTAGCCCTCCTCGACCATCCGGCCGAGCACCTCGTGGCGGCGCGCCTTGGCGAGGGCGGGGTGCTGGAACGGGTCGTAGGTCGTCGGGTTGGCGATGAGCCCGGCGAGCAGCGCGGCCTGGGCCAAGTTGACCTGGTTGGGCTCGGTGGGCTGCGGGAAGATCGCCCCGGGCGGGTACGCGAGGAAGAACCGCTCGGCCGCCGACTGGATCCCGTACGCGCCCTCCCCGAAGTACACGGTGTTGAGGTAGTCCGTCATGACCTGACGCTTCGTGAGGCGCCGGTTCAGCCGGAGGGCGAGCACGGCCTCGGTGACCTTCTTCTTGAGGCTGCCCTTCGGGTTCATGATCCGGTTCTTCACGAGCTGCTCGGTGATGGTCGAGCCGCCCTGCTTGACCGCGCCGTTCGCCAGGTCCGTGGTCGCCGCCCGGACGAGGCCCGAGGCGTCCACGCCGGGGTTGGTCCAGAAGGTCCGGTCCTCGGTGGCGATGACCGCGTTCACGATCAGCGGCGAGATGTCCCCGTAGGCGACCGGCTCACGGTCCTCGTAGCCCAGGTTGGCCAGCGTCGTGCCGTCAGCCGAATACACGGTCGAGCGGATCGAGAGGGGGCGCAGCTTCGTGCTCGTCGGCTGGTAGCTCGCGACGTGACTAGCGAGCACCGCGGTCGGGATCAGCAGCGCGAGCAGCAGCCCGAGGACCGTTCCCCCCACGACCACGGTGAGCGAGAAGGACGGCGCCACCGAGCGCAGCTTCGCCCCGGCGCGGCGGAGATGGACCAGGGCGTCGGTGCGGAGCCAGAGCCACGACGCGCGCGTGTGCGTCTCGGTCCACGCCCATGCGGCGGCGGCGGCACGCCGAGCGCCGGAGGTGATCCTTCGCCCAACCTGGCCCGCCGCGGGGGGCGTGGCCCGGACGAGGCCCCGCGCCAGCCGCTCGTCCTGCCGGGCGATCCGGGCGCCGTGCCAGCGCACGCGCTGCCCGAGCCGCCGCCTCCACGCCCGGGCGCTGGTGGCGTCCACCCGGCGGGCCCGCCGTCCCGCCCAGACCAGCCAGCGCCAGGACGCCTTGACCCGGTGATCCAGCGCCGCCGGGGCGCCGCGGGCGGCCGCGACCCACCGGCTCGCGACCGCCCCGAGCTCGCCCCGCCACCGCAGGAGGTGCGAGGTGGCCCACTCGTCGTCGGTGCCGCGACGCGGAGGAGGTGCGTCATCGTCGGGGTAGGACCACCACCACCGGCCCGGACCGACGGCGTCCTCGGCACGGTCGAGCTCGAGCTCGGCGACGGTCGTGGGCGAACCCGCGCCGTTGCCCGACGGTGCCGGACGCTGCCCGTTGCCGTTCGGTGTGCCGGCTGCCGGCGCGAGTACCGACGACGCGGCTTCACCCTCGTCGGTGACCGCGGCGTCGCGCGCGTCGGCGTCGTCTCCGTTCGAGGTGACCGTCGAGACGGTGTCGGCCTGCGCGGTGTTCGATGGTGGGGGCGACTGCGT
>JBPYDT010000025.1:0-2744 GCA_051986275.1 Acidimicrobiia bacterium | reverse complement strand
GCCCAGTGGGAGCTCGTGCACCTCCTGACCGCCGAGCACCGCAACGTCATGGTCGTCGGGGACGCGGACCAGGCGGTGTACGGGTTCCGGGGGGCGGACTACCGCAACATCATGCGCTTCGAGGAGGCGTTCCCCGAAGCGACGGTGATCGTCCTCGAGCAGAACTACCGGTCGACCCAGGCGATCCTCGACGCGGCGAACGCGGTGATCGCCCACAACGCGGCGCGCCGGCCCAAGCACCTCTGGACCGAGCAGGTCGGCGGGGAGCTGCTCACCCAGTATCAGGCGGAGGACGAGCACGACGAGGCCGCGTTCTGCGCCCACGAGACCTTGCGCCTCACCGACACCGAGCACTACCGCTACGGCGACCTGGCGATCTTCTACCGCACTAACGCCCAGAGCCGCGTGCTCGAGGAGGCGCTCGTGCGCGGCGGCATCCCGTACCGGGTGTACGGCGGCGTGAAGTTCTACGACCGCCGCGAGGTGAAGGACGTCCTCGCGTACCTGCGCGCGCTCGTGAACCCGGATGACGAGGTGTCGTGGAAGCGCATCGTGAACGTGCCGAAGCGGGGTGTGGGTGACACGTCCGTCGGGAAGATCGACGCCTACGCCCAGCACCGTGGGCTCACGTTCCGCGACGCGCTGCGCGAGGCGGCCGTCGCGGGCGTGACGGGCAAGGCGCTCGGGGGGATCCAGCAGCTGCTCGACCTCGTCACCCTCTTCGAGCAGGCGGCGGCCGACGGCGTCGCCCCGGCCGCGACCGCGATCCTCGAGCACTCGGGCTACCTCGCCGAGCTCGAGGCGGAGCGCTCGATCGAGGCCCAGGGCCGCATCGAGAACCTCGCCGAGCTCGTCGGCGTGTGCCGCGAGTTCGACACCGCGCTCGACTCGGGGGACCTCACCGGGCTGCCGGCGATCGCCGGCGTCGGCACGGCCGACGGTGACGGCGCGGCCGTCGCGCCGACAGGCGTCGCTCGCCTGGCCGCGTTCCTCGAGGCGGTGTCGCTCATCACCGACCTCGACACGGCGGAGGGCGAGGGCGAGGACAACAGCGCGGTGACGCTCATGACGCTGCACTCGGCGAAGGGCCTCGAGTTCCCGGTGGTGTTCCTCGCCGGGCTCGAGGACGGGGTGTTCCCGCACCTGCGCAGCCTCGGCGACCCGGAGTCGCTGGAGGAGGAGCGTCGCCTCTGCTACGTCGGCATCACCCGCGCGCGCGAGCGCCTCTACCTCTGCCACGCGTGGCGGCGCACCCTCTACGGCGCGACCGACTACTACTCGCCGAGCCGGTTCCTCGGCGAGATCCCCGAGGAGCTCGTCCACGCCGTCGGCGAGGAGCGCCCGCGGGGCAGCGGGGTCGGCGCGCACCGCGACGCGGTCGTCGAGGCCGCGATGCGCGCCGGCGCGGACGCCGGCCGCGCCGTCGAGCCGGCGTTCCACGTCGGCGACGACGTGGTCCACGACACGTTCGGCGAGGGGGTCGTCCTCGACGTCGAGGGCCGGGGCGACAGCGCCGAGGCGCTGGTCCGGTTCCGCGACGCGGGCGAGAAGCGGCTGCTGCTCGCCTGGGCGCCGCTGCGCCGCCCCTGATCAGGTGGTCGGCAGCGGCTCCGGGGCCGGGAGCACGTGGCGGAAGTCGACGATGACGCCGCCGGCCTCGGGTCCGCCGAGCGGCAGCGTGAGCCGGTAGCGGTCCAGCTCCCGGCTGGCCAGCGCGCCGCCGTGGCAGTCGACGAACGTGTGGAGGTGGGACACCCACCGCACGGTGCAGGACTGGGTGCCCGGCCGACGCGCCACGAGCGCGACGAGCTGGTCGCTCTCCAGGTCGACCCAGTAGCCGATTCCGCCGAAGGGGTGCGGGTAGTACGCGGGGCCTTGGGACTGGACGTTGTTGCGCAGGTCGGACGCGAGACCGATGTAGATCGGGCCGGGCTTCGGCGCCGACTGCCCGCCGCCGGTCGAGAAGAAGAGCACGATGGCGAAGAACACCGCGGCGACGACGACCGCCGCGCCGGTCACGACCAGCAGCGTGCGGTCGGATGGCGCGGGCGGCACCCGCCTTGGGTACCTGGCACGGCTGGCCGGGTCCAGTCGGGCTTGCGTACTGTTGACCGGCCGGTTCGCCGGTGCACCCGAGGGAGACCATGCAGCCGCGCGACCGCGTGAACATCGCCCAGCCGTTCCGTTCGCGTGCGTCCGTGGTCGCGTGGCTCGGTGCGACGCCGCGCCACTCCCGGCCGGGCTGACCTCGGCCCACACCAGGAGCGCTGCGTGGATCTCTTCGAGTACCAAGGCAAACAGCTCTTCGCGAAGCACGGCATCGCCGTGTCGCCGGGCGAGGCGGCCCGCACGGTCGACGACGCGGTCGCCGCCGCCGACCGGATCGGGTACCCGGTCGTCGTGAAGGCCCAGGTGCACGTGGGCGGCCGCGGCAAGGCGGGCGGGATCAAGCTCGCCGACAGCGCCGCGGAGTGCCGGACGCACGCCGCGGCCATCCTCGGCATGCAGATCAAGGGTCACGTCGTCGAGCTCGTGTGGATCGAGCAGGCGAGCGACATCGCCCGCGAGTACTACGCGTCCTTCACCCTCGACCGGTCGGCGAAGACCCACCTCGGGATGCTCTCCTCGCAGGGGGGCGTCGAGATCGAGGAGGTGGCGGCCACGAACCCCGACGCCATCGCCCGCATCCACGTCGACCCGGTGACCGGGCTCACGGCGACGCAGTGCGAGGAGTGGGTGAGCGC
>JBPYDT010000024.1:0-13479 GCA_051986275.1 Acidimicrobiia bacterium | reverse complement strand
TGCGGCCCGGCGCGGGCGACATCTCCTCCTGCCACTTCGGCCATTCGCTGTTGCGGATGACGATCGCGACCGGGGAGCCGAGCGTGCGGCCGTGGCGGACGCCGCCCAGGAACTCAAGCTCGTCCTGCTCGAAGCGCATCCGGGGGCCGCGCCCGAACCCGAGGCGGCGGCGGGCCAGCTCGGCGGCCACCTCCTCGACGGTGATCGGCAGCCCGGCGGGCAGCCCTTCGACGATGACCACGAGGGCGGGCCCGTGGGACTCCCCCGCGGTCAGGAAGCGCAGCACCCGGAACTCCTTCGGACGAGCGCCGGACGCGACGCTCGACGGTGGGCGAGACCCCCAGGATACCGGCGGGTCGTCCCGGCCCCTGGATGGTTCAGCCGAACGGGTGACCGCTCGGCGCAAACAAGAGGACGATGAGCGTGCCGAGCGCGAGGAACGGCCCGTACGAGAGGGCGGTGTCGCGGCGGAGGCGGCGCGCGGCGAGGCCGACGAGGGCGAACACCGCGGCGAGCACGATCCCGAGGCCGAGGCCGGCGAGGACGGCGTCGACCGACTGCCACCCGAGCGCGAGGCCGAGCACCGCGGCGAGCGTCACGTCACCGCCGCCGAGCCCGGCGGGGTTGACGAAGCGCAGGACGGCGAACACCACGAACGCGACGGCGGCAGACAGCACGGCCCTGAGGAAGGCGTCGCCCGCGCCGGTCGCCGCGGCGGCGAGCCCGAACAGCGCGAGCGCGCCGAGGCCGAGCGGGATGACGATGCGCCGCGGCAGCAGCTGGTACCGCAGGTCGACGACGGTGAGCGCGACGAGGCCCGCCCCGACGAGGAGGTCGGCCGGCAGCTGCCAGACCGCGCCGAAGCTCGCCGCGAGCCCGGCCCACACCCCGGCCGTGGCGAGCACCATGGCGCGACCCCACGCCTCGTGGACCACCGTCTCGGGGATGGGGGTCGGGCCGGCCGCGACGGTGCGGCCGTCCTCGCTCGGCACGACCTCGACCGGCAGCCAGACGCCGACGACCGCGCCCGCCACCCCGCACCCGACGATGAGGGCCGCGGTCAACGGACGGCGGCGCGCATCACGTCGAGTGGCGCAGGTCGCCCGGTCAGGCGGGTGAACGACCGGGCGGCCTGGTGGACGAGCATCCCCAAGCCGTTGAGCGTCTGCGCGCCCCGGGCCTCGGCCGCGGCGAGCAGCGGGGTCTCGGGCGGTGCGTACACCGTGTCGATGACGACTTGCCCCGCGTGGAGGCGTGCGGCGTCGAAGGGCAGCGCCTCGCCACACATCCCGAGCGGAGTGGCGTTGACCACCACGTCGCTCCTGCCGACCACGTCGTCGAGCTGGTCGAACGGGACCGTCGTGGCCGACGGGGCGAGCGCCGCCGCCGCCGCCCCCGCGTCGGGACGACGCGCCGCCACCGTGACCTGGCTCGCGATCCCGCCGAGCGCATGGACGATGGCGCGCGCCGCGCCGCCGGCGCCGACCACCAGCACCCGCGCCGCGAGGTCGACGCCCGCGTCGCGCGCCGCGTCGACGAACCCGTCGCCGTCGGTCGAGTCCCCGAGCCGCGGCCCGTCGCCCAGCACCACGGTGTTCGCCGCGTCGAGCGCCTTCGCGGCGGGCGTGAGCTCGTCGCACGCGTGCGCGGCCTCGGTCTTGTGCGGCATCGTCACGTTGCAGCCGGCCACGCCCGCTGCCTGGAGCCCGACCAGCGCGTCGCGGACCGTGCCGGGCGCGACCGGGAACGCGACGTAGACCCAGTCGAGGCCGAGCGCGGCGTACGCCGCGTTGTGGATCGCCGGTGAGAGCGAGTGCCGGACTGGGTGGCCGATGATTCCCGCGACGGTCGTCTGCCCGCTGGGGGGCAGCGTCACAAAAGACCCTTCTGGTGGGCGACCGCGATGTTGTGGTTCTGCTGGGCGAGCGTCGTCGAGAACGCGAGCTTCCCGTTGGCGTCCGAGATCACGTAGTAGAGGTACGGGACGTTCGCCGGGGCCATGGCCGCCTGGAGCGACGCCATCGTGACGCTGGCGATCGGCGTCGGCGGGAGCCCCGTCACCTTGTACGTGTTGTACGGCGACACGCGCTGCTTGTCGGCGTTGCTGGGGACCGGCGGGCACCCGCCCTTCACGTAGCAGAGCGTGGCGTCGATCTGGAGCGGCAACCCGAGCCGCAGCCGGTTGTAGATGACGGCCGCGACGAGCGGCGCGTCCGTCGGGATCTTCACCTCCTGCTGGATCATCGACGCGACGATGATCGTCTGGTAGGGCGACACCGCGGTGGTGCCGCCCAAGCCGATCTGGTCGCCGATCTGGTCGAAGCGGTTGACCAGGCGCCGGACGATCGACGCGGAGCTCTCGTTCGGCAGCACGAAGTAGGTGTCCGGGAAGAGCAGCCCCTCGAGGGAGTTCGTCGTCGCCGGCTGGTACGACGACCGGATCAGCCCGGAGTTCGCCACCTGCAGGAACTGCGCCGCGGTGTGCCCGGGCAGCTCGGCGACCGTCGACGCGATCTGGTTGACGGTGAGACCCGGACGCAGCAGCAGCTGCACCTGACCACCGCCCGCCGGCTTCGCGGTCGACGGCGGCGTGGGGCCGCTCGACACGAGGTTCGGCCCGACCGTGATGATCGCCACGAGGAGCAGCGGGACGATGAGGAGCCCGATCACGATCGCGACCGCGACGGAGCGCCGCGCGGACCGCGCCGCGCCGCTGCTCGGTCGGGCCAGCCCGTTGCCGGGGGCACCGGCGCGGATCTCGATGACCGGGTTCTCCTCGGTCGGCGCGTCGACCCATGCCGGCCGGGGCGGTGCCTTCGTCGCGGTTCGCGCCTCCCGCTTCTCGGCGCGGCTGGGCGGGGCGGCTTGCTCGGGGCCGGGCGCGGCCGGCTCGGGGCTCGCCTTCTTGGCGGCCCGGCTCGCGGCGCGCGACCCCTCGCCTCGACTCCCCTTCCCCGACTTGGCGTTCGCCTCCCGGGCCTCGCGGCGCTCGCGCCGCGTCAGCCCCGCCGCGGGATCGGACGAGTGGGTCGGTTCGGAGCGGGACGCAGCCGGGCCTCCCGGGCCCGGCCCCTCGACGTCGGTCACCGATGAGACTCTAGGTACGACTGGAGCATGACAGCGGCAGCGGCGTCGTCGACCGGACGGCGCCGGGCCTTGCGGCGGCGGCCCCGCCGGACGGTCCGGGCGGTGGCGGTGGAGAAGCGCTCGTCGTGGAGCTCGACGGGCAGGTCAGGCCCGGCCACGGCCTCGAGCGCGGCGGCCTCGGCGCGAGCCGACCGGGCGGACGGGCCTTCCCGCCCCGACAGCGACCGGGGCAGCCCGACGACGATGCGGGTGGCGCGTACCGCCCGGGCCGCGGCGACGACGGCCCGGCGGTCGGCGTCCGGGTCGTCGCCCCGCTCGACGATCCCGTGGGGTGAGGCGAGCGTCCCCGTCGGATCGGACACGGCGAGCCCAAGCCGCCGCGTCCCCCAGTCGACGCCGAGGACTCGGGGCAAGTCAGGCGCGGGCCGCGCCGGCCGCGTCTCGGAGCGCGGCCTCGGCGGCGTCGAGCCCGCCCGGGTCCCGCCCGCCGCCCTGGGCGATGTCCGCGCCCTTGCTCGTCCCGCCACCAAGCTGCTGCGCGGCCGGGGCCGCCAGGTCGCTCGCCCTCACGCCCGCGTCGACGAGGCCGGGTGACACGGCCACCACGACCGAGGCGCTCGTGCCGTCCTCGCCGGCGCCGACGAGCCCGACGATCCCTTCGCCGAGGGCGTCGCGCACCGCGACCGCGAGCTGCTTCAAGGCGGCGGGCGTGAGGCCGTCGCGGCGCATCACCACGACGCCGTCGACCGCGCGGGCGGCGAGCTGGCCGGCGTCGGCGACGGCCTGCTTGGTCCGCTGCGTGCTCAGCTCGCCTTGGAGGGCCTTCACCTCGTCGCGGAGCCGCTCCACTCGGGCCGCGAGCTCCTCGGGCTTGACGCGCAGCGCGCCTGCGGCGGCCCGCAGCGCATGCTCCTCGTCGCGGACGTAGCGGAGGGCGTCCTCGCCGGTGAGCGCCTCGATGCGGCGGAGGTTGGCACCGATCGAGCTCTCGCTCACGATCTTGATCGGTCCGATGAACCCGAGCGCGTGGACGTGCGTGCCGCCGCACAGCTCGAGGGAGTGCTCGCCCGCTTCGAGGACGCGGACGAGATCGCCGTACTTGTCGCCGAAGAACGCGATCGCGCCGAGCGAGTCGGCGTGGTCCTTCGTCGTCTCGTAGTGGCGGACGGGCGCGTCCGTGATGACCTCGGCGTTGGCAAGCGCCTCGACCTCGTCGAGCTCGTCAGGGGTGACGGCGCGCTCGTGGCTGAAATCGAACCGCAACCGGTCCGGGGCGACGAGCGACCCGGCCTGCTTCACGTCGGTGCCGAGCACCTCGCGCAGCGCCCAGTGCAGGAGGTGGGTGGCGGTGTGGTTCCGGCGGATCCGGTCCCGCCGCGCCGCGTCGATGGCCGCCACGACGGTCTCCCCGGCCGCGAGGCCCCCGCGCTCGACCGTGCCGTGGTGCACGACGAGTCCCGGCAGGCCGTAGGTGGTGTCGTGGACCCGCACGACACCCTCCGGGCCGGTGAGGGTCCCGGTGTCGCCCACCTGGCCCCCGGCCTCGGCGTAGAAGGGGGTGCGGTCGAGCACGACGTCGACCGCGCCGTCGTGCGCCTCGCCGACCCGGGCCTCGTCGACGACGAGCGCGACGATCGCCGCGTCGGGCGTCTCGTACTCGACGCGTCCGGTGAACTCGGTCGGACCGCTCGTCTCCAGCACCTCGCGGTACGCGCTCGTGTCGGCGGTCGCCGCGCCCGCCTTGCGGGCCGCGGCGGCGCGGGCCCGCTGGGCCTGCATCTGGGATTCGAAGGAGGACACGTCGACGCGCCGGCCCCGCTCCTCGGCGATCTCCCGGGTCAGGTCGACGGGGAACCCGAGCGTGTCGTGGAGGAAGAACGCGTCCTCCCCCGCGACGTCGCCCTTGCCGAGCAGGTCGTCGAGCACGTCGAGGCCCCGCTCGAGGGTCTGGCGGAACCGCTCCTCCTCGCGCTGCACCGTGCGGCGCACGAGGTCCTGCTGCGTGACGACGTCGGGGTAGGCGTCGCCCATCACCCCGACGGTCGCGTCGACCAACGCGGGCGTGACGACGTCCCGCGCGCCGAGGAGGAAGGCGTGGCGGACGGCGCGCCGGATGATCCGGCGCAGCACGTAGCCCCGCTCCTCGTTCGAGGGCACGACCCCGTCGGCGATGAGGAAGGTCATCGTGCGGGCGTGCTCGGCGAGGATGCGCAGCGACACGTCGAGGTCGGCCTTGCGCCCGTACGTGACGCCGGTGACTCGCTCGGCGGTCTCGACGAGTGGCGCGAACACGTCGATGTCGAAGATCGAGTCGACCGACTGCAGCGCCATGAGGTTGCGCTCGAGGCCGGCGCCGGTGTCGATGCTCGGGTGCGGGAGCGGCACCTGGCCGTCCTCGCGCTGGTCGAACTGCATGAAGACGAGGTTCCACAGCTCGATGAACCGCTCCGGGTCTCCCTCAGCCGGCCCGCCGTCGGCGCCGTGCGCGTCGCCGAGGTCCCAGAAGAGCTCGGACGACACCCCGCACGGGCCGGTGTCGCCCATCCGCCAGATGTTGTCCTCGTCGAGTCGCTGGACGCGCGCCGCGGGCAGACCGACCTCGCGCTGCCAGATCCCCGCCGCCTCGTCGTCGGAGGTGTGCACCGTCACCCAGAGCCGCTCGGGGTCGAGCCCGAGGACCTCCGTGAGGAACTCCCACGCCCACGGGATCGCCTCGGCCTTGAAGTAGTCGCCGAAGCTGAAGTTGCCGAGCATCTCGAAGAAGCTGAAGTGCCGGTTCGTCCGGCCGATGTCGTCGAGGTCGTTGTGCTTGCCGCCCGCCCGCACGCACTTCTGCACGGAGACTGCTCGCGGCCACGGTGGCGTCTCGTCGCCCACGAAGTACGGCTTGAACGGCACCATCCCGGCCACGGTGAAGAGCACGGTCGGGTCGTGCGGGATGAGCCCGGCGGACGGGACCGCGACGTGGTCGCGCGCGACGAAGAAGTCACGGAACGCGGCCCGGAGCTCCGCCGCGGTGCGCGGTGCCATCGACGCCAGGCTACTGCCCGGCCGCGTCGTCCTCGTCGACGTTCGGCGCGGCGAACACGCGTCGCAGCTCGGCTTCGCGCCCGTGCATCTCGGTGCGACCGTCGGCGACCGCGTCCACGACCTCGCGCCGCAACCGGTCGACGAGGCGCGCCGGCACGGCGGTGGCCGCGTCGACTCGGTGGCGCGCGCGGGTGGCCGCGGCGACCCCCAGGCCGAAGCCCACCGTCAGCCAGAACACCCGGCGGGTCACGACGCCTGCCTCCGGGCGCTCCGCGTGAGGCGCCGCACCGTGCGGCGCGCCCCGGCGCCGAGCGCGACCGCCTTCACGAGCGGGCCGGTGACCGGCTCGAGTACGACGCGGGGGCCGGGCTCGCCGTCGCCCGCGGCGCGGCGGGCGCGCGCCGCGGCGTCTCGCGCCGTGTCGAGGGCCCGGGTGCTCGCTGCGTCGACCGCGGCCAGCCGCGCCTCGAGCGCGTCGACGCGGACCGCAGTCCGAGCGGCCCGATGGCGGGCGCGCGCCGCGCCCGCGGCGAGGAGGACGACCGTGACGCCGAGGACGCCGACGACGACCCACGCCGTGGTGCTCACGGCATCTCCCCGGGCGTGACGTCGACGTCGGCGCCGTGCCCGCTCGGCTCGTAGTAGCGGTGACCCTCGGCCTCGGGCGGGCGGTAGGCCTGGTCGACCCAGCCGGACGGGTCGGCGTGCGGGTACTGGTAGCCCTCGCCGTGCCCGAGGCGCGCCGCGCCCGGGTAGGACGCGTCGCGCAGGTGCACGGGGACGCGCGGCGGCGCGCCGTCGCGGACGTCGTTCGTCGCCGCCTGGAGCGCGGTCAGCACCGAATTCGACTTCGGGGCCCGCGCCAGGTACAGCACGGCCTGCGCGAGGTTGAGCCGGGCCTCGGGCAGCCCGACGACCTCGACGGCGCGCGACGCGGCGTCCGCGACGAGGAGGCCCTGCGGGTCGGCGAGCCCCACGTCCTCGGAGGCGAGGATGACGAGCCGCCGGGCGATCAGGCGCGCGTCCTCCCCGGCCTCGAGCATGTGGGCGAGCCAGTAGAGACCGGCGTCGACGTCGGACCCGCGGATGCTCTTGATGAACGCCGACAGCACGTCGTAGTGCTCGTCGTCGCCGTAGCGCAGCGCCCGCAGCGCCATCGCGGCCTCGGTGTCGGCGAGGGTCACGTCGTGGCGGCCGTCCTCGAGCGCGAGCGCGGCGGCGACGTCGAGCGACGTGAGGACGTGGCGGGCGTCGCCGTCGGCCCGGCTCACGAGATGGGCGCGCGCGTCGTCCTCCAGCTTCAGGTGGTCGTCGCCCAGCCCGCGCGGGTCCTCGAGCGCGCGGTCCACGAGCTCGTCGAGCGCGGCCGCGTCGAGGGGCACGAGGCGGAAGAGCGTCGAGCGGGACAGGAGCGGGCCGGTGAGCGAGAAGAACGGGTTCTCGGTCGTGGCACCGATGAGGACCAGGAGGCCGTCCTCCACGTGAGGCAGCAGCGCGTCCTGCTGCGTCTTGTTGAAGCGGTGCACCTCGTCGAGGAACAGGATCGTGCCCTGGCCGTGCTCGCCCAGTCGGGCCGTCGCCCGCGCCGCGATCTCTCGGACCTCCTTCACGCCGGCGTTCACCGCCGAGAGGGGCTCGAAGGCCTTGTCGGTCGCGCCCGCGACGAGGCGCGCGATCGTCGTCTTGCCGGTCCCGGGCGGCCCGTAGAGGACGACGGAGGAGAGCCGGTCCCCCTCGATCAGCGCCCGCAGCGGCCGGCCCGGGCCGAGCAGCGCGGCCTGCCCGACGACCTCGTCGAGGGAGCGGGGGCGCAGGCGAGCCGCGAGCGGCGCCCGCCGCGCCAGGCGCTCCTCGACCGCGCTGCTGAACAGGTCGGCCACCGGCCGAATGCTACGGCTGGCGGCGGCGCGTGACGCTGAGGCCCAGGTCGCGCAGCTGCGCCGGGTCGAGCGGGGTCGGCGCGCCGGTGAGCGGGTCCGCGCCCGACTGGGTCTTCGGGAAGGCGATGACCTCCCGGATGTTGTCCTCGCCCGTGAGCACGGCGACGAGCCGGTCGATTCCTAGGCCGAAGCCCGCGTGCGGCGGGGCGCCGTAGCGGAAGGCGTCGAGCAGGAACCCGAAGCGGGCCTGCGCCGTCTCGTCGTCGATGCCGAGCACGGCGAAGACCCGTGCCTGCAGGGCGGGGTCGTGGATGCGCACGCTGCCCGAGGCCAGCTCCCAGCCGTTCAGCACGAGGTCGTAGGAGCGCGACCGCACCGCGAGCAGCGCCTCACCGCTCCCCTCCTCGAGGAGCGCGACGTCGTCGGGGTGCGGTGCCGTGAACGGGTGGTGCGCGGGGATCGGGCGGCCGTCCTCGTCGAGCCCCTCGAAGAGCGGGAAGTCGACGATCCACACCGGGGCGAGCGGCGCGTCCGGCGCTGGGGGCGCGACCTCGACGCGCAGGCGGCCGAGCACCGCGGCGCACGTCGCGGCCGGCCCGGCGACGAGCAGGAGCAGGTCACCCGGCTTCGCCGTGAACGCGTCGACCAGCGCCACCGCCTCGTCGTCGGACAGGAACCGCCGGACGGGCGAGTCGAGGGCGCCGCCGTCGCCGACGCGCATCCACACCAGGCCGGCCGCGCCGAGGGCCTGGGCGCGCTCGATGAGCGCGTCGAGGCGGCTGCGGGCCAGGTCGCCGCCGCCCCGCACGCACAGCCCGCGGACCGCCTCGGCCTGGAACGCGCGGAACCCGGTCCCCGCGAACGCGGCCGTGACGTCGACGATCTCGAGTTCGACGCGCAGGTCCGGCTTCTCGGTGCCGTAGCGGGCCATCGCGTCGCGCCACGTGAGACGCACCGCGGGCGGCGCGGGCCCGCCGGTCGCGGCGGTGATCGCCGCGCCGACCGCCCGGTCCACGACGGCGAGGACGTCCTTGGCGTCGGCGAAGCTCATCTCGGCGTCGAGCTGGGTGAACTCGTATTGTCGGTCGGCCCGGGGGTCCTCGTCGCGCAGGCAGCGGGCCAGCTGGTAGTAGCGGTCGAGCCCGCCGACCATGAGCAGCTGCTTGAACAGCTGGGGGCTCTGGGGCAGGGCGTAGAACGACCCGGGGTGCAGGCGCGCCGGGACGACGAAGTCCCGGGCACCCTCGGGCGTCGACGCGATGAGCAGCGGCGTCTCGATCTCGGTGAAGCCCTCGGCGTCGAGCGCGCCCCGGAGGGCCCGGTTCACGTCGGCCCGCAGGTGGAGGTTGCGCTGGAGACGGTCCGATCGCAGGTCGAGGTAGCGGTAGCGGAGCCGCAAGGTCTCGTCGGCCTCGACCCGCTCGTTGATCGGGATGGGCGGCGGCTCGGCGCGGTTGAGGATCTCGACCTGACGGGCCGCGACCTCCACCTCGCCCGTGGCCAGGTCGGGGTTGACCGTGCCCTCGGGGCGGGGCTGCACCCGGCCCTCGACGCGCAGGACGTACTCGGCGCGCAGGCTGTGGGGGTCGGCGCCGCCGACGTGCGCGGGGTCGCACACGACCTGGACGATCCCGGCGACGTCGCGCAGGTCGAGGAAGACGACCCCGCCGTGGTCGCGGCGGGCCGCGACCCAGCCGCAGAGGGACACGTCGCGGTCGACGTCGGCGCGGCGCAGGTCCCCCGCCCGGCGGGTGCGCATCGAGGTGCTCACGCCCCGTCGGTCTCCTCGGTGTGCGCGCGGAGCCAGCCCGCCACCTGCTCCTGGGGCACGTCGATCTGCTCGCCGCTCACGAGGTCCTTCACGCCGACGCAGCCCCGTGCTGCCTCGTCGCGCCCGACCATCACGCCGTAGCGGGCGCCCGACCGGTCCGCGAGCTTCCACTGCGCCTTCACCGACCGGCCGCCGTACGCGCGGTCGGCGCGCAGGCCGGCGTCGCGCAGCTCGTCGACGAGCACGGTCGCCGTGAGGTCGCCGACACCGTCGACCACGAACGCGTCGACCGACGCGGCCGGCGGGCCGAGCGCGCCCTCGGCGTCGGCCGCGATGAGCAGCCGCTCGATGCCGATGCCGAACCCGATGCCGGGCGTCGGCGGGCCGCCCATCTCCTCGGCCAGCTGGTCGTAGCGGCCGCCGCCGCCGATCGCGTTCTGCGCCGCGTCGAGCGCGGTGCTGGCGAACTCGAAGGTCGTGCTCGTGTAGTAGTCGAAGCCGCGCACGAGGCGGGGCGTGAGCTCGTAGGTGATGCCGAGCTGGTCGAGCCCGGCCTGCACCCGCTCGAAGTGGCGGCGCGCCTCGTCGCCGAGGTGCTCGGTGAGCTGGGGGGCGCGCTCGATGACCGCCTGCCAGGACGGCTCCTTGGCGTCGAGGACGCGCAGCGGGTTCGCCTCGGCCCGCTCCCGGAACGCCGGGCCGAGCCCCTCGGCGTGGGCCAGCAGGTAGTCCTGCAGGTGCGCGACGAACGCCGCCCGGTCGGCGGGCGTCCCCATCGAGTTGAGCTGGAGCGTGACGTCGCGGAGCCCGACCTCGGCATAAAAGCCGTGGGCGAGCGCGATGACCTCCACGTCGACGTCAGCATCGTCGACGCCCAGGACCTCGGCCCCGATCTGCCAGTGCTGGCGGTAGCGGCCCTTCTGGGGCCGCTCGTAGCGGAAGTTCGGCGCGAGGTACCACACCTTCCAGGGCACCGCCGGCCGGTGCTGCACGTACGCCCGCACCACGGGCGCGGTCCCCTCGGGCCGCAGCGCCAGCGCCCGGCCGCCCCGGTCGGTGAGCTCGTACATCTCCTTGCCGACCACGTCGGTGGTGGCGCCGATGCGCTGGAACACCTCGACGTGCTCGACGACGGGCGTGATGACGAGCCCGTAGCCGAAGCGCGCGGCGCGCGCCGCGAAGCACGCCACCAGGGACTGCCAGCGTCCGGAGTCGGGGGGCAGCACGTCGTGCGTCCCGACCGGCGCGCGGTACTCGCCGTCGGCCATCGGGTGATCGTACGCGAGGGCGCGGCGCGCGCCGACGATCAGTTGTCGGCGCGGCGTCCCGGGAGCAGCCGGTGCGCCTCGTACACCGAGTCGACCCGCTCGACGGTGCGCAGGATCGAGTCGAGGTGGCTCGGGTCGGCGAGCTCGAAGTCGAAGCGGAGGTGCGCGACGCGGTCGCGCGAGGTCTGGGACGTGCTGTTGAGGATGTTCACGTGATGCTCGGCGAGCACCTGCGCGACGTCACGGAGCAGCCGCGAGCGGTCGAGCGCCTCTACCACGACCGAGACGAGGAACGTGGCCGTCTCGTCGTTGTCCCACTCGACGTCGATGACCCGCTGCGTCTGGCTGGCGAGCGCGGTGGCGTTCGCGCAGTCGGCCCGGTGGACCGAGACCCCGCGGCCCCGGGTCACGAACCCCATGATCTCGTCGCCCGGCACGGGGGTGCAGCACCGCGACAGGCGGACCATGACGTCGTCGAGGCCCTCGACGTGGACGCCCACGCGTCGGGACCGCTCCGTCCCGACCTTGGCGTGGGGCGGACGAGCCGTCGTGACCGGCAGCTGCTCCTCCCCGCCGCGCAGCTCCCGCTCGACGCGCTGCGCGACGGCGCGCGCCGACACGTGGTGCTCCCCCACCGCGGCGTACAGCGCGTCGAGGTCCTGGTAGTGGAGGGCCTCGGCGACGGCCTTCAGCGCGTCGGAGTTCGTGACCTTCTGGACCGGGAGGCCCTCCTGGCGGAGGGCCTTCGCCAGCTCGTCCCGCCCGGCGTCCATCGCCTCGTCGCGCCGCTCGCGTGAGAACCACTGGCGGATCTTGCTGGCCGCCTTCGGCGTGTGGACGAACTGCAGCCAGTCGAGGCTCGGCGCCGCGCCCTCGACCTTGCTCGTGAAGATCTCGACCGTGTCGCCCGAGCTGAGCACCGAGTCGAGGGGCACGAGCCGGCCGTTCACGCGGGCGCCGATGCAGCGGTGGCCGACCTCGGTATGGATGGCGTACGCGAAGTCGACCGGCGTGGCGCGCGAGCCGAGCGTGATCACCTTGCCCTTCGGGGTGAACACGAACACCTCGTCCTCGTGGAGGTCGACCTTCAGCGTCTCCATGAACGCCGTCGGGTCATCGGTGTCCTGCTGCCAGTCGACCATGCGCTGCAGCCACGCGAGGTCCTCGGCCGGCGAGCGCTCCTTGTAGCCCCAGTGCGCGGCGATCCCGAACTCGGCGCGGCGGTGCATCTCCCGGGTGCGGATCTGCACCTCGACGGGCCGTCCACCCGGCCCGACGACCGTCGTGTGCAGCGACTGGTAGAGGTTGAACTTGGGCATCGCGATGTAGTCCTTGAAGCGCCCCTGCACAGGCGCCCAGAGGGCGTGGATCGACCCGAGCGCCCCGTAGCAGTCCTTCACCGAGTCGACGATGACGCGGACGCCGACGAGGTCCTGGACGTCGTCGAACTCCTTGCCCTTCACGACCATCTTCTCGTAGACCGACCACAGGTGCTTCCGGCGGCCCTGCACCTGCGCCTCGATGTGCAGCTCGGCGAGGCGGTCCCGCAGCTCGGCGAGGACGCGCTCGAGCTCCTCCTCGCGCTCGGGGGCGCGGCTGGCGACCATCTGCTCGATCTCCGCGTACCGCTTGGGGTGCAGCACCTCGAACGCCAGGTCCTCGAGCTGCCACTTCAGCTCCTGGATCCCGAGACGGTGCGCGAGCGGCGCGTAGATGTCGAGGGTCTCCTGGGCGATGCGCTGCTGCTTCGCCTCGGGCAGCGACGCGATCGTCCGCATGTTGTGGAGCCGGTCGGCGAGCTTGATGAGCAGCACCCGGATGTCGCTCGCCATCGCCACGAGCATCTTGCGGAGGGTGGCGGCCTGCTGCGCCTCCCGCGAGTCGAACTGGAGCCGGTCCAGCTTGGTGACGCCGTCGACGATCGCGGCGACCTCGGGGCCGAACGAGGCCTCGATGTCGTCGACCGTGACCGCGGTGTCCTCGACCGAGTCGTGGAGCAGCGCCCCGGCGACGGTGATGTCGTCGAGCCCGAGCTCGGCGAGGATGATCGCCACGCCGAGGGGGTGCTCGACGTACGGCTCACCCGACCGGCGGACCTGGTCGGCGTGGGCCTCCCGGGCGACGTCGTAGGCCCGCTCGATGAGCGCGGTGTCGGCCCGCCGGTGCCGGGACTGGTAGATGGCGAGCAGGGGCACGAGCTCGTCCGCGACCTGATGGCGGCGCCACGGGCGCGGGATGCCGGCGCGGCGGTCCGGGCGGTCGGGACGGACCTCGAGGGTGCTCATGTCCCTCGTCATCGTAGGACCGGGCCCAAGCCCGTCGGCTGCTCTGCCCGGGCCCCGGTACGGCGCCGCGGGCGGGCGCTCAGCGGCGCTTGCGGCGGCGCTGCTGGCGCGGGCGGGGCGTCACCCCGCCGGGCCGCCCGGCGGGACGCGAGACCGGG
>JBPYDT010000023.1:0-4973 GCA_051986275.1 Acidimicrobiia bacterium | reverse complement strand
GGATCACGTCGAGGGCCGCCCGGGCAACGTCGTCGCCGGCCGACCCGGCCGGGGCCTGGACGCGCACGACGTCCTGCGTCGGGTCGGCCGCGACCGCCTCGACGCCCCCGACGGCTCGGAGCGCGAGCTCGGCGGCGTCGAACTCGTCGTCCGCCGCGCCCTCGAGGCGGGCGCCGCGGAGCGCAAGCCGACAGAGCGCACGGAGCACCTCGACGTCGATCGCGTCCTCCCCGAGCGGCGGCACGGCCGACCAGCTCGCGTCCGCGTCGAGCGGACCGGGCAGCTCGGTGCGGGGCGCGCTCAAGAGCTGGCGACCGAGCGCGGCGTCGTCGACGGCGACCGTCAGCCGGTCCACCGCGGTGCGCGCCTGCACGTGCTCGAGCGCGGCGTACACCAGTGCCAATCCATCGCCCTCGAGCGGGTCGTGGTCGGCCTCGTTCACGGCGCGCAGACGTGGCGGCTCGGGGAGCGCGGTCACCGGCCGAGTCTGACGCGATTCAGCAGGGGTGGCCACCGAGGTGGGCAGTACCATGCAGTCCCCGGTACGCGACACCGGGTCGACGCCGTGATCCGCGAACAGCTCCGTGCCGCCCTCGACGCCGCGCTCACCGCGACCGGCCTCGCGCCACCGTCCGGCGGCGTCGCGCTCGAGCTCCCGCGCCAACGCGAGCACGGTGACTGGGCGACGAACGTCGCGTTAAAGGTTGCCAAGCCCGCCGGGCTCACGCCTCCCGACGCGGCGGCGCGCATCACGGCGGCGCTGGGCGAGACGCTGCCCGCCGACTTCGCCGAGGTGGAAGTCGAGAAGGGCTTCATCAACTTCCGCCTCGTCCCCGCGGCCTGGCACGAGGTGCTGCGCGACGTCGTCGCGCAGGGGGAGCGGTACGGGCACGGCCGGGGCTTGGCCGGGGAGCGCATCAACCTGGAGTTCGTCAGCGCCAACCCGACGGGGCCGCTGCACGCGGGCGGGGGACGGTGGGTGGCGGTCGGCGACGCGCTCGCCAACATCCTGGCGTCCCAGGGTGCGGCCGTGCACCGCGAGTACTACCTGAACGACGCCGGCACGCAGCTCGACACCTTCGGGCGGTCGCTCTACGCGCGCTACCGCGGCGGCGAGCCCCCCGAGGACGGGTACCGCGGCGAGTACCTGGTCGAGATGGCCGATCGGATGCGCGCCGCGCTCGGCGACGACGTGACGGAGGAGGAGGCCCGCGAGTGGGGCTACCACGACGTCGTCCGTCAGCTGCACGACGACCTCGACCGGATCGGCGTCCACTTCGACACGTGGTTCTCGGAGCGGACCCTCCACGAGCGCGGCGACGTCACGCGGGTCCTCGACGACCTCGCCGCACTGGGCGTCACCTTCGAGCGCGACGGCGCCACGTGGCTCCGCACCACCGACTACGGCGACGCGCGGGACCGCGTGCTCGTGCGCTCCGACGGCATGACGACGTACCTCTGCAACGACCTCGCCTACCACCGCGACAAGCTCGCTCGAGGCTGGGCGCACCTCGTCGACATCTGGGGCGCCGACCACCACGGCCAGGTCAAGTCGCTCCAGGCCGGTCTGGCCGCGCTCGGCCACCCCGACGAGCCCGAGGCCCTGCTCGGCCAGCTGGTGAAGCTCGTCCGGGGCGGCCAGCCGGTGCGGATGTCGCGGCGCGCCGGCGACTTCGTCACGCTGGCCGACATCCTCGACGAGGTCGACCCAGACGTCTGTCGCCTCACGTTCCTTCTGCAGAGCATCGACACACCGCAGACGTTCGACCTCGACGTGGTGCGGGCCCAGTCGATGGACAACCCCGTGTACTACGTCCAGTACGCGCACGCACGGGCGGTGTCCATCGAGCGCCGGGCCGCGGTGGCCGGCGTGACTCGCCGCCCGATCCTCGAGACGAACCTCGCGCCGCTGCGCCACGAGCGCGAGCTCGACCTGCTCCGCGCCCTCGACACGTACCCCGACGTCGTCGCCGAGGCGGCGACGCTGCGGGCGCCGCACCGAGTCACGACATGGGCGCGCGACTTCGCGGCCCGCTTCCACGGCTTCTACCGCGACTGCCGCGTGATCTCGGACGACGCGGCCCTGACCCAGGCCCGGCTCTGGCTCTCGGAGGCCGCCCGCGTCGGGCTCGCCAACGCCCTCGGCCTCCTCGGGGTCGGCGCGCCCGACGAGATGGCGCGCCTCGACGCCGACGACGAGCCGTGACGAACGCACCCCTCGACCCCTCGCTGGTCCCACCGGCGGTCCGCGACGCCGACGTCGAGGCGCTGGCCGAACGGTTCGGGACGCCCCTCTTCCTCTACGACGAGGACGAGCTCCGGCGACGGTGCCGCGCCTACGTCGCCGCGTTCGGCGCCGACCGTGTCGCCTACGCCGGCAAGGCCTTCCTCTGCACGGCGATGGCGCAACTCGTCGCCGAGGAAGGGCTGCACCTCGACGTCGCGACGGGCGGGGAGCAGCACGTCGCGCGCCACGCCGGTTTCCCGTCGGCGCGCCTCGTCGTGCACGGCAACAACAAGTCCGACGACGAGCTCGACGCGGCCCTGCGGGCCGGCGCCGGCCGCATCGTCGGCGACTCGTCCCAGGAGCTGGACCGGCTCGAGCACCGCAGCGGCGCGCTCGGCGTGACCCCGACCGTGCTCGTCCGCACGACCCCCGGCGTCGAGGCGCACACCCACGAGTACATCGAGACCGGCACCGAGGACTCCAAGTTCGGGTTCACGGTCACCGACGGGGTCGCGCGCGACGCGGCGCGCCGCGTCGCCGAGAGCCCGGCGCTGCACTTCGGCGGGCTGCACTGCCACATCGGGTCCCAGATCCAGCGGCTCGACCCCTGGGCCCACGCCGTCGCGGCGCTCGCCGCGGTGGCGGACGAGCTCGACGCGCCGGTGCCCGAGCTCAGCCTCGGCGGCGGGCTCGGCGCGCGCTACCTCGCCGACGACCCGCCGCTCGAGCTCGACGACTACGCCGCGGCGCTGCGCGCGGCCGTTCACGACCACTGGCCCTCGCGGCTCCCGGCGCCCCGGCTCCTCGTCGAGCCCGGGCGTTCGATCGCCGCGCCGTGCGCGGTGACGCTCTACCGGGTCGGGACGGTGAAGGAGATCCCGGGCATCGGCACCTACGTCGCCGTCGACGGCGGGATGAGCGACAACCCGCGTCCGGTGCTCTACGGCGCGGGGTACGAGGCGTACCTCCCTGGCCGGATGGCGGAGGAGCGGCCGCTGCGGTGTCGGATCGTGGGCAAGCACTGCGAGCAAGGCGACGTGATCGTCGGCGACGCCGCGCTGCCGGCTGGGGTGCAGCCCGGCGAGCTCCTCGCGACGCCTGCCACCGGCGCCTACGGCTACTCGATGGCCTCCAACTACAACAAGGTGCCGCGCCCGGCGGTGGTGTTCCTGCGCGGCGGCGAGGCGCGGGTCGTCGTCCGGCGCGAGACATTCGACGATCTGGTGCGCCTCGACGTGGTGGGAGACTGAGGCGATGCAGGACCCGGTGCGCGTCGGTCTCCTCGGGTGCGGCAACGTCGGCGCGCCCCTCGTGCGGCTGCTCGACGAGAACGCCGACCGCATCGCGGCCCGGGCCGGGGTGGCGATCGAGGTGACGCGCGTCGCCGTCCGGGACGTCAGCCGCCGCCGCGACGTGAAGCTCGGCGCGGACCGCTTCACGACCGACGCGGCATCCGTGGTCGCCGACCCGAACGTGGACGTCGTCGTCGAGGTCATCGGGGGCCTCGACCCGGCGCGTGAGCTCATCACCGCGGCGCTCGAGGCCGGGAAGCCCGTGGTCACGGCCAACAAGGAGCTGATCGCCCAGCACGGCCCGGAGCTCTTCCAGACGGCGGGGCGGGCGGGTGTCGACCTGCTCTTCGAGGCGTCCGTCGCGGGCGGCATCCCGCTCATGCGGCCGCTGCGCGAGTCGCTGGCGGGTGACCGCATCCACCGGGTCACCGGCATCGTCAACGGCACGACCAACTTCATCCTCACGCGGATGGCCGACGACGCGGAGTCGTTCGCCGACGCGCTCGCCGAGGCCCAGCGGCTCGGGTACGCGGAGGCGGACCCGAGCGCCGACGTCGGGGGTGGGGACGCGGCGGCGAAGGCGGCGATCATCGCGACGATCGCCTTCGGCGCCCGCGTGCACGCGGGCGACGTCCACACCGAGGGGATCACGGGCATCACCGACGACGACATCGCGTCGGCGCGCCTGCTCGGCTACGTCGTCAAGCTCGTCGCCGTCGCTGAGGAGGTCGACGGCGCGGTCGCGGTGCGCGTCCATCCGGCGATGGTGCCGTTGCACCACCCGCTCGCGGCGGTGCGCGAGTCCTTCAACGCCGTGCTGATCGAGGGCGAGGCGGTCGGCGAGCTCATGCTCTACGGCCGGGGGGCGGGCGGCGGCCCGTCGGCGTCCGCCGTGCTCGGCGACCTGATCGACGCGGCCCGCAACCTGGTGTCCGGGGCGAAGGGCGCCACGGTCGGGCGGCTGACGGACACGCCCGTGCGCCCGATCGGGGACCTCGAGTCGCAGTTCTACCTGCTCGTCGAGGTCGCCGACCGGCCCGGCGTGCTGGCGTCGATCGCCCAGGTGTTCGGCGACCACGGCGTCTCGATTCAGTCCATGGAGCAGCGCGGCCTGGGCGCCGACGCCCGCCTCGTGTTCGTCACGCACCGCGCCCGGGAGAGCGACCTGCGCGCCACGGTCGACGCGCTCCGCGGCGTGGAGCCGGTGCACCGGGTCGGCTCGGTGCTGCGCGTGATGGGCGACGTCGGGTGACCCGGCCGTGGCCGGGGATCATCGAGGCGTTCCGGCCCGAGCTCCCCGTGACGGACGCCACGCCAATCATCACGTTGCTCGAGGGGAACACGCCGCTGCTCGAGGCGCCGCGCCTGGCCGCGCAGGCGGGCGTGGCGCGCCTCTACCTGAAGATCGAGGGCGCGAACCCGACCGGCTCGTTCAAGGACCGCGGCATGACCGT
>JBPYDT010000022.1:0-11757 GCA_051986275.1 Acidimicrobiia bacterium | reverse complement strand
GACGACCGCCGCCCCGGCGCGGTGTGCAAGCTCGCGGGCGACGTTGTCCATGAGCCCGATGCTGCCGATGCAGTGGCCTCCGCCGTGGAAGTACACGACGAGCCCGGTCGGCGACGCGTCGTGCTCGTACACCCGCACCGGGACGCCGTCCGCGACCTCGTCCGTGATCTGGGCGATGGCGCGCGTTGGCGGTGCCGCCTCCGGTCCGCGCGCCAGCGCCAGCATCTCCGGCGGCAGCTCCTCGATCCGCGCACCCACCAACGGGTTCGCGTCGAGCCACGCGGCCACCTCGGGGTCGAGCACACCCTCGTCGACCGGGGCGCCCTCGGGTCTCGCTGGCGTGCTCACCGCCCCCTCCGTTGCAAGAAGTCGTCCTCGCGCCATACGATAATGGCATTCTCGCTGAGGATTCCGACGTGCGGACGGTGCGCAGCTTCTGTCGGGTCTGCACGGCGGTGTGCGGGATCCTCGTCGATGTCGCCGGTGACGAGGTCGTGCGGGTGCGCGGCGACGAGGAGCACCCGTTCTCGCACGGCTACACCTGCCCGAAGGGCCGCGCCCTCCCCCGCATGCACCATCACCCGGCGCGGCTCGAGCGGCCGCTGGTTCGTGTGGACGACGCGCTCGAGCCGACCACGTGGGACGACTGCCTCGACGATCTGGCGACGCGGTTGGCACGGGTGATCGAGCGGGACGGCCCGGAGGCGATCGGGGTCTTCTTCGGGAGCGGCGTGGGCATGGACGCGGCCGGGTACCGGACCGCGGAGGCGCTCTACGCGGCGCTCGGCACCCGAGCCCGCTTTAGCCCGCTCACCATCGACGGGACGGCCAAAGTGCTCGTCTCGCACCAGGTCGGAGGCTTCCCCGGGCTCAACCCGCACGTCGACGCGGCGCACGCGCGCCTCGTGGTCTACGTCGGCGTCAACCCCGTCGTCTCGCACGGGCACACGTCGGCCATGCCCGACCCCGTCACCGCGTTGCGCCGCCTGCGCGAACGGGCTGACATCTGGGTCGTCGACCCGCGGCGGACCGAGACGGCGCGCCTCGCGACCCGGCACCTCGCGCCCCGCCCAGGCACGGACTACGCGGTGCTCGCCTTCCTCGTGCGCGAGCTGTTGCGCGACGGCGCGGCCTCCCTGAGCGCTGCCGGCCGCACCGTCGGCGCGGACGAGCTCGCGTCCGCGGTCGCGCCCTACACGCTCGAGCGTGCCGCCGAGGTCGCGGGGGTGGCCGAGGCCGAGCTGTCCGAGCTGCTCGACGGCGTTCGGCGGGCCGGGCGCGTGGCCATCGTCACCGGCACGGGCGTCACCATGTCGAACGCGGCGAACGTGACCCAGTGGCTCGCGTGGGCGCTCATGATCGTCACCGACTCGATGAACCAACCGGGCGGGGTGTGGTTCCATCCCGGATTCGGCCACCAGCTCGAGAGCTTCGAACTGCCCGTTCTTCCACCTGACGCGCTGTTCGGCCCGGGGCCGAGCACGCGGCCGGCCGCTCGTGCCTTCCTCGGCGAGTGGCCCTGTGCCGTGCTCGCCGACGAGATCCGCGCCGGCACTATTCGTGCCGTGCTGAACCTCGGTGGCCACCTCGTCACGGCGTTCCCCGACGCGAACGCGCTCGTCCCAGCGCTCCGGTCGCTCGACGTGCTCGCGACGATCGAGATCATCGCCAACGACACGACGGCGCTCTCGACGCACGTCCTCCCCACGAAGGACCAGCTCGAGCGACCCGACGTCACGCTCTGGGACTTCCTCATGCCGCGGGTCGCCGGCCAGTACACCCCTGCCATCGTGGACACCGTCGGAGACCGCCGCGCCACGTGGTGGGTCCTCGGCGAGCTGGCGCGTCGCCTCGGTCACCGGCTGCCCATCGTCGACGCGGGGGATCTCGACGACGAGGCCGTCCTGCGGCGGATCACGAACGGGGCGCGGTGCGCCTTCGAGGATCTGGCCGCGGCCGGCTGGGTCGAGCGGCCCTACGAGCTCCCCGCCGAGTGGGTGGAGCGCCACCTCGAGCGCCTCGGCGGCTGGCGGCTGGCGCCACCCCTGTTGGTCGACCAGCTGGCGACCCTGGCGCCGCCGGCGCCGCTCGTGCTCGTGCCGCGCCGCCAGGCGCGCCACCTCAACTCCCAGCTCGACTTTCTGGGCGAACGCACCGAGGTCATCGTCCACCCCGCCGACGCGGCCGCGGCCGCGGTCGGCGACGGCGACGCCGTCGTGGTGCGCAGCGCGCGCGGGGAGCTGGAGGGCGTCGTGAAGGTCGACGCGTCGGTCCGCGCCGGCACCGTGTCGGTGCCGCACGGCCATCAGAGCGCCAACGTCAATCGCCTCACCTGTGACCAGGACATCGACGTGACGACCGGGATGGCGCACTACTCGGGAATCGCGGTGAGCCTGCACCCGGCCACGGCCGGTCGTCGCTGACACCGGCGAACGTTCGGCAAGGTCCCGGCGCCAATGGATCTCGCGACCTTCCGGCCGGCGCTGGACGAGTGGCTCGCGAGCCATGCCCGCGAGCTCGCACCGACGTATCAGGGCAGCGGCACGCTCGACGAGCGGATGGCGCACCTCGCGCACGTCAAGCGGCTGGCGTACGAGGCGGGGTGGATGCGGTGGGGCTGGCCCGAGGGGGTGGGCGGGCTCGGGGGGTCGCCGATCCTGCGGGCGTACCTCGGCGAGGCGCTGATGGCACGTGAAGTCGTGGAGCCCGATGCCTACTCGATGACGGAGGTGCTGGCGCCGACGATGATCAACTTCGCGCCGCCGCGGCTCGCGGCCGAGATGGTGCCCCGCCTCCTGCGGGGCGACGAGATCTGGTGCCAGGGATTCTCGGAGCCCGGGACCGGGAGCAACCTCGCCTCGCTCAGGTGCCGAGCAGTCCGGACGGACGACGGGTGGCGGGTGACCGGGCAGAAGGTCTGGACCAGCTACGCGCAGTACGCGGCGCGCTGCGTGCTGCTCACCCGCACCGGCTCACCGGAGTCGGCCCACCGGGGCATCACCGCCCTGTTCGTCGACATGGACACGCCCGGCATCACGGTCCGGCCGCTCCGGACAATGCACGGCACAGACGAGTTCTCCGAGGTCTTCTACGACGACGTGCGCGTTCCGCTCTCGCGCACCTTGGGTGAAGTCGATCAGGGATGGGCGGTAGCCATGGACCTGCTCCCCTACGAGCGAAGCACGTCCCTCTGGCATCGCTGCGCTTATCTGGAACGGCGGCTCGCGCGACTGCTCGCCAGCGTGCCCGACGGCGCGCTGAGCGCGCTCGAGGTGGGCGAGGTCGCCCAGCTCCTGCTCGCGTTCCGAGCCCGGTCGCGCACCACCCAGTACCGTATGGCGGGCGGTGAGCCGCTCGGCGCCGAGACCTCGATCGACAAGGTGCTGCTCGCGGCCGCGGAGCAGGCGGTCCTGGACCTCGTCGCCACCGGCCTCGCTGCGGAGATCGTGAGCGGCGATGACCCCACGAGCGAGCGCTGGCGGACCGAGTTCCTGTACTCCCGAGCGGCGACGATCTACGGCGGCACCGCGGAGATCCAGCGCAACATCATCGCCCGCCGCGTCCTCGACCTCGGCGACGACCGGTGATGGACGCGTCGGACCTCGAGCTGTTCCGCCGCAGCGTGCGCCAGGCAACTGAGCGCCACACGGGCGACGCGCTCGACGCCGCGCTCGCCGGCCTCGGATGGCTCGACGCGCTCGCCGACGACCCGGAGGCCGCCGTGTCGGTCCTCTTCACTCTCCAAGGACGGGCAACCGCGACCTCGGCGGCGCTCGACCAGGTGGTGGCGACCCGACTCGGCCTCCCGACGACGCAGACAGTCGCAGCCGTCCTGCCCGCGCTGGGCGAAACGGCACCGCCCGCGCAACACGTCGACAGTCGACTCTCGATCCGCGGCGTCGGCACGCCCGTCCTTCACCGCGCCGACCGCGCCGTCGTGGTCGCGAGGCGGCGCGGCGCCGACCCGCCGGTCATCGCCACGGTCGCCGTGTCCGAACTCAGCATCCGGCCGGTGTCGGGAATCGATCCCGCCTACGGCCTGCTCGAGGTCACCGCGGATACCGTGCCCTCCGCCGTCGAAGCACGCCCCGCGGGACGTGGGTGGGACGCGGCGGTCACGCTCGCGCAGGTGGCGCTGAGCCACGAGATCCTCGGCGCCGCGCGGGCCATGCTCGAACTGGCGCGCCAGCACGCGCTCGACCGGATCCAGTACGGCCAGCCGATCGGCCGGTTCCAGGCTGTCCGTCATCGCCTCGCCGAGACGCTGGTGGCGATCGAGGCCGCCGACGCAGTGGTCGGCGCCGCCGGGGGGGCGTCCTCGCCCGAGCTGGCGCGGGCCGCGAAATCGCTCGCAGGCCGCAGTGCTCGCGCCGCGGCGCGCCACTGTCAGCAGGTGCTCGCGGGCATCGGCTTCACCGCCGAGCACCCGTTCCATCGGTCCTACCGACGGGTGCTGCTCCTCGACGAGCTGTTCGGCTCCGCTCACACGCTGACGTGCGAGCTCGGGGAGCAGCTCCTCCGGTCGCGGCGGCTTCCGACGCTCCTGCCCTTGTGAGCGTTCCGCTCACGCGGCCCCGCGTGGGACGGCGCGTCTTCGAGCTCCCCGTCATCGGCCTGGCGCCAGCTCACCAGGTTCTTGGGGAACTCAACGCCTGGATCGCGGTGCCCATCAGCACCTTCGGGCGTCAGGCATCGCGGGCGGCGCGGCCGAGCGTCGCCGTGCCGTTCACGACCGTGCGTCCGACGTGCGGAGCGACTGACGGAGTTCGCGCTTGAGCACCTTGCCCGACGGGTTTCGCGGCAGCGCATCGAGGAAGACGATCCCCTTCGGGACCTTGAAGCGCGCCAGCTGACCACCGCAGTAGTCGATGAGTTCGTCGGCCGTCACGGTGGTATCCGGTCGGACCACCACGAACGCCACTGGGACCTCGCCCCACCGATCGTCCGGTCGGCCGACCACCGCCGCTTCGAGCACGCCGGGGTGCTCGTAGAGCACGCGCTCGATCTCGGAGCCGGCGATGTTCTCGCCGCCCGACACGATCATGTCCTTCAGCCGGTCGACGATGTAGAGGTACCCGTCGTCGTCCATGATTCCAATATCGCCCGTATGAAACCATCCTCCGGCGAACGCCGCGGCTGTCGCGTCCGGGTCGCGCCAGTAGCCCTTGAACACCTTCGGCCCGCGCAGGACGACCTCACCGCCCTCGCCCGTCGGCACGGAGCGGCCCTCGTCGTCCCAGACGTCGAGCTCGAGATAGACGCAGGGGCGGCCGACGCTGCCCAGCTTGGTCAGGAGGCTCTCTCTGTCGAGGAAGGTGTCGCCCGAGACCGTCTCCGTGAGGCCGTACGCGTCGGCGAACCACGCGGAGGGAAACGTCCGCTGGAGCCGCTCGATGAGTGGGATCGGCATCTTCTCGCCACCGTTGATGACGAGCCGCACCGACGAGAGGTCGTGCTGCTCGATCCCGGGCAACGCCATGATGGCGTTGATCATCGCCGGCGCGAGCCACACGGTCGTCACGCGGGACCGCTCGAGCTCGTCGACGACGTCGGCGGCCTCGAAGATCGGGTGGATGATCGTCGTGGCGCCCGCGGCAATGAGGCTCGTCGTCGTGAGGTCGAGCGCCCCGACGTGGTACAGCGGTCCGCACGCGAGGCCAAGGTCGTCGCTCGTGAAGCCGAACTCGATGACGTGCGCGAGGTTCTTCCACGCGAGGTTGGCGTGGGTGATCATCACGCCCTTCGGGCGCCCGGTCGTCCCCGAGGTGTACATCAACCGGTGGACGTCGTCGGCAGCGGCGGCGACCCGCGGTGGGACACCCGGCGATTGTCGTAGTTCGCTGAGCAGAATCCATCCCGCGGGTGCGTGCGGCCCGATGCACGCTCGAAGCATCGTGGCCTCGAGCCCGCGCGTCGCCTCGGTCGCGAGGTCGGTCAGCGCGTCGCCGCAGACGAGTGCGCGAGCCTCCGAGTGCTCGAGGATGTAGCGGACCTCCGGCGCGGCGAGGCGCCAGTTGATCGGCATCGCGATCGCACCCAGATAGTTCGCGGCGAAGAGCGTCTCGATGAACTCAAGGCAGTTGTGCGACAGGAGTCCCACGACGTCACGGGCGCGCACACCATGCTCGTGCAGGCCGCCCGCGAGTGACGCCGCGCTCGCCGCCATCTCCTGGTACGTGATCGTCTCGTCGCCGAGCACGGCGAGCGGCTTGTCGGGCGTGCGGACCGCGTGGTGCGCGAGGACGGCGAACCAGTTCAGGTCACCGTCGGTCGCAGCGCTCACCGTCGGGACCTCGGGCGCCGCCTCCCGTTCGTCACTCGCACCCCCGAGGTGACAACTTTGTACCGACCAGTCAGAATGTAGATCGTGGACGGCCCGCTAGCGTCGCCGGCGATGCCGCGGACCGCCCCCGACGAGCGTGGACGCAGCGCAAAGTGGCAGGCGCGTCGCCAGGCGATCATCGACACGTCAGCTCGCGTCTTCGCCCGACGCGGCTACCACGCCACCGGGACGGCCGAGCTCTGCGCCGCCAACGACCTCGGCAAGGGCGCGCTCTACCACTACATCGGGTCGAAGGAGGAGCTGCTCGCCGCCATCCACGACCGGGTGATGGACGAGGTCATGGCCGGCGCGGAGCGGGTGAAGGAGGCGGGGGGGTCCCCGTCCGCCCAGCTCGGCAGGCTCGGCGACGAGCTGCTCGACGTCATCCACCGGTACCCCGACCATGTCTGGGTCTTCCTCCACGAGTTCCCGGCGCTCACGGGCGAGCGGGCCGAGCAGTTCCGCGGGCGACGCCGCGAGTACGAGCGGCGGGTCGAGGCGGTCCTCCAGGCCGGGGTGGACTCGGGCGAGTTCCGTGAGCTGGATCCTCGGCTCACCGCGATGGCCTGGCTCGGCATGCACAACTACACCTATCTCTGGCTGCGGCCGAGCGGTCGACTGTCGGCTCGTGACGTGGCGAAGCCGTTCGCCGACATCTTCATGCGTGGGATCGAGCACCCGACGACGAGGCGGCGCTCGGGAGACGCGACGTAGGCGTCGACGCGTCACGGCACCGGCTTCATGCCGCCGGCGAGGCGTGGGCGATCAGGGCGCGGCGTAGCCGCCGTCGACGACGAGGGCCGAACCGGTCGTCCAACGGGACGCGTCGCTGGCGAGGTACGAGTACACCCCGACCAGGTCTTCGGCCGACCCGAGCCCGAGCGGATGGCGAGCCCCGATCGCGTCCAGCGCCTCAGGCGGCAGGTCCCCGTGGATCGCCGAGCGGAACGTCCCCGGGCAGACGCAGTTCACACGGATCCCGTCGCGGGCGTACTCGACCGCCGCAACCTTCGCGAGTTGGATCACGGCGGCCTTCGTCGCGCAGTACGGCGCAGCGTGGGACCACGCCGTGAGACCAGCGACGGACGCGGTGAGCACGATCGAGCCCGACCGCTGCGCGCGCATGATCGGCACCGCGGCGCGAATCCCGTTGACCGCGCCAAGGACGTTGACGTGGAACGCCCGCTCCCAGTCCGCGGTCGCCAAGTTGTGGATCCGGCCGTTCGGCGACAGCACGCCGGCGTTGCTGATGAGCACGTCGAGGTGCGCGAATCGCTCGACCGCCAGCCCGACCACCGATTCGACGGCCTCCAGGAGGCTGACGTCCGCGAGCGTCGTCTCGCACGAGGCGCCGTCGGGCAGCCCACGCACCGTCGCCTCGAGCGCCGACGCGCTGACGTCGCTCAGCACGAGATTGGTACCCTCCTCGGCCGCGAGCTGGCGGGACACCGCTGCCCCGAGCGCGCCCCCGGCACCGGTGATCGCCACGACGCGTCGCGGCGTCGCATCCGTCATACGAGCAGGTAGCCGCCGTCGACGGCGAGCACCGTGCCGGTCACGAACGCGGCCGCGTCGGAGGCGAGGAACAGGTACGCGCCAGCGAGGTCGGCGGGGCCGCCCCAGCGCCGTTGTGCGGTGTGGGTGACGATCCCGCTCGCGAGCTCCGGGTTGCGCTTCCACCGGTCGGCCAGCGGCGAATCGAACCATCCCGGCGCAACGACGTTCACGGTGATGCCCGACGCCGCCAGATCGAGGGCGAGGGCCTTCGCCAGGCCGACGAGCCCCGCCTTCGAGGCGCTGTACGCGCTCAGCCCCTGACGCGGCCGTTCCCCCAGGACCGACCCGGTGAAGATCAGGCGCCCGCCCGCTCCCATCACCCGCGTCGCGGCGCGGGCACCGAGGAAGGCGCCCGTGAGATTCACCTCGACGACTTCGCGCCAGGTCGACGGGCCGACGTCGCGCGGACCGCCGACGACCGGGGAGATTCCCGCGTTGCAGATCCACACGTCGACGCCGCCCCACTCCGCCACCGCGGCGTCGGCGATCGACTCGTTGAACTCCTCGTCCGCCACGTCGCCGCTCAACACGAGGGATGCACCGGGAAGCGACGCGGCCACCGTCTTCAGGTCCTGCTCCGTGCGCGCCACGAGCGCAACGCGGGCGTCCGCGTCCGAGAAGGCGTGCGCGAGGAGCGCACCGAGCCCCCGGCTGGCGCCCGTGAGCACCACCCGCTTCCCCGCCACCGAGCCCGGGGCGGGGAACGCGTCGGGGATCTCGATCTGGTCGGCCATGCGCCCTTCCCCGTTTGTACCGACCAGTACAATACCTTGCCGGTGGCTCGCGACCGGTCGTCCCCGTCGGGGTTCTCGCGCGCGGACCTCGTCGAGATGCACCGGCGGATGCTGCTGATCCGCGGGTTCGAGGAGCGGGTGGCGACGCTGTACCGCGACGGCGAGGTGCCCGGCTTCGTCCATCTCTCGATCGGCCAGGAGGCCGCGGCGGTCGGCGCGTGCTGGCCACTCGGCCCGGCGGACGTCATCACGTCGACCCATCGCGGCCACGGCCACTGTCTCGCGAAGGGCCTCGAGCCGCTCGGCATGTTCGGCGAGCTCATGGGCAAGGACGCGGGCACGAACCGCGGCCGCGGGGGCTCGATGCACATCGCCGACCCGAAGCTGGGGATCTTTGGCGCGAACGGCATCGTGGCCGCGGGCCTGCCCATCGCCGTGGGTGCCGCCACCGCGGCGCGGCTCCGAGGTGACGGCAGCGTCGCCGTGGCGTTCTTTGGCGACGGCGCGCCGGCGCAAGGGGCGTTCCACGAGGCGCTGAACCTCGCCGCCGTGTGGCACCTGCCGATTGTCTTCTTCTGTGAGAACAACGGGTACGCCGAGTTCTCGCCCACCGCGACCCAGCAGGCCGCCCCGCTCGCGCGGCGGGCGGCGGGCTATCGCCTCGACTACGCGGCGGCCGATGGCAACGACGTCACGGAGACGGCGGCGGTCATGCAGGAGCTCGTCACGGCCATCCGGGGCGGTGCGGGTCCCGCCCTCGTCGAGGCCACGACCTACCGCTGGCACGGCCACTACGAGGGCGATCCCGAGCGCTACCGTTCCGCCGACGAGGTCCGCGAGTGGGCGGCGCGAGACCCGATCCCCGCCCACGAGGAGCGGCTGCGCGCGACGGGCGTCCGCGACGATGAGCTGACCGCGTTGGCGTCGTCGGTGCGCGACGAGCTCGACGGCGCGCTCGAGGCGGCACGACGGCTCGAGCCGCCCAACGCCGCGACCGTGACCGCCTTCGTGCTCCACCCGCGGCCCGCACGCGAGGAGCCGCCGCCACCCGCCGCCGACGCCCCGACGTTCCGCACCATGGACGCGGTCCGCGCCGCGCTCGAGGCCGAGCTGGCGGCCGACGACCGCGTGTTCGTCGCCGGGATCGACGTCGCCGCTGGCGGGAACGTCTTCGGACTCACACGCGGGCTCCACGAGCGCTTCGGCGACCGGGTCCGTGACACCCCCATCTCCGAGATGGCGATCGTCGGCCTCGGTGTCGGCGCGGCGATGGCCGGGCTGCGCCCCGTCGTGGAGGTGATGTACCTCGACTTCCTCGGCGTCTGCCTCGACCAGCTGCTCAACCAGGCCGCGAAGCTGCCGTACATGACCGGCGGCGCCGCGCCGATGGCGCTCACCGTCCGGACCCAGTTCGGTGCTGGCCGTTCCTCGGGGAGCCAGCACTCGCAGAGCCTCGAGGCGCTGCTCGCCCACATCCCCGGCCTCAGCGTCGTGATGCCCTCGAACCCCGCGGACACGTACGGCCTCCTACGGGCCGCGATCCAGGACCCCAACCCCGTGGTCTTCATCGAGAACCGGCTGCTGTATGGCATGAAGGGAGCGCAGCCGCCGCCCGACTACCTCGTCCCGATCGGCCGGTCGGCCGTGGTGCGGCGGGGCGCCGACGTCACGGTCGTGTCCGTCTCACGGATGGTCCACGAGGCGCTCGCCGCCGCCGAGGTCGTCGCGGGGGACGGCACGTCCGTCGAGGTGATCGACCTGCGCACGGTGGCACCGCTCGACACGGCGCCGATCCTCGAGTCGGTCCGCAAGACGAGCCGGCTCCTCATCGCGCACGAGGCGGTCGTCCCCTTTGGCGTCGGCGCCGAGGTCGCGGCAACCGTCGCCCGCGACGCCTTCTGGGACCTCGACGCGCCCATCGAGCGCGTCGGCGCCGTGGCCACGCCCCCGCCGTACGCGCCCGAGCTCGAACGGGCATGGCTGCCGGACCGCGACGACATCGCCCACGCCATCCGGCGTCTCGTGGCGACCTGAGCTCAGCAGCCCAGCGCGCGGGCGATCACGAGGTGCTGGATCTCGTTCGTCCCTTCACCGATCTCGAGCACCTTCGAGTCGCAGTAGAAGCGCGCCACGGGCGTGTCGAGCATGTACCCGATCCCGCCGTGGATCTGGACGGCCTCCGACGCGGCCCACGTCGCGAGGCGACTGGCCTTGAGCTTCGCCATGGCCGCCTCGGTCTGGAACGGCTGCCCGATGTCACGCAGATGGGCGGCGCGGTACGTGAGCCAGCGGGCGGCCTCCAGCTCGGTGGCGATGTCGGCGAGCTTGAACTGGATGGCCTGGAACTTCGAGATCGGCTGGCCGAACTGGACGCGCTGGCGCGCGTGCGCCGTCGCCAGGTCGAGAACGGCCTGGGTCAGGCTCAGCGACAGCGCCGCGATCGAGATTCGGCCGACCTCGAGCGTGGCGAGGAACTGGCCGAGGCCGAGGTCGGGGTCACCGATGAGATGCTCGGCGGGCACCCAGACGTCGTCGAAGTGCAGCTCGCGGGTGTCGAGGCTGCGCCACCCGATGCCCCGCATCTTCGGACCCATCGTGAAGCCGGGGGTGTCCTTCTCCACGACGAAGCTCGCGTAGCGCGGTGGTCCGCTCTGACCTGGGTCCGTGCGGGCGAGCAACGTGACGCCGAAGGACATGTCGGTACCGGCGTTCGAGATGAACGTCTTGGACCCGTTGATCTGCCAGCCACCGTCGCGCGACTCGGCGCGTGTGCGGATCCCGCGGGCGTCGGAGCCGGCGTCCGGCTCGGTCAGACCGAACGCGCCGAGTGCCCGCCCCTCCGCCAGGGGGCGCAGCCAGCGTTCCCGTTGCGCGTCGTCACCGAAGAGGTACAGCGGCAACGAACCGATCGTCACGTGCGCCTGCCACGCCGCGGCGACCGACTGGTCGGCAACCCCGAGCTGCTCCATCGCCGCGACGAAGCCCACAGTCGACATGCCGATCCCGCCCCACTCCTCGGGGATCAGCACGCCGAGCAGGCCGAGCTGGCCCATCTCGCGCAAGAGGTCCGTCGGGCAGCGCGCCTCCTCCCAGGCGCGCGGCGCACGCCGCGCGATCTCCTTCTGCGCGAAGTCGTGGCACAGG
>JBPYDT010000021.1:0-6943 GCA_051986275.1 Acidimicrobiia bacterium | reverse complement strand
CTTCCCCTGTCCGTGGTCAGTTTTCCACGTCAGGTCCTGGCGTGCACGGCACCCCCGGACGCGAACGGTGGACTCCTTTGCACCAGGAGGCCGCGGGCCCGGGGGTAGGTTGACGGCTCACCCGCGGCGGAGGGACGCGAAGGGGGACGCTCGTGTACGAGGGCCGATCCACGGTCCGGGGACTCGTGTCGTACCTCGCCGCGAAGCTCGGGACGTAGCGCGTGGCGGACGGCACGAGCCTGATTGGCCGACTCGGCCGCCTGACCACCAGCCACCGTCGCGCCGTGCGTCGCGTCGCGAGCGCGCTCGTGATCACGATCGTCGTCACGGCGATCGCCGCCGTCGGGCTCGCGGCCGGTGCCTTCGCCGGGTTTGGACGGCGCGCGACCGACGCCCTGTTCCCATCTGCCCACACGAGCTCCCAGGTCGTCGTGGTCGGCATCGACCAGCGGTCCGAGAGCGCCGTCGGGCAGTTCCCGTGGCCGCGCGCCAAGGAGGCGCAGCTGGCCGATCAGCTCGCCGCCGCCGGGGCGAAGGTCGTCGTGTGGGACGTCGTCTTCGCCGGCGCGTCGAAGAGCGGGCCGGCCGACGACGCGGCGTTCGAGGCCGCGCTGCGACACTCGCCGGCCGCGGTGTTCGCCGAGACCGGTGGCCTCAAGCGGGGGCCCGACCCCGGTCTCGAGCAGCTGGAGAACGCCGACCAGCCCGAAGGGGCGATCGCGTCCGAGGGTGTCGTGGCGCACGCCAACGTGCTCCCGGACCCGGTCGACGGCGTCGTCCGCACACTGCCGCTCGTCGTCGAGGACGCGAACGGCACGCCGATCCCCGCGCTGTCGCTTGCGGCGCTTCAGGCCTACCAGGGGGACACCTCGCCGGTCACGGTCCAACGCGACGGCGTGCAGGCCGCCGGCCGGTTCATCCCGACCGAGTCCACGCACGACCTGCGCCTCAACTGGGCGGACGGGCTCCGCGGCGAGGTCGGCCAGGCGTCGTACGTGTCCGCCATCGACGTCCTCGACGGCCATGTCTCGCCGAGCCGGCTCGCCGGAAAGGTGGTCTTCGTCGGCGACACCGACCCGCTGAGCGGTGACCACCAGCTCGTGCCGATCAACAAGTCGACCGGCATGGCCGGCGTGTTCATCCACGCCAACGCGCTGAACACGATGCTCACCGCCTCGTACCTGTCGCCGGTGTCGCACCTCGAGACCAACTTCTGGGTCGCGCTCTTGGTGCTCCTGGTCGCGTTCGCGGTGATGGTCCTGCCGGTGTGGGCGTCGAGCCTGGTGGCGCTGCTCGCGGCGGCCGGCTACCTCGCCTTCGCCATCGTCCGCTTCGACGGCGGTCACCAGGAAAACCTCTTCTATCCCTTCGCCGCGCTCGTCGTGGGGTTCGTGGTCGCGCTGGGGATTCGCTACGTGACCGAGACGCGCCAGCGCCGCCGCGTGTCGGCGCTCTTCGCGCAATATGTGCCGGAGACGGTGGCGCGCCAGCTCGAGGACTCGGGACGGGTCGAGACCGCCGTCGAGGGGGAGCGGCTGGACGTGAGCCTGTTCTTCTGCGACATGCGCGGGTTCACGTCGTTGTCAGCGACGCTCGAGCCGTCGCAGGTCCGCGCCATGCTCAACCTGTTCTACGAGCTCTCCACCGACATCATCTTGCGCTGGGGCGGCACGGTGCTGAAGTTCGTCGGGGACGAGGTGTTCGCCGTCTTCGGCGCGCCGCTGCCGGTCCCGCACCATCCCCAGGTCGCGCTCGACTGCGCCATGGAGATCCAAGCGCGAGCCCCCGAGCTGACCGCGCAGCTCGCCGACCTGCACATCCCCGAGGTGCGGTTCGGGATCGGCATGAACAGCGGCGAGGTCGTCGCGGCCCACGTCGGTGGCGGTCGGCGGCGCCAGTACGACATCGTCGGCGACACCGTGAACCTCGCCAGCCGGCTGTGCGGGCAGGCGGGGAAGGGCGAGATCGTCGTCACCGAGGCGATGCTGGGCCTGTTCGACACCGTGCCGCCGCACGAGTCGATGGGCGCGGTCGCGCTGAAGGGGCTGGACGAGCCGGTCCCGCTCGTGCGGATCGTGGTGCGGGAGCGCTCGAGCCCCGAGCCGGTCGCCGCCGACTGAGCGCACGCGGCGGGCCGGGCCCGACGTCGGGCGGCGGTTGCGGTCGGCCGAGGGCGAGCGCGAGCGTGGCCGCATGAGCCAGCCCTTCCTCGAGGTTGCCAGCATCGACTACCCGATCCTGGACGCGGACGCGCACGTCAACGAGCCGCCCGACACCTGGCAGGCCCGCGTGCCGGCCCGGCTTCGGGAGCGCGCACCGAAGGTCATCCACACCGACGACGGCGACGTGTGGTCCTTCGACGACGGGAAGGCGATGCGGCCGGTCGGGCTCACGGCCACCGCCGGGCTCTCGTTCCCGCAGTTCCGGCCCGCGGGCATCACCTACGAGGGGATGCGTCCGGGCTCGTTCGACACCAAGGCGCGGCTGGCCGACCTCGACGCTGACGGCATCTACGCCCAGGTGCTCTATCCGAGCGTGACGCTGTCCGGCGCCAAGATGTACGGCAAGGAGCCGGAGCTCCAGGTCGCGTGCGTGCGGGCCTACAACGACTGGCTGGCCGAGTTCTGCGACGGCTCGGACGGCCGCCTCATCGGACAGGGAATCCTGCCCACGACGAGCGTCGACGACTCGATCGCCGAGGCGGAACGCGCCGTCGGGCTCGGCCACCGGGGCGTCGTCATCTCGGCGTTCCCGAACGGGAGCCTGGACGCCGAGCCCGACGACGACCGCTTCTGGTCCTTCGCCCAGGAGGCCGACCTGCCGGTCGCGGTGCACATCGGCAGCTTCCTCAAGGGTCAGCCGGCCAAGCCGCCGCCGATGGACACCCTTGCGTTCATGGGGGTCGCCGGCGCGAGCAAGGCGGGGGCGCACACGATCCCCGTCGTGTGCGACCTCATCTTCTCGGGCATCTTCGAGCGCTTCACGGACCTCAAGCTCCTGCTGGTCGAGGCCAACATCGGCTGGATCCCGACGCTGCTCGAGCAGGTCGACGACATGTTCCTGCGCTACCGCTGGTTCACGAACGGCGTCGAGCAGATGCGGACGATGCCGAGCCGCATCTTCCACCGGAACTTCTGGGCGACGTTCATGATCGACACCGTTGGCATCCAGCTGCGCCACCGCATGAACCTCGAGCACCTGCTCTGGTCGACCGACTACCCCCACACCGGAAGCGACTGGCCGAACAACCGCGTCACGATCGAGCGCGACTTCCGCGGCCTGCCGGCGGACGAGGTGCGCCGGATGCTGCACGACAACTGCAAGGCGCTCTACCGGCTCGACCACATCCCGGACACCCTCTTCTGAGCCCGCGACGACGCGGGGTCGGTCGCCGCCCGCCCGTCCCATGACGGACACCTCGCCCGAGCTTCGCTTCGACGGTCGGGTCGCGATCGTGACCGGCGCGGGCCGCAACCTCGGGCGCGCCTACGCGCTCCTCCTCGCGGCGCGCGGCGGGCGCGTCGTCGTGAACGACCTCGGGGTGGCGATCAGCGACACCGACGGCAGCGGGACCGCACCCGCGACGAACCCGGCGCACGACGTCGTCGCCGAGATCGAGGAGGCGGGCGGGGAGGCCATCGCGAACGAGGACAGCGTCGCCACGCCCGACGGCGGCCGCGCCATCGTCCAGGCGGCGCTCGACGCGTTCGGACGCGTCGACATCGTCGTGAACAACGCGGGCGTCGTCCGCCAGGCGCCCTTCGAGGACTACGCGCCGTCGCTCCTCGACGACGAGCTGGCCTCGCAGCTCGGCGGTCACTTCAACGTCACCCGGGCAGCGTGGCCCGTTTTGACCGCGGCCCGCTACGGCCGGGTCCTGAACCTCTCGTCGGGGGCCGGGCTCTGGGGCGTCGCCCAGATGACCGGCTACGCCGCGACGAAGCTTGGCGTAGTCGGCCTCACGCGGGCCCTCGCGCTCGAGGGCGCGGCGCAGGGCATCAAGGTCAACGTCGTGGCACCGTGCGCCAAGACGCGGCCCGGCGGCTTCGGCCCGATCCCGGCCTCCCCGGCACTGCACGCGTGGCTCTCGGTCGACGAGGTTGCCCCTGTCGTCGCGTGGCTCGTGCACGAGGGCTGCGGGGTGACGGGGGAGTGCTTCAGCGTGGGCGGGGGCTACGTCGGCCGCGTCACGCTCGCGGTCAACGACGGCTGGCGCAGCCGCTCACTGACCCCCGAGCGCGTGCGCGACGAGTGGCCCACCGTCATGGCCGACGGACCGTGGACGCCCCTGCCCGCAGGGCGTGGCGACCTCGACCGCATGCTGCAAGGGTTCCGGCCGTGACGGCGGTGACCTGTGGCTGACCGCTTGGCCGGCCGCATCGCGCTCGTCACCGGCGCGGCGTCGGGGATCGGCGCGGCCTGCGCGGCGCGCTTCGCCGAGGAGGGCGCGATCGTCGGCGGCCTGGATGTGGCCGAGCAGCCGGCGGGGAGCGCGGCGAAGCGGTGGTGGCAGGCCGACGTCCGGGACGAGGCGCGCGTCGAGGAGGTCGTCGCCGAGGCGACCCGCGCGCTCGGCGACCTCGACGTGCTGGTGAACGCGGCCGGCGTGTTGTCCGTTGGGCGCGCGGACGTGATGGAGCGCGCCGAGTGGGAGCGGGTCATCGGTGTCAACCTGACCGGGACCTGGCTCGTGTCCAAGCACGTGGTGCGCCGCATGGCCGCCCGTCGTCGAGGCAGCATCGTGAACCTGGCCAGCATCGAGGGACTGATGGGGCTGTCCGGCCAGACGGCGTACAACGTGTCGAAGGGCGGTGTCCTGCTCCTCACCCGCAACATGGCGACCGACTTCGGCCCAGCCGGGGTGCGCGTCAACTGCCTCTGCCCGGGCCTCATCGACACGCCGCTCACCGCGGTCCTGCACGACCCGGCCTTCGCCGAGGTGCGCGAGCGGTTCGTCGAGTGGCACACGCTCGGTCGCGCCGGTCGGCCCGAGGAGGTCGCGGCGGCCGCGCTGTTCCTCGCGTCGGACGACGCGTCGTTCGTGCACGGCGAGGCGCTCACCGTTGACGGCGGCCTCACCGCTGGCCGCCGCTTGCTGTCCCCGGACGGGCAGCCGTGACCGCGGTCATCGACACCCACGTGCACGTCATCGCGCCCGACGAGGACCGCTACCCGCTGGACCCGAGCGGCGCGACCGCACCCTGGTACCGCGACGACCCGTGCTCGGTCGAGCGCCTGCTCGGGCTGCTCGACGACCACGACGTCGCCGGCGCGGTGCTCGTCCAGGCGATCAGCGCGTACCGCTTCGACAACCGATACGCCCTCGACGCGGCCGCGGCCCACCCCGGCCGCACGACGGCCGTGGCGTGCGTCGATCTCGGCACCGCCGATCCAGCGACCGAGGCGGCCCACGTCATCGCGGCGGGCGCGCGCGGCCTCCGCTGGGTCGCGATCCACGACGGCGGCCTCGTCGAGCCCATCGGGGTCTGGGCCGTCGCGGCGACCGCCCGCCTGCCCGTGGTGGTCACGATCCTGGCCACGCACCTGCCGGCGCTCGCCGAGGCGCTGCCCCGCCTGCCCCGCGTCCCGCTCGCGCTCGACCATTGCGGTTTCGCCGACTTCGCCCACGGCGTCCCGGACGAGCTCGCCGTCCTCGCCGAAGCGCCGAACCTGGCGCTGAAGGTGTCGACGATCGCCCTCGACCATGCGGCGGCGCACGGTGACGTTCGCGAGCTGCTCGGCGACCTCGTCGACCGCTTCGGGGCCGACCGGCTCATGTGGGGATCGGACTATTCCCAGACCCACGACCGACCCTACGGCGACGTCGTCGAGTACGCGCGCCAGGCCGCGTCCAAGCTGCGGGACGACGACCGCGACGCGTTCCTCGCCGGCACGGCCCGCTCGTACTGGCCGGAGCTCGCGTGATGCGCGTCCTCACCCACGTCCGCGGTCCCGTCGCCGACCAGGTCCGCGCCGCGGTCCCCGACGTCGAGCTCATCGAGATCCCGGGTGAGGGCGACCTCGACGAGGGAATCGAGGGCGAGGTCCTCTTCACGATCCCCTGGAACCTGCCGAACCTCGAGCACGTCCTCGGTCGCGGCGTGCGGTGGGTGCACACGATGGGCACCGGCGTCGACCGCTTCCCGCTCGAGCTCGTCGGCGAACGGACGCTTACGTGCTCGCGCGGCGCGAGCGCCGTCCCCATCGCGGAGTGGGTGCTGGCGCAGATGCTCGCGGTCGAGAAGCACCTCCCCGAGTCCTGGATCACGACCGGCCCGGAGCAGTGGCACACGGCCCAGCTCGGCGGGCTCGCCGGTCGGACGCTCGGCCTCGTCGGGCTGGGCGGCATCGGCGCGGCGGTCGCGGCGCGCGCCCTGCCGTTCGAGATGCGCGTCGTGGCGCGGCGTCGGAGCGACGCCCCTTCACCGGTCGCGGGTGTCGAGCAGGTCGCCTCCCTCGACGCCGTGCTCGGCGTCGCCGACCACCTCGTGCTCACCGCGCCGGCGACCCCCGAGACGCATCATCTCCTCGACGCCGACGCGCTCGAGAAGGTGAAGCCCGGCGTGCACATCGTGAACATCGCCCGAGGCGCCCTCATCGACCAGGACGCGCTGCGCGTCGCGCTCGACGACGGTCGGGTCGCCGTGGCCTCGCTCGACGCGGTGAGTCCCGAGCCGCTGCCGGACGGCCACTGGATGTACTCGCACTCGCGGGTCCACCTCAGCCCCCACATCTCGTGGAGCATGCCGGGGGCGAGCGACATCCTCGTCGAGACCTTCGTCGGGAACCTGCGCCGCTACCGGAGGGGCGAGCCCCTCGAGGGCGTGGTTGACCTCGCCGCCGGCTACTGAGCGTCGCGCTTGGCCGCCGCCAGGACCTGCAGCGACGGGAAGCCGACGCCGAGCGTCTGGAGCGCCCAGCGGCGCGCCGTCGCGGTGAAGCC